>JBIJBY010000129.1:0-3227 GCA_044344975.1 Candidatus Nanopelagicaceae bacterium | reverse complement strand
TTCGATTCATCCAGGCGCAACCAATACTCCGATGTTGCAACAACATGCAGAGCGCGAGGGTAAATCGCTCGCTGAGTTAGGTTTTCCCACTAGCGACAATGCGATTGGCCGGATTGCCGAGCCAGAGGAGGTTGCCGATGTAGTCTCTTTTGCGCTCTCGCGCGGCGCAAGTTTCATTACTGGCTCGTCGATCACTCCCGATGGTGGAATCCTCGCGAAATTTTGATTTTGATAGATTTCTGGATGGAAAAAAAGTCATATTGGTCAGAGTTGTCTGACATATGCGGGAAATACCCGCTTTAGCCTTTTCACAATGCGGATAAGGGTCTAACCTGCGGTTATGCAACGACAGATCGAGACCGAGAAGCTACTCACCCCCTCCGAGGTTGCCTCGCTCTTTCGCGTTGACCCAAAGACGGTGACCCGCTGGGCTAAGGCCGGCAAGCTCACTTCAATCCGCACCCTTGGCGGCCATCGCCGCTACCGCGAGAGCGAAGTTCGCAATCTCCTCAAGAATCTTCCGCAGGGTTAACCCGCCCGCTCAAGTACCCTGTACCTATGACTAATTCGGGTACTCCTGATCCACAGCGCGAGAAGTTCCTTGCTGCCCTCGAGAAGAAGAAGGGCAAAGGGGGCAACCCTGGAAAAGGTGGCGGTAGTTCCGGACCAAAAATTTCTGGTGCACAGCAACGTGGCGGAATAGCGCGACAGAATGTCCAGCGTAAATCAGGTGGTGCGTAAGCCAAGCACTTCATCGACAACCGCAAGTGTCTTTGCGATGTCGCTATCGGTGTGAGCGCAAGAGAGGAACCATGTTCCTCGGGGCAAGATTCGAACGCCGCGCTGTAGTAGTTCAAATGCAAAATCTAGATATTTCGCGCGATTAGCTTTCATAGCGCTTCGGTAATCCGTAGGTCCCTGTAAATCAAAACGAACGTTGAAGACCGCTGGATAACCAACAATCTCATGTGCAACACCGTGTTTAGTGAAGAGTTCGCGTAGACCTTCCATGAGTGCAGTTCCAGTTTTTGCGATTGCCTGGTGCGGTGCCTCAGATTGCAAGAGCTTTAACGTTGCAACTGTTGCTGCCATCGAAACCGATTGTGAGTTATATGTTCCACCATGCATGACTTTTGCATCGCCAATGAGATCCATAATCTCTTTCTTGCCAACAATTGCAGCAACAGCAAAACCATTAGCTAGCGCTTTTCCAAGAATTGTGAGATCGGGAGTTATGCCAAGCACTCGTTGTGCACCACCGCTGGAAACTCTAAAGCCGGTGATGACCTCATCAAAAATAAAGACAGCGCCATATTTTGTCGTCAGTTCACGCACTCGCTCGAGGTAGCCAGGAAGCGGAAGTACGCCACCAGTGTTAAACATGATGGGTTCCATGATGACTGCAGCCACATCACCTTTTGCTAATTCACGTTCAATCACATCTGCGTTATTCCACGGTAGGACGATGAGATTCTCTTCCTCTTCTTGGCCTAACGTGCCAGGAAGTGGCGTTGGCGTAAGTGGATCGCCTGCTTCATCAGGGTTGGGGCTTACGCTCCAGAGAACGTTGTCGAACCAACCGTGGTAATGCCCTTCAAATTTAATTATTTTTTTCTTGCCGGTGAAAGCGCGGGAGACGCGAAGTGCAGATTGAACTGCTTCTGCACCCGATGAGTTAAAGCGAACCAATTCTGCGGCTGGAACAAGTTCAGTGATGATTTTTGCTGCTTCATATTCCAGAGGCGTTTGTCCGGCGACGAGCAAGCTCTCGTTTAATTGCTTTGTTGCAGCAGCAACAACTTCTTTAGGGCTATGGCCGAGGATCATCGGCCCCATGCCGAGGAAGTAATCGATAAAATCATTGCCATCGAGATCAACAAGGTGTGCTTCGTAGGCCTTTTGAAAGACCAGCGGGTGTGGCCGGAGCCCGGTGCGATATCCGCTATTAACTCCACCTGCTACATAGGCAGCGCCTGCTTCCCATGCAGCCTTTGACTTATCAAATTTCATGGGCGTCAGCGTATCTCGACCTATTTATTAGAACAACGAAGCATCTCGGATGGCGGAACGTGGGAAACGATTCCGCTTACCAGGCGTAATGCTCGGGATGCGTTTTATTTCCTGGGAAGATCGCTTCGATGGCAGCAAGTTGCTCAGCGCTCAATTTAATTTCGAGTGCGCGAAGTGATGCATCAAATTGTTCCATTGTTCGCGGTCCGATAATTGGCGCAGTGACCGCCGGTTGATGTAATAACCAGGCAAGCGCGACATCACCAGGAAGTAGACCCCATGTGTCACAGAGCGCTTCCCATTTTTCTACTTGCGGGCGAAGCTTCTCAAGCGTTTCAGCAGAACGCGCTTCAAGACGACGTTTGCCTTCCTTTACCTTCTTAATTACGCCACCGAGCATTCCTGCATGAAGTGGTGACCACGGCAAGATACCGATGCCAAGATGTTGCGCAGCTGGGATTAATTCGCGCTCGATATCGCGAACTACTAAATTGTAAAAAGATTGCTCAGAGACAAGTCCCATGAAGTTTCGCTTCTCTGCTGCTTGTTGCGCTTGCACCAAATGCCAACCGGCGAAATTGGAACTTCCCACATAGATAATTTTTCCCTGTTGGGTAAGAACTTCCATCGCCTGCCAGATTTCTTCCCATGGCGTGGTGCGATCGATGTGGTGCATTTGGTAAAGATCGATGTAATCAGTTTGCATACGCTTCAAGCTTGCATCGCATGCGCGACGAATGTTGAGCGCAGAGAGCCATTTATTATTTGGCCATAGTGGAATATCACCGAAGCCACTCATCTCACCATAGAGTTTGGTGGCAAGGACAACTTTCTCGCGACGTCCGCCACCCTTTGCAAACCAACGCCCCATGATCTCTTCAGTTCGACCATGTTGCGGTGCGCCATATCTATTTGCGGTGTCGAAGAAGTTCAGTCCGACGTCGAGAGCGCGATCCATGATTGCGTGCGAGGTAGGTTCATCGGTCTCTGGACCGAAATTCATTGTGCCTAAGCAGAGGCGGCTAACAGAGAGTCCAGATCGTCCCAAATTTGTATATTCCATATCTGAGAGTTTACTGAAGAAGCGCCACTTGTAGAACCCTAAGGTGCGTTGATATCTGCTTTTCCGTAGCCTTGAGTGCGTGTTCACTGGTAGGAAACGAAATCTGAGCGCTTCAACCTGGGTTGTTACTGCGCTCTTCTCCTTAATCGCCTCC
>JBIJBY010000039.1:0-11583 GCA_044344975.1 Candidatus Nanopelagicaceae bacterium | reverse complement strand
TACTGGCCGTGAACTCTCAAGTTCATCTCCCCGATTTGCGACCGCACTTGAGGGAATCAATTGGAAAGTTAAATTACTCGCATTTGCGCGCCAACCTTCTTCGAAAAAGTAATCGTCCGTGGCTTTAATTGGAGAACTTTGCTCCAGCAAGTAGGCATCTTCAATCATTTTACGGCCTTGCGGAGTGTTGTTGACTCCCCAAAAGCAAGGTTCCCAAAAGCGAGTTCGATTTTGATAACCAATATTGAGCGGTGATCCAAAACTTCTCTGAAATCCAATAATGTCTGCCGTTGAATTAATTATGAATTCAGGAATTTCGAGTAACTCACAATCAACATCAATCCAAAACACTTTCTTATCTGGGTGCTTCGCACAGATACTTGCAAGAAACCCAACTTTCTTCCGACAAATATCTGCCCAATCCTCCCCAGACTGCTTCTCCATAATTGAAACTTCGTAATGAACGCCGAGCCTTTCAAGATTCTCAATCAACTTCTCTGCATGTGCCGAGTAATACTCATCTTCGGTATAAAACGAACAGACGATTACTTTGTGGCGCTCATTCGCAAGCATTTCCAGCTCTCCTCAAAAAGTTCTGGAGCCACACCTGACCCCGTTCGTCTCGTATCTTGAGCTGGCTAGCTGGCTAGAAGAGAAAAACCAGGTGAACTAAGGGAATCAAGTAGGTGAATTACATTCTCACTCTGATTGCGATTTTGCTCGGATTACCTCTGGGACTGGCGAGAGTTTTTCGCCTTTTTGCCAGGACTTCAAATATTTATATGGAAGCACCGCTCCTCGGCGAATCTTCCAATCTCCTTTTTCGGTCGGCCATGAGAGTCCAAAATGTAGGTGCGGTGCAGTTCCACGTGCTGAACCAGAGGTTCCTACCTCTCCCAATTTCTCTCCCGCACTTACTTCAACGCCTGGCGCAATATCATCTACGACTCTGGAAAGATGCGAGCCGTAATATCGAACCCCATCTACGCCAATAATTGATACAAATAATCCACCTCGATCAGTGCCACGATTGCTCTTACCGCTCCATCGATCTCTTCGACTGACCTCGTCGACTACACCATCTATTGGCGCCAGAAAAGCACACCCCTTATTGGTGATGATGTCCGTTGCTGGGTAATCATGGTGATACCGCGCGAATTTCACCGCGCACTTTTCGCTCTGCTCGATCGGAAAGACCCTAAGTGGTTCTGCAAATGCCGATTGTGCGGTTGCCATTACGACAATTACGGCCAGAAGCGTGCACTTTCGCCAAGCGGGGCGGGCCATAGCTCCGAGTATTCCCCAAAAGGCGCTCGAAATGGCGAAATTGACCACTTCTGATTGGGATTCCAATTTTTTGGGCAGAGTCACTTGGTAGAGCTCAAATATGGCTGACTATTCATAATTCCGACATATAGGCTGCTGGCCATGTCGAAACCAATCACGATCACCAATGTCCGAACCATCCTTACCGCCCCTGAGACGATTCCTCTTGTCGTAGTCAAAATTGAGACCTCCGAGCCAGGTCTCTATGGCCTTGGTTGCGCCACCTTCACGCAACGCTATCTCGCAGTTGCAACAGTGATCGAGGAGTACATCAAGCCCTTTCTCATCGGTAAAGATGTTGCAAACATCGAAGATATTTGGCAGACCTGCCAAGTAAGCGCGTATTGGCGAAATGGTCCGATCACGAACAATTCAATCTCTGGTATCGATATGGCGCTCTGGGATATCAAAGGAAAAGTTGCCGGAATGCCAGTGTATGACCTACTCGGCGGAAAGGCCCGCGCAGGAGCTGCGGTCTACCGCCATGCCGACGGAAAATCATTAGCTGAAGTTGAAGATAATGTTCGTAAATATATGGAGCAGGGTTTGCTCTATGTGCGCTGCCAATGGGGTGGCTATGGTGGACGAATCGATCAACTGAAGTTGCCTGATGGCGCACCAGAAGGAACTTATTTTGATCCGCACGGCTATGCCCGAAACACCATCAAGCTCTTTGACCACATTCGAAACGCAGTTGGCGAAGAAATTGAACTCATCCATGATGTGCATGAGCGCCTAGCACCGATTGACGCGATTCGGTTATCAAAAAATCTTGAACCTTATCGCCTCTTCTTCTTGGAAGATGCGCTCTCCCCTGAGGCGATTGATTGGTTTGCGATCATGCGCCAGCAGAGTTCCACACCTGTTGCGATGGGTGAGCTCTTTACCCATCCACAAGAGTGGTTGCCGCTAATTCAAAATCGATTGATTGATTTCATTCGCTGCCATGTCAGCACGATTGGTGGAATTACTCCGGCAAAGAAACTTGCACACCTCTGTGAGGCATTTGGGATTCGAACCGCTTGGCATGGACCAGGAGATGTCTCACCGGTTGGCCATGCAGCAAACCTGCATATTGATTTGAGCTCCTACAACTTTGGCGTTCAGGAGTGGTGGGGACCATCAGATCTCATTAGGGAAGTTTTCCCCGGAACACCAGAACTTCGCGGCGGTTATCTCTATGCCAATGACAAGCCTGGCCTTGGTATCGATATCGACGAGAAGCTCGCCGCTCAATTTCCACCAGATAATAAGAATGCCATCAGGCCTGCGCTCTGGACGACCTCGCGCACTCCCGATGGCGGGTCGTGGAGACCTTAATTCTTAATTCGCGCAACTAATTCGTTGAGATTCATGAGGTAACCTTTTGCTACCGCCGCGGGGCGGTAGCTCAGTTGGTTAGAGCCCCGGACTCATAATCCGGTCGTCGTCGGTTCGAGCCCGACCCGCCCCACTCGCAACAGTTTAATTATTAAGTATTTCTCAGCATCGAAAACGTACTGGCTGGTAGGCCGCACATTAAGCCTAGATAACAA
Source organism: Candidatus Nanopelagicaceae bacterium (assembly GCA_044344975.1). GTDB lineage: Bacteria > Actinomycetota > Actinomycetes > Nanopelagicales > Nanopelagicaceae > IMCC26077. Next base: position 8,722 of record JBIJBY010000039.1, on the reverse strand, counting down.
TTTGATAACAAAAAAACTTAAAAATTTCTCACAAATTGCCCTGGTTCTGCTGTCAACTCCCAGGTAGTGTTCGCTGAAATTCCCCACCACATGTTCATCAATTGGTGACCTGTTGGCCACCTGAAAGGACCACAATGCAATTAACTCGTAATCGGTTTGGCAAAACCCGAAAGGCTTTGGCCACCAGCATTACCGCTGCAATTTTAGTGAGCGGAATTGGAGCATCATCAGCGCATGCTGATGCGGCTACTGAAGCGGCAATCGCAGAAGTTAAAACATCCGTTACGACAGTCAACGACAATGTGAAACTTCTTGCTGCTCAGGTAACCACCCTTCAGGCGGCTGTAGCTAATCTGATTGACTCCTTCGGAGATCAACTAACTCAGATCATCGAGACACAGGCGACTTTGATTGCTGCAATCGCAAAAATTCAGGCTCAGCTCAACGCTCAAGCTAAAGCATCCGCGAAAAAGAAGTAGCGATGTCCCAAACTCACAATCAGAACGTGACGACCGTCCAGTCATCTGAAAGGAACACAATGCAACTAACTCGTAATCGGTTTGGCATTAGCCGCAAGGTCCTTGCCTCCGGAATCGCCGCTGCATTATTGATTAGCGGTGTGGGTGCAATCTCTGCGCAAGCTGCTGCAAAGAAGCCTGCAAAGAAGAAGCCTGCTGCAGCGAAAGAGATTTACGACTTCTACAAGCCAAAGTGCCCGAAGAACGCGACAACTCTTCGTATTGCAACTCCAATCATTTTGGAAGTTGGCGGCGCTGTTGAGCAGCAGATCGCTGATGACTTCATGAAAGCATGTCCAAATGTGAAGGTTGAATTCATCGCGATTCCTTCCAACGACTTGCCACAGAAGCTCACCACCATGGCAATTGGTGGAAACTTGCCAGATATGTACGTCCACTTCACCTCATTCACTGGCAAAGCGCTTCAAATGCGTCTATTTGAAGATTTGATTCCGCTACTTGGCAAGGATTACATCAGTGGCTGGGATCCAATGTTCTTCGAAGAGTCAGTACTCAACGGCAAGATGCTCTTCGCTCCATGGGTTGGTATCCCAACTGGAGTTCTCTACCGCAAGGATCTATGGGCAGCTGCAGGAAACCCTGCATTCCCGAAGACCTGGGATGAGTTCCTCGCTGTAGCAAAGAAGCTCACTGTCGACACCGATAAAGATGGCAAGATCGATCAATATGGTTGGGCAATCGTTGGTACGCCAAACGGTTCCGGCCAAGGTCGCTTCTCACAGGTCGTTCGTAACAGCGGTGGATACAACTACCGCGAGACTGCCGCTGGAAAGTGGGAGTCAGGCGCAATGACAAAGGGCTATCTCGATGCACTTAAGTTGTACCAAGATGCAGTCAAGGAAGGCGTTGTTCCTCCAGGATTCACCACGACTGGCTACCCAGAGGCGAGCGCACAGCTTGCAACTGGCAAGGGCGTCATGATGATCACTGGTCCGCACACCCTAGGTATCGTCATGAAGACGAACCCATCACTTGATGGCAAGTTGGCAGGATTCGTCATGCCAACAAATAACGGCGCGAAGCCTGTAACAACCCTTGGAAACCTTGGATACGCAGTGTCGAAAGCTGGCAAGAACAAGCCACTCTCCATTGAGTACATCAAGTTCCAACTCTCCACCAAGTATCAATTGGCCTACAACAAGGTCGAATGGCGACTTCCTTCACGTCTAAAGGCTCAGAAGGATAAGCAAGTCACTGGTGGTATGGCTGAAGGACTTATTGGCGCACTTAAGGGTGGCCTATGGACCGAGCCAACAGCAGGATTCAACGGAAGCATTGTGAAGGTTGATTTCGAGGCATACTCGGAAGCCTTCCAAGGCAAGAAGACTCCTGAACAAATTCAGAAAGAAGCAGACGCGAAGATCAAGAAGATCATCGCCGACAACTCCTGATCTGAACCAAAGTAAAGTAAAAAACTATAGGGTGAAGAATTCTTCACCCTATAGTTTTACTAATGCGAGAGACCTTTTTTGAATAACTTTGTACGAGAGAAAAAAGAGAAAAAAGAGAAAAAGGGGAATGATGAAATCAGCATTTGCCAAGCGAGAGTCGCGATCTGGCTATATCTTTGCCGGACCAGCAGCGCTCTTTATGTTCGCATTGGTTATCTATCCGATGGCCTATGGCATTTTCATCAGCACACAAAAAACAAACCTCATCGACGAATGGGAGTTTGTTGGTGCCAAGTATTACCTGCAGTTAATCTCTGATTCAGCGTTCTACGACACCCTCACCACAACAACTCTCTTTGCCGCCGCGGTAGTTATCGGAAACATGGTGCTCGGGCTTCTGCTCGCAGTTATTGTGAACCAAAAAATTCCAATGGTGAATTTCTTCAAAGTAGTTTTAATGCTCCCGTGGCTCTTCCCAGAGGTAGTCGTTGGACTAATCTGGAAATGGATCTTTAGCCCGCTCTTTGGATTGCTTAATCATCTCCTCTTCACCTTCAATTTGATCGAGACCGAGACTGATGTCCTCGGTCGAGAAACCACCGCATTTATCGGTGTAGTTTTCGTCTGTATCTGGAAGGGCTATCCGATCGTCATGTTGATGATGATGGCCGGTATGAAAAACATCCCTCAAGAACGCTACGAAGCAGCAGCGATTGATGGGGCTAACAAGTGGCAACAATTCCGCCACATCACACTTCCAGGCTTAAAGCCTATTATTCTCGTTGCAATCATTTTAGAGACCGCATGGTGGTTCAAGCACTTCACAATCATCTGGTTGATGACTAGCGGTGGCCCCGCCGGCAGCACCGAGACGGTAAGCCTTGAAATTTATCTACAAGCTTTCACCAACTTTAACTTTGGTAGAGCTGCGGCCGAATCGGTAATCATTCTTGTAATTCTTATGGTTGCAAGCCTTATCTATGCGAGGGTGCTACGTGATGAATCAGAATAAACAAAAATTAGGTGTCATGAGCAACAAGAAGACCAGTCAGTTTGTAACGAGGTTTGCCTCCTACAGCGTCCTCGTTCTTATGACCGCGCTGATTTTTATTCCTATCCTCTGGATGATCTCCACTGCTCTCAAAAGTGAAGAGGACATCTGGGACACCCCGATTGAAATCATTCCTTCAGAGCCAACTCTTTATAATTTCAAGAATCTCTGGTCGACGCACCCATTCTTGCAATATTTAGAGAACTCGCTGATTGTCGTCTGTAGCGCCACATTGATCTCGGTCTGTATCTCTACTTTCGCTGGATACGGAATTTCACGCTTCAATTTCCGTGGGCGCAGCACCTATATGGCATTTTTGCTCGCAACCCAGCTCTTCCCATCGATCATGTTGTTGATTCCTTACTACAAGATCTTCATGACTGTTGGATTAATCGACAATATCTCTGCATTGATCATCACCTACGTCTCCTTCACTATCCCCTTCTGCACGTGGATGATGCGCGGCTACTTTGCTGGTATTTCAAAAGATCTAGATCAAGCAGCTGCCATTGATGGTGCAGGACGAATAAAGGTCTTCACCTCGGTTATTCTCCCCATCGCCTGGCCAGGCGTTGCAGCCACTGCAATTTATGCCTTCATTGCCGGTTGGAACGAGTATCTCTTCGCGCTCTCCTTTATCAATACCGACACGAGGAAAACCGTTTCACTCGGTATCGGTCAGCTCATAGGTGAGTACAACATCCTTTGGGGTGAACTAATGGCGGGCGCGCTCTATGCGCTCGTGCCGATGGTGATTATCTTCATCTTCTTCAACCGCTACATGGTCAGCGGATTAAGCGCTGGAGCAGTCAAGGAGTAGCTAAGAGCTCTATCTACGCTAACGCCTCAACTATCGGCAGGTTAATCACCGACGGGTAGTTGGGGCTGCAGTGGATTGTGTTCTTAGCCAGAACAGTGTGGGTGTGTTTACCCACTGGCTCCCCTGTATTTGGATTGATGTCCAACCGTGGGAAATTACTGCTGGAGATGTCGACTCGAATCTTGTGGCCTGCCTTAAAAAGGTTGCTCGTTGGCGCTAGCGTTATTCGAATGGGATAGACCTTGCCCGGCTCCATCAGCTCCTCGCGCTCCCAGCTATTGCGATAGCGCGCTCGTAAAATTGAATCCACGATGTTAAGCGCGTAGCCATCTGGATAATCTGAATTTGCAGGCGCTAGGTCGATAACTTTCACTGTGAAGTCTGTATCCAGCGCGCTTGAACTGATCCAGAGATCTGCCGTAATAACGCCCGTGACCTCAACATCGTGAGTAAGCGGCGCGCTTTCAAAGACCAAAACATCTGCTCGATCAGCAAGCGCGGGATATGGAGGTTGGCTGCCAAAAATCTCTGGACTCTCGCTCTGGTTCATGCCGCCGATACCTACGATGTGACGAAGTTTGAGAACGGGTGAGAGAAATCTCGCCCACATATCATCGAGATTGCCACTATCTTCTGGCATCTCCATCAGACCGCATAAACTCCCTCCCACAGTTGGGACTGGGTTTGTTGGATCAAAGGTGTAAGTGCGAGCGCCCTCTTTTTGGCTCGATGGCTGTAGCTCTAATCTTCCCTCCGGATGTAGGAAGTACTTGGTTATCTTGCTCCGCTCAAGGGGCCAGTGCTGCTCGCTTCGCCACTTGCCGCCATGGAAATACTTCCCCTCGCTGGTCTTGTGGCCATCGCCCCCGCCCATCACAAAAATCTCAACAGGATGGGAGTTAGCAGGCTCGGATATCCCCTTCAAATGTTGGTCAAAATAACGAAGTTGTTCCTCAAAATAATGAGCTACTCCCCAGACGCTTGTCGGTCCAAAATCAGCATCACCAGTAAATGTTGAATCTCCTCGCATTCCAACGTGCGACCACGGCCCCATCACTAAACGTTGTGGTGCGCTATTTTTCTTCGCCATCGCGCTGTAGTAATCAGTCATCGCCAACGCATAAGGGTCGAACCAGCCTCCGGTATAGAAGCCAGGTATATCAGCATGGTCTGGGTAGAAGGCTTCAAAGTTATTGCACTTCTGGGCCCAATACTCGTCGTACTCACCTCTGGTGTAGTAATCAAATAAGACTTGTTCAAGTCGTGGAACCACAGCAAGTGGAGTTTTCCCTGGTTGCCAAGGAGTTTGCGTCACTAGTTTGCGCATATCGCGCAAGCCATCCCAGACTATTTTCTGTGCTGCAGGATTATCGGCAATCTCTAATTCATCTTGGGCATGGACAAATAGCGCCCAAAACATATGGAGCTGCATCGCGCCACCTTCGCGCGCTTGATGGAAATAGTTATTTGTTGGGGTGACATCTGGCCAAATGGCCGTTAAGTGCGGCGGACGCTCAAGGGCTGCTGCTACCTGAGTGACCGCAGCAAAAGAGCTGCCTACCATTCCGACTTTCCCGTTTGACCAAGACCTATTGGCGATCCATTCGATGGCGTCATAACCATCTATTCCTTCGTGCGGATTTACGGTGTGAAAGTATTGGCCAATCCCCTGCGATTTATATCGACCGCGAAGATCTTGGAGTACAACCGCATAACCACGAGTGGCAAAGTATTCGCCAATCTCGATATATCTCAGATCACTCTTGTTATAGGGAGTTCGACATAAAATTGTTGGAAAAGGACCAGGCAAGCCCTCGCCATTTTCGGCTGGTCGATAGATATCCGTTGCCAATCCAACGCCATCGCGCATCGGCACGAGAACATTCTTAGCAACTACTATTGGTTTGGGAGTTTTACTTGGCGCTTCTTTCGTACTCATAGCCACCTCTAGCCGAAATCCGTAGCGAAATCGCTGATGACTCTGATGCTACCTCAGTTCTTTATTGAAACCTATGACTTTTCAGCGCTAGTTCGAAACATCTCGCCTAACAAAGAGCCCAGTTGCAATCGCTCCGAATGCTGCCAAGTAAATCCCCGAACCAACAAGGGCATATGTGTAACTGATCTCTGCATTGGAGCTCTCCGAAATCAAACTCATCAGCTGCCCCGGAAGCCACTTATCTAAACCATCAACGGTGAAGGAGAGAATGCCCTCCAAGATAAGGATCCACGCCAGCGAGATAGCGATGGACGAGATTGGGGATCGGAGAATTATTCCCACCGCCATACCAATCGTTCCATACGCGATAACCGAGAGATAAACATTTCCAAGGTTGGAATAGAGCAGTTGGAAGGATTCGTTGGTAAACCATGCATCAGTGTCGACATTTTTAGTGCCTGCTAGCGCTAGCGAGATACCGATACTTCCAATGGCGCTCACTATGACTGTCAGGAGAGCAAAGCTACACATCGCAACATACTTACCTGCCAGAAGGAGTAGCCGCTTAGGTTGCCGAACAAGCAAATTGCGCAAGGTGCCGTTGGTGTATTCAAGAGCGGTCTGTGCCGCAAATACTGAGAGCGCAATAGTTCCCAGTAGGCCAGCAAAGTTGGTAAAGCCGAGGTAGAGGCCACTCGGTAGAGCAAGGCTCTCCCGAGTGATTACCCGACCGCGCGGCCCATTCCCACCGTCAGAATCAAGCAATAAAAATAGGAGCGAGGTGATAAAAACACTTAAGAGAAAAACAATGCCTAAAGTACCGATAAAGAGAGTTGGGCGACGGAGCTTTCGCCATTCTGAGAGGAATACGCGAATCATCTCTCATCACCTGTCATCTCAAAGAAGCTCTCTTCAAGTGTGGGTTGATCTACTTGAATCAAAGAGAGGACTATTCCTCTCTCAAAAGCAAGTTTATTTAATTGGGCGGCATAACTCTCGGAAGCTCTCTTGGGTAGCAATCTCCTGTAACGCCGCTAAATCACCGGTAGAACTTCCTTTTACAATTAACTTAGGGCGATGTGCTGCGAGAAGATCTTTTGTTGAGCCATGGAAGATAACCTTTCCATGATCTACAACTACTAAGTGATCTGCAATAACTTCGAGTTCACTCAAAATATGTGATGAGACAAAGATTGTTATTCCAGAATCAGCTAGTGAGCGAAGTAAATTGCGCACTTCATGGATTCCGGCAGGATCCAAGCCATTTGTCGGTTCATCTAAAATGAGAACTTTTGGATTAGGCAAGAGCGCTGCAGCGATGCCAAGACGTTGCTTCATGCCGAGGGAATAAGTCTTAAACTTAGAATCGCCTCGATCGGCGAGGCCAACTAAGTCGAGCAAAGTTTCAACTCGCTCAAAGGAAAACCCACCGAGCTTTGCCAAGACTTTTAAATTTTCGCGCCCAGATAGAGGCGGATAAAAAGCTGGACCTTCAATCATTGCGCCGACATATGGCAGGTAACGTTCTGGATGCTCAATCGAACTATCCAGGATCTGCGCGCCTCCTGCAGAGGGCTCAACGAGCCCTAGCAACATTCTGATTGTGGTGGTCTTTCCAGCGCCATTGGGGCCCACGAAACCTGTGATGGAGCCTGCCGGAATGTCAAAAGTTGCGTGATCAACGGCGGTGATATCACCATACCTTTTTGTGAGATTTTGCGCTGCAATCACTGGAGTCACTACGCCAAAATAGTGAGTAATTCAATCGGTTGCAAACCTGTTTGAGTGGAGCCTGTCAGGCTACTCACAGGATTTGACGCTGCAGGATCGGGGTAACTTCCCAGATTATTTCCATAACGAGTGCGACAATTAAATAATGGAATCACTCTTTGACACCATTGCCGGACTGCCCGTTCATCCGTTAATCGTCCACTTTGCAATCGTTTTATTGCCACTAGCCACCCTTGGGGTGATTCTCACGATCTTCATTCCGAAACTACGCTCCCGCTACCTTGGCTTAAGCGTGATAGGTGTCTTCCTGGGTGCCGTCGCTACCTTTGTTGCGAAAGAATCCGGTGAAGCGCTCTCGGATCGAGTCGGTCTCCCGGCGCGCCATGCTGACCTTGGCGAGAAGCTTTTGATTCTCTCTGCGCTTTTCTTGCTGCTCACTCTGCTCTGGTTCCGACTCCAAAAACAGCGCGATTTACCGCGCACCCATCTTCTTGGAATCGCTACCAGCATTGTCGGAATTGGCGTAATTGTTTTTTCCGTCATCACAGGTCACACAGGCGCAGAGGCGGTTTGGAAAGAAAAGTTAAATCCAACAGCAACCACTCCCTCCGCCGCAACAGGTGATAGCGCTTATGGCGCTATCACTATGAGTGAGGTCGCGAAACATAACTCACCTGGCGACTGTTGGAGCGCAATCAATGGGAAGGTCTACAACCTCACTGAATGGATTGATAAGCATCCGGGAGGTTCAGTAATCATCAAATCTCTCTGTGGCCAGGACGGTAGCGCTGGATTTAATTCGGAACACGGCGGGAAAGCTCGCCCGGAAGCAGAGCTCTCCGGATTTCTTGTTGGCGCATTGGCTGGCTAACAGACTCTCTATTTCTCTGGAAATCTATTGGAAAGCGACTAAAACTTTCCCAGAGGCTTTAGCATCGCGCGCCGTTTCGAATGCCGTTAAAACTTCGTCGATATCAAAATGATGGCTGATGCATCTTTCGAGTTGGGGAACTTTTTGCAATAAGGTGAGCGCGTCCTCCATTTCATCATTAAATCGAAATGCGCCATTGATTCGCAGCTCCTTTGTAACTACTGCTCCAATATCAATTGGGTGCAACCCTGGGCCGAGCATCCCCACTTGAACAATCACACCACCACGTTGCGCGGCAACGATAGCGCTATTGAGGGCTCGAGGACTTCCACTGCACTCGAAAATCACATCAAAAAAATTATCTGAAAGAGATGAGCTGC
>JBIJBY010000128.1:0-3269 GCA_044344975.1 Candidatus Nanopelagicaceae bacterium | reverse complement strand
CGGCTGCCTCCAAGGCGGTAAGTACAAGCGCAGCTGCCTTCCGCGCAGCGTTAAAAGATAAGAAAGTAGCAACTAAAGATATTAAGTCGCAGAATCTCACTATTTATCCTGAATACACCTGGACCCAAGAGAAAGGCCAGGAGCTTAAGGGATATCGAGCAAGCCAGAGCTTTACTGTGCTTATCCGTGATGAGACAAGCGCCGGAGCGATCATCGATGCTGCAGTTGATGCAGCTGGCGATAACATCCAAGTCACAAGTGTGGCGCCAATAGTCCTTGATCTTGATGACGCGCAAGATGCAGCGCGTGAAAAAGCAGTGGCCAAAGCAAAAAAGAAAGCTGCTGCTTATGCCAAACTCTTTGATTTCTCCTTAGGAAAGATTCTCTGGGTTAGCGAGACTAGTTCCTCTTACAATCCACCAATCTTTGGGCTGGCAAAAACGAGCGCTGCTGAGGCAGCGGCTCCGCCGACTGAGATTGATTTAGGCGAACAAGATGTCACTGTCACAGTAGATGTGCGGTGGTCTATTAAGTGAGCGATCGGTTAAATCGCGCACTTGAATCACTGATTACTGAAGGAAAAGTAAGCGCTGAGCTTGCTAATGAAATTCGCTTGAAATATCAAACGAGTGGAGATAGTGCGCTACGCGAAGAGCAAGCGGAGCATTTACAATCGCGCCGCTCTATTCTGGCGGAGATTGGTGGATACCTCGGGGGGATTTTCACTGCTGTTGCTGCAACTATTCTCCTCTCTTCACAATGGGATCGATTAACGAAAACCGGACAGGTTTCTATCTTCGTCGCTCTCGCAGTAATTCTTGCCCTTGCTGCCTATCGACTTAATTATGTAAAGGGAGCGCAGCGAAGAGTTGCTGGGCTGCTCTTTCCGGCGAGCGCACTCGCGACAACTGCAGCGCTTGGCACCATTTTTGGAAATGACGGTCCCTACTCTTTGGCATTTCTTGCAGGGGCTCTTGTCGCGCTTTTTGGATATTTGCGAGTGCAGACCCAATTTGGCCATGTCGCGCTCTATGTAGGGTTATTTGCAACCTTAGTTGCGGCTAATGAACAGATCTTTAACCGCAATCTTGATTATCCATTACTGATCTCTTGGTTAGCATTGGCGTCGCTCTGGCTCTGGCTTACAGTGCGATTAACTCTGCAGGAACATTTTTGGGGTTATCTCCTTTCCATGGGCACCTATTTCATCGCTGCGCAATATCTCCAAATTCAGGATCAGACACTTCTCTATTTTGCGCTCTCTTCTCTCACGACGGCGCTCGGTATCTGGCTCTACCTGCAGACTCGAAAATGGCCACTATTAATTGGTGCGCTGGCGATTGCCACCTTTGCTGTTGGCACCTTCATCATCGATACCTTTAATGGTGCGCTTGGCGCAGCGCTTGCCCTCCTGGTTGGGGGGCTCATCCTTATCGGCGGCAGCCTCCTCGCCCTGCGCAGCGATAAATAAGTAAGCAATCCGCAAAAGCAGCCTGGGCTCCGGTTTGGTTGCCCTCGCCCCAGGCATTACGCTTAGCCTCTCCACAACGGAGCGTCCCCATCGTCTAGTGGCCTAGGACATCGCCCTTTCACGGCGGTAACACGGGTTCGAACCCCGTTGGGGGCACGTAAGAACTTCTTGGCTCTTCTTATGCAGAGTTGAGATGAGTTTGGCCCAGTAGCGCAGTTGGTTAGCGCGCCGCCCTGTCACGGCGGAGGTCGCGGGTTCAAGTCCCGTCTGGGTCGCGAGAGATTTTTTTCATGAGGCTGGGTAGCTCAGTTGGTACGAGCGCGCGACTGAAAATCGTGAGGTCGACGGTTCGATCCCGTCCCCAGCCACGTTATGACTGAAAATAAAAATGTTCCACTCTTTTCACCGCTCACTCTTCGCGGTGTGACTTTCGCAAATCGGTTATGGGTTAGCCCAATGTGCCAATACTCCGCGCCTCTTGATGGCATCGCACGCGAGTGGCACCGAGTTCATATTGGATCTTTTGCAACAGGTGGCGCTGGATTGATCATGATGGAAGCAACAGGAGTTCTACCTGAAGGTCGAATCAGTATTAACTGTCTTGGGCTATGGAACGACGAACAACGTGATGCATATAAACCCATCGTGGAATTTGCACATGCAATGGGAACAAAGATTGGTATTCAGTTAGCGCACGCTGGGCGCAAAGGTTCGACGATGCCACCAGGTTCTGATCACCCGATTGCATCTATTGCAGAAGGTGGCTGGAGCGCTCCTGCGCCGAGTGAGATTGCCTATGGAAAGTTGTCAGTACCCCACGCAATGAGCAGCGATGAAGTTAAAAAAACCGTTGTCGCATTTGGCGCTGCTGCTGAGCGTGCAGTAGATGCTGGATTTGATCTAGTAGAGATTCATGCCGCTCATGGTTATTTGATACATCAATTTCTCTCACCACTTAGCAATGCGCGAAGTGATGAATATGGCGGTTCTTTTGAGAATCGCACCCGGTTTTTGGTGCAGATTGTCGGCGCTATTCGCGCTGCTATTCCAGAATCTATGCCGCTTTTTGTTCGCATCTCTGCAACCGATTGGGTGGAAGGGGGCTGGGATCTCCCTCAATCTATTGAGCTTGCCCGCGTCTTAAAAAATATCGGAGTTGATTTAATCGATGTTTCTAGTGGCGCGCTCTCTGATAAGCAGCAAATCCCTATTGGACCGGGATATCAAGTGCCATTCGCCGAAGCCATTAAGAAAGAAGCTGAGATTCCCACTAACGCCGTTGGCATGATTGATGAAGCAGAATTTGCAAATGAGCTTGTCGCTTCCGGGAAAGTAGATGCAGTAATGGCTGCACGCGCATTTTTGCGTAATCCACGTTGGGCGCTCGATGTTGCCCACGAATTAGGCGCTGACATTAAGTGGCCACAACAGATTGCTATGGGTAAACGAAAATAAAGTTATCGCACGGTAATGCGATCGAGCTGCTCTTTACCAAAGAAGAGCGTCAAGGTGTAGCCGGCAAGCCGGGTGCGCGTTTGAATTCCACCTTTTCCATCGTCATTAATTGGAATTGTAAATCTAAGCGCCTTCGTGCCACGTTTGGTAGCACGGACGCTCAATGTTTCACCAACCATATTGCTCTCGACCCGCAACAAGTAGCGAGAGCTTGCCCGATTAAATGTCACTGCGATGGAACCAGTGGGCTCTTCGACCTCCCCATCGCTCTCTGCTAAATCTTCATTTACCGCAGCGCTCTCTTTACTCCCCGCTTCTTGCGTGGGAGTCTTTGTAGAGTTAG
>JBIJBY010000127.1:0-3299 GCA_044344975.1 Candidatus Nanopelagicaceae bacterium | reverse complement strand
ACTTGATCCCTATCTACCGCCATACCTCTCGCTCCCTAAGGGTTCGAAAGAGCATGAGTATCTGATGGAACGTAGGCAAGCGCTCGGCGGATTCCTGCCTACTCGACGCGCTAAATCTCGCCCCCTTGGACTTCCTGCCGAGAGCGCATTTGAATCTGCAAAGCGTGGCTCTGGCCACCAAGCGGTAGCAACGACCATGGCCTTCGTTCGATTACTAAAGGACCTCGCAAAGGATCCAGAAATTGGCTCGCGAATCGTTCCAATCATTCCTGACGAAGCGCGAACCTTTGGAATGGATTCACTCTTTCCAACGATGAAGATTTATTCGCCCCATGGCCAGAAATACACTGCTGTGGATCGCGAACTTATGCTCTCGTATAAAGAATCAACTTCGGGCGTTATTCTCCATGAAGGTATCAACGAAGCAGGTTCAGTTGCCTCCTTCACTGCTGTAGGAAGTTCCTACTCCACCCACAACGAACCGATGATTCCGATTTACATTTTCTATTCGATGTTCGGCTTCCAACGTACTGGTGATTCATTCTGGGCCGCTGCAGATCAACTCGTCCGCGGCTTTGTCTTAGGTGCAACTGCAGGTCGCACTACGCTCAATGGCGAGGGGCTACAACATGAAGATGGACATTCACATCTTCTAGCTTCCACCAATCCAGCAGTCGTCGCATATGACCCAGCATTCGCATACGAAGTCGGTCATATCGTCAAAGATGGCATCAAGCGAATGTATGGCGAGAATAGTGAGAACATCTATTACTACCTCACTGTCTACAACGAACCATATGTACAACCAGCTGAACCAGAGAAGTTAGATGTCGATGGCCTACTTAAAGGTATTTATCACCTGCACGCTGCTCCAGCTGGTGGCGCACATACTGCGCAAATTCTTGCCTCCGGCGTAGCAGTGAACTGGGCACTTAAGGCGCAAGAGCTACTCAAGAACGATTGGAATGTGAGCGCTGATATCTGGTCGGTCACCTCATGGAATGAGCTTCGTCGCGATGGTTTAGAGGTAGATCGCCACAACATGATGCATCCTGATTCCCCACAACGCGCATATGTCGCAACTAAACTCGAGGGAACAACTGGCCCGATTGTTGCGGTGAGCGATTTCATGCGCAGCGTGCAGGATCAAATTGCACCGTGGCTAGGTGAGCGCTTTAGCTCACTTGGTACCGATGGCTTTGGCCTCTCAGATACTCGCGGCGCACTTCGCCGCCACTTCCGAGTCGATGCTGAATCAATTGTCGTTGCCACGCTCTCTCGCCTAGCGCTAGAAGGCAAAGTTCCGACAGCTACCGTGCAATCGGCAATCGAAAAATATGCCCTACATGATGTTTCAGCAGCGGATCCTGGAAATACTGAAGGTTCAGGTTAGATACTTACTCTACTTAACGCTTGCTCGCCTAAAGAAATATCCAACAAACATCAGCATGACGCATGGAATCAGCATCGCGATTGGCAAGCCGAAGATTCCTGCCGCAATGGCAACAATGTTCTTTACAACAAAGACTGCCAAGTTCTGAAATGCAGCTAGTTGCGAGATTACTGCGCTTGTACCTAAATCAGAACGTTCAATACCGCGCAGATTAAACACTGCCCACATAAATGAAAGGCCGTAGCCACCGCCAACAAACCCAATTCCGCAGGCGACCAAACCTAGAATTGGCGAGGAATTGGCGAGGATTTTGCCGGCAATAATTCCAAAAGCCATCGATAGGCCACCAGCTATACCAAAGACTGTCACTAGTTTCTCGAGGTTATATTTCTTTTCGAGTTTACTAAAGTTAAATCGACCGACAATCATCGCGGAAATAAATACAAAGTATGGAACAACACTTAGCGACGGATCTAGCCCCAACTCCTCCCGGCCAAAAATTGAAGACCAGTCGGCGGTAATAAACTCGAGAATACTTCCGAAGAGCAAACCAAAAGCAACAATCCAATCAACTTTTAAGGTGGTAAAAAACCTTGCTATAGCGAAAGCATCCTTCTTTGCCGCTTGCGGATTTTTACCAAGAAAGAGCGGAGATAATTTCCGAATAACAATGAGCGTCACAATTGTCACAATCAAACTAAGAGTGGTGACGTGAATCTCGATAGAGAGAAGTTTCGCGACAATAATGGAGATCACCGCAGTTAAAAGCGCACCAATAGACCAAACTCCTGACATGCGCGAGGCAAAACCATTTTGAAGACGCTCTTGCATCCACATCGTCTGTGTAGTGAGCGAAACGTGGAAGCCTGAGATTGCGGCAGCGATAAAAATATTGACAAACATAAAGAGGACTGGACTTGTGACCCACGTTGCCGCAGCAATCAGTAAAAAGGTTGCGATTGAACTAATAGTTAATACGCGACGCACGCCATGGACATGAACTAAATGTCCCATTACAAGAAAGGCAGAGAGTGAACCGATAGTGCCAAGCGTGAGCAACGAACCAAACTCAGCATTGCTTAAACCTAGATTTCGCTTGATATCGACGAATCTTGTAACCCAACTCATGATTCCTAAGCCAAAGAGAAAATGTAGGCTCGAGAAAAGGCGCTGTTGCCCTCTACTTATCTCGACATTCTCGGAGTTACCCTCCGGGGAACCACTACTCAAAATAACGCCCTCGCCAACGCACTTCTCGCCTTAATTAATTCGGGATCATCGCTCTCTAACATTGCAAAAAGAGACAATACCTGAAGTCGAACTGATTCTCGCTCTTCTCCAACTGAGATTTGTATGAGATTTATCAATCGTGAGAACGCTCCTGCAACATTACCTGCTAAGAATTCGAAATCAGCAGCAACTCTTTGGAGAGCGCCATCACTTGGATTTCGTTCTGCTTGCTCCATAACTTCACTACCGTCGTGTCCGGTAATTCTCTGAAGTAGTTCAATATTTGCCAAACCTTGGAGCGCATCACTTTCGCCAGGTTTGCGAGCTAGCAATCGTTCAAATTCCGCTTTGGCCCGAATTAGGTCATTAACAGCAAGGGCGCCATAAGCGGCAGTGATCTCCGGCTCCTCATCACTTTCAGCGCCTGTTCCACCATCACTATTCGTACCGTTGCCACTGCCAACATCCTGCTTCTGCGCGAGGGTGACAACTTTTTCAAGTAGTTCAGTCAATTGCTCTGGTGGAATCAAACCCTCAAAGAGGGGCGCAATCTGTCCTGCGATGAGAGCGACGGTCATGGGCACGCCAGTTGCACGGAGCGCCTCAACAATTGCAGCTTCTGAATCTGCATTTACCGTTGCAAGTTGCCATCCAGCATTCGGTTTTTGCGCAAGTA
>JBIJBY010000038.1:0-11969 GCA_044344975.1 Candidatus Nanopelagicaceae bacterium | reverse complement strand
TGCGCTAATCAAAGATGGTAGAGCCTATGTTCAGGCAGGTGCTGGCGTGGTTGCAGACTCAGTCGCGGAGAGCGAAGAGCAGGAGTGCGTGAACAAAGCCGCTGCAGTACTGACCGCTATAGCGACAGCCAACTCGCTTCGAAGGTCTCTGTAGTGCGTAAGCCTCACGCTGTTTCATATTTCGCAGCGCTCGCACTTTCGATATCGGCACTGATGTTTTCGACTCAAAGCCTCGCGCGCTCCTTGGAGATGTGGTCAGCATCTCTAATGTTTCTTGCATTAGCTTCTTCGCTCATTCTGATTATTCGTCCGTTATATGCCCGTCGCGGTTCAAGACGCTCAGGCTTACCATCGCGCTACGAGCGAGTAAAGGATCCGTGGCGCGCACTCGACAAGGGCGAAGATCCAACGGTTGACCGCGCCTAGCGCCCTGCTCTCCCATCTTTGCAGCGCTTCGAGGGCGTTAGCGCCATCAAATTAAGGTAAAATCAGGGTAGTAGTCAGTGAGCACCGCCATCGATTTGTACTCTTTACAAGGAGCGAGAATGTCCAGCATCAATAACCATGGCCACACTCCAGCTGCCTGGACAACTACCATCATCGTGATTATCGGTTCTACTATCGCCGGAATTGCCATTTCGATCGCAAATGTTCCGGTCGCAATCGCTGGCTTTGTTATTGTCGGGTTGGGCGCAATTGTGGGCCTTGTTATGAAGAGCGCAGGTTTTGGCCGAAAGAAATCCTCACATTAATTGCTCTGCTCCATCACGAATAGATAGCTGAGGGTTCGATGACTGTTCTCGATGAGATCATCGAAGGTGTTCGCGAAGATCTCGAAGCGCGAAAGGCTCAGACCAAAATTGCTGAGGTCATTGCGCGCGCTAACGCAGCCCTAGCAGGCCCTGCTCTCAATGTTATGGAGCATTTCACGAAAGGCTCCTTTGGTGTTATCGCTGAAGTGAAGAGATCTTCTCCGAGTAAAGGCGCCCTTGCCGAGATAGATAATCCCGCTGAACTCGCGCGCAGCTATCAAGCCGGGGGAGCATGTGCGGTGAGCGTCCTAACTGAGCAACGCCGCTTTAAGGGTTCACTGGCAGATCTTGCTCTGGTGCGAAGCGCGGTCGCTATTCCCGTGCTTCGGAAAGAATTCATCGTAGACGACTACCAAATTTATGAGGCTCGTGCATACGGAGCTGACATCATCTTGTTAATTGTTGCTGCATTGAACGACCGTGAGCTAATTGAGTTTTCAGAACTTACGCATACTCTCGGCATGAAAACTCTGATTGAAGTGCACGATGAAGCGGAAATAATTCGAGTGCGAGAGTTGGCAGAAACGGGAGATTTGACTATCGACCTACTTGGGATAAATGCTCGAAATCTAAAAACGCTCGAGATAAATCCGAACTCCTTTGCCACGCTTGCCCCGCTCGTTCCCTCTTCGATTCCATTGATTGCCGAGTCGGGAATCAGCACGAGCGCTGAAGTAGGCTCTTTGAGCGCTGCTGGCGCCTCGGGAATCTTGGTCGGTGAAGCGCTGGTCAAGGATGGCAATCCTGAGGCGACTATCCAGGATTTTATAAATCGCGCAGAGCGCGAGAGAGTCCGTAGGCTATAGCCATGACGGTCACTCTCGATACGGGACTTTTCGGGCCTTACGGTGGCCGCTACGTACCAGAAGCGCTTATTGCTGCGTTGGATGAATTGGCGCAGATGCATGGGGCGATTAAAGACGACCCAGTTTTTGCTGCAGAGCTAGATCATCTACATAAGACCTACTCGGGGCGTCCAAGTATTCTCACCGAAGCACATCGTTTTGCGCAGCATTGTGGTGGTGCCCGCATCTTGCTGAAGCGTGAAGATCTCAATCACACTGGTTCACATAAAATCAATAACGTCTTAGGACAAGCCCTACTCACAAAGCGAATGGGAAAGAAACGCGTCATAGCTGAAACGGGCGCGGGACAGCATGGGGTTGCATCTGCGACTGCGGCAGCGCTCCTTGGGCTCGAGTGCGTTGTTTATATGGGCGAAGAAGATACAAAGCGTCAAGCGCTCAATGTTGCGCGAATGCGATTGCTCGGCGCCACTGTCGTTCCTGTTACTGCCGGTTCGCGAACTTTAAAGGATGCTATCAACGAGGCAATGCGTGATTGGGTGACAAACGTCGAGACAACTCATTACATATTGGGCACAGTTGCTGGTCCACACCCATTTCCAGTAATGGTTCGAGATTTCCACCGCATTATTGGTGACGAAGCGCGCGCGCAAGTTCTCGAGTTAACCGGAGCGCTGCCAACTGCTGTCTTGGCCTGTGTGGGCGGTGGCTCTAACGCCATCGGAATCTTCTATCCATTTATTGAAGATGTCGGTGTTCGATTACTTGGCCTTGAAGCAGGTGGTGATGGACTAGAGACAGGTCGACATGCATCTGCAATCTCTGGTGGACGCCCTGGAGTTCTTCATGGTGCTCGCTCTTACATGCTCCAGGATGATGATGGTCAAACCGTTGAATCACACTCCATCTCCGCCGGTCTTGACTACCCAGGCGTTGGACCAGAGCATGCTCATCTCCATGACATTGGAAGAGCTGAGTATTGGCCGATTACCGATAGCGAAGCGATGGAGGCATTCTCACTTCTCTGCCGTACTGAGGGAATCATCCCCGCAATCGAAACAGCGCATGCGCTTGCGGGTGCAATGAAGTTAGGCAGAGAGCTTGGTCCGACAGCAGTACTTCTGATTAATCTCAGCGGGCGAGGCGACAAAGATGTTCAGACTGCTGCGGAATATTTTGGGATGGTATGAGCGCGCAAATTCTCCAGACGCCATTAGAACGAGTTCTTCTCGAAGCAAAAAGTGAGAATAGAGCAGCGCTGATTGGATATATCCCAGCTGGCTTTCCAACGATTGAGGGATGTAAGGCGGCAATCGACGTTCTGGTAAACGCAGGATTTGATGCAATCGAAATCGGATATCCGTATAGCGATCCTGTTATGGACGGACCAATTATTCAAGAAGCGGCAGATTTAGCGCTTCGAAATGGCGTTAAGGCCAAGGATGTATTGGCAACTCTTGCACATACAAGTCAAACGGGGGCGGCAGCGCTCGTGATGACCTATTGGAACCCGATTGAACAATTTGGCTCCGATGATTTTGCCGATGCTATAGCAGTTGCAGGGGGTTCTGGTGTCATCACACCTGATCTATCTTTTGAGCAAGCCCAGCCATGGAAAGAGAGCGCAATCAAGGCGGGTATCAACACAATTTTTGTTGTTGCACCGAGCACAACGGTAGAACGGTTAAAGAAAGTATCTAGCATCACCTCGGGTTTTATTTATGCGGCAAGCTTGATGGGCGTGACTGGAACTAGGAATTCGGTTTCACATTCGGCGCAGGATTTGGTCTCACGAATCCGTGAAGTAACTGATCTTCCAATAGCAGTAGGACTTGGCGTTTCCACTCCAGAACAAGCTAGGGAAGTTGCCAAGTATGCAGATGGCGTCATTATTGGTAGCGCCCTAATTAAAGAGCTTTTAGGTAAGAATTTCGATGAAGGTTTGGCAAACTTGAAAGAGTTGGCTCAATCATTAGCTAGCGCAACAAAGAGCGCCCGATTAACTTAACAAAGGAAAATCTTCTGCCGTGGGTCGGCTTGGTTTGTCGATTGACACTTGGTGGAGTTTTAATTGTTGCCGGTTCAATAAAGATTCCCCATCCATACAAGGCTGCCGCTGCAATGCGCGCCTACGAATTGCTGCCCACTTCATCTGCCTCACTCTTCGGTTACATCTTGCCGTGGCTCGAAGTTGGACTTGGCCTCTTTCTAATCCTTGGGGTTGCCGCCGGCCGCTCCGGGCTAATCGGGGCGCTCCTCATGCTCCTTTTTATAGCTGCCATCGGGTCAGCATGGGCCCGTGGTTTGACTATCGATTGCGGATGCTTTGGTGGCGACGGAGAAGTTGCACCGAGTGAAACGAAGTACCTTCAAGAGATCCTTCGAGATACTGGCCTCGCGGCAACGGGCTTTTATCTCTATTTGAGGCCAAATTCTCGTTTTGCACTGGATAATCGAGGGAAGTAGGCTTTTCCCATGGCATCAAAGAATCGTGGCCCACAACGTGGCGGTCGAAATAATGAACCAGATCCTGTAACGCGATGGATTGTCATCGGAATGGTCTCGCTCGTCGTAGTAATTGGAGCGATTTTTACTGTTGTGAGTAACAAGAGCGCCTCAAACGTTGCGCTCCCGCCAGGTGTCAGTAAAGAGGATGGCTACGGCATGGTGTTTAATCCTGACGCCAAGTCCACCTTAAATATTTGGGAAGATTTTCAATGCCCAAGCTGTAAGCGCTTTGAAGAGGCCAATGGCCCGAGAATTTACTCATTAATCAACGAAGGAAAGACCAAGGTCGTCTTCCACACCCTCTCGTTCTTGGGTAACGAGTCCGTCGTTGCAGGCATGGGAGCGGGATGCGCTGCTGATCAAGGACGATTCTTGGACTACAAGAATTTCATGTTCACTAATCAACAAGAAGAACTCTCAGGGACGTGGACTAAGCCATATGTTATTTCGATGGCGACTCAAATCGGTCTTGATGAATCTAAATTTGCAGCTTGCTTAAATAAAGATAAGTACCGCAAGTGGCTTACCAATGTTGCGGCTGCCGGAAGTGATGCAAACATCAACGGAACGCCAACCGTTTTAATTAATGGGAAAGTTATGGAGAGCGATCGCGAAGGTGTTAACTACTACACCGCCGATGGCTTTAACGCACAAC
Organism: Candidatus Nanopelagicaceae bacterium; assembly: GCA_044344975.1. Classification (GTDB taxonomy): domain Bacteria; phylum Actinomycetota; class Actinomycetes; order Nanopelagicales; family Nanopelagicaceae; genus IMCC26077. Next base: position 7,188 of record JBIJBY010000038.1, on the reverse strand, counting down.
TTGTAGCAAACGGAATCAATTAACACTTCTATGAATTGGGCGTATCTCCCTTCGCCTTCGATTAGCGTTATTGAATTGGGGCCGTTGACCATCCATTTCTATGCGCTCTCCATCATTCTTGGCATAGTCGTTGCGGTATGGCTAGGTGAGCGACGTTTTGTTGCGCGCGGTGGAGCGCCAGGTGTAGTTACAGATGTCGCTTATTGGGCGGTGCCCGCAGGAATTATCGGCGGTCGCCTTTACCACTTGGCCACTTCGTGGAGTAGCGAGCGAACTTTCTTTGATGCAATTGCGATTTGGCGCGGTGGGCTTGGCATCTGGGGTGCAATTAGCCTGGGCGCATTGGGCGCTTACCTGCGTTATCGGATTCTTCTTAAGAAAGGTTCGACTAGTGAGAGCCCCTGGCCATCATTTGCTACGTTCATGGATGCCCTCGCGCCAGGTATCGTGCTTGCGCAGGCGATAGGTCGATGGGGCAATTGGTTCAACATTGAATTGTTCGGTAAGCCCTCAACTGCGCCATGGGCGCTTGAAGTTCCAGTAGGAAAGCGACCGGCTGGCTATCAATCTTTTGAAACTTTTCATCCAACTTTTCTCTATGAATCACTTTGGTGCGTACTCGTTGCGCTCCTTCTCTTATGGATCTCTAAAAAAAGGTTGTTACAAAAAGGTGGAGTATTTCTTCTCTACGTCGCTTCCTACTCTTTCGGTCGTTTCTGGATAGAACAGTTGCGGATCGATGAGAGCGAAGTGATTTTTGGTCTTCGATTTAATATCTGGGTGAGCTTGCTGCTCTGCGTCGCGGCAACGATCGCGAGTATCGATCGGAGAGAGCGCAACCGCGGTATCGCGCGGAATGGCGACTGACTAACCACCCTTCCGCCACGCTAATCTTCTCCCCATGTCCCTTGAAGAGGTCTATCAGCGGAACCTTGAGCACCGAGCACATCGTTCGGGCTGGCTTCGCGCTGCTATCTTGGGCGTTAACGACGGATTGGTTTCGAATGCGAGTTTGATGTTGGGTTTTGTCGCGGCGCAAACCAGTCGTGACACAGTTATCACCGCCGGATTAGCAGGAATCGCCGCTGGCGCGCTCTCGATGGCTGTGGGCGAGTATGTCTCGGTCAGCTCACAAACTGACATCGACAGCGCGGATCGCGAAATTGAACGCGCCCACCTTGCTTTAGATCCAGAGGGGGAGCTGCAGGAATTAGCGAAGATTTACGAGAATCGTGGCGTTCCCGAGAAGTTGGCGCGTGAAGTGGCTCAGGCAATGCATGATCACAATGCGCTTGAAGCACATCTTCGTGACGAGTTAGGACAACACGATCTCACAAAAGCTCGACCCATTCAGGCAGCGATTGCATCGGCAACGGCCTTCACCGCGGGTGGCCTAATCCCCATGATCGGTATATTCGCGCCAACGGTGGTGAATAAAGGGTTGAGCATTGTTTTGGTCACGCTTCTTGGCCTCGCCCTCGCTGGAACCATCGGAGCTTTGATCTCCGGGACCAAGCCAATCCGCCCGACGTTGCGAATCCTCATTGGGGGCTCACTAGCTATGGCGGTCACCTCGGCTATCGGAGCTTTAGTTCACATAAGTGGCATCTAGTCGGTAGTATTCAACTAGTTAGAGCTGGGCCAATGTCGTCCCAATCCAATTATCTGCTTAAAGCACCTGCCTAATCGGCGGAGTTTTTGGCATTACTTTTATGGGGGGATGTTCGTGGCGATTCATCATTTCTCGGCAACGCCCAGTGCGCAGGGCCTTTACGATCCCAATTTAGAGAGAGATGCCTGTGGTGTGGCGATGGTCGCTACGCTCACGGGGCAAGCGCGCCACGACATTGTTGCATTGGGTTTAACTGCGCTACGAAATATGGAGCACCGCGGCGCCTCTGGAGCAGAGCCAGATAGCGGTGATGGCGCAGGAATCCTCATCAGAATTCCCGATACTTTCTTCCGAGAGGTTTCATCCTTCGCACTTCCCGAGTTTGGAAGTTACGGAGCAGGTATTGCTTTCTTGCCCGCTTCTGAAGCGAAAGCAAATCACGTTATTCAGAGCATTGCAGCGCTAGCCCAGGAAGAGGGTTTAAAGGTTCTTGGCTGGCGGGATCTGCCAACCAATTCATCAATGCTTGGCGTTACTGCCAAATCTGTGATGCCCATGTTCAAACAACTTTTTCTTGTTGGTGAGCGTGGAGAGAGCGGCTTAGAGCTTGATCGTCTTCTCTTCTGCTTCCGCAAACGCGCAGAGCATTCAACAGAAATTTATTTTCCTTCACTATCAACGCAAACTATTGTTTACAAAGGAATGCTAACTACAGGGCAACTAGAGGATTTCTTTCCAGAGCTTTCAGATGAACGCGTAGCGTCTCCTCTAGCTTTAGTGCACTCACGATTTTCTACTAATACCTTTCCATCGTGGCCATTGGCGCACCCATATCGATACATTGCACATAATGGTGAAATCAATACCGTCAAAGGCAATAGAAACTGGATGCGTGCACGAGAAGCTCTGTTGGCAAGTGATTTAATTCCAGGAGATTTAAAGAGAGTTTTTCCCATTGTTTCTGAAGGTGGTAGCGATTCAGCTTCATTCGATGAGGTGCTTGAGTTGCTCTACCTCGGTGGAAGAACATTGCCACATGCGATGTTGATGATGATTCCAGAAGCATGGGAGAACAACTCGACGATGGATAAAGCTCGTCGTGATTTTTATGCTTTCCACTCCTCATTGATGGAGCCATGGGATGGGCCTGCTTGCGTCACCTTTACCGATGGCCATCAAGTTGGCGCGGTACTTGATCGCAACGGCCTTCGCCCATCACGATTCTGGGTGACTGACGAGGGGTTGGTAGTTCTTGCCAGCGAGGTCGGCGTGCTTGATATTCCTCAATCCTCAGTAGTTCGTAAAGGTCGTTTACAGCCAGGGAAGATGTTTCTTGTCGATCTTAAAGAGGGTCGAATCATCGAAGATGAAGAGATCAAGTCCTCCCTTGCGCAGAGTGCCAGTTACGGCGAGTGGGTAGAAGAGGGAATTGTCAGACTTGAAGATCTTCCTGCCCGCGAACATATTGTCTATCCACATGCATCGGTAATTCGTCGACAGCGCGCATTTGGCTATACCGAGGAGGAGTTACGAATCCTGCTCACACCTATGGCTCGCTCTGGTTTAGAACCGCTAGGTTCTATGGGGACAGATTCTCCGATTGCAGCGCTATCAAATAAACCGCGGTTGCTCTTTGATTACTTCACACAATTGTTCGCGCAAGTCACTAACCCGCCGTTAGATGCGATTCGCGAAGAATTGGTGACGAGCTTAACGGCAACCATTGGTCCGGAACATAACATTTTGGATCCTGGTCCTAAATCGTGCCAGCAGATCCTCCTACCATTTCCTGTGATTGATAACGATGAGCTAGCAAAGATCATCCATGTTAACGCGGATAAAACGCAGAGCGGTTTTGCACCACATGTTGTTCGTGGTCTCTTTTCAGTCGCCGAAGGTGGCGCAGGTTTAACATCAAGAATCAAGGAGCTTCAAGTTGAGGTGAGCCGTGCGATTGAAAATGGTGCTCGCATCATCGTGCTCTCTGACCGCGATGGCGATGCCGATAACGCCCCGATACCTTCACTTCTTCTTACCGCTGCAATTCATCACCATCTCATTCGTGAACAGAGACGGACCCAGGTTGGCCTGGTTGTAGAGGCTGGCGATGTCCGCGAAGTACATCATGTTGCCCTCTTGCTTGGTTATGGCGCTGCCGCAGTAAATCCATATCTTGCAATGGAAAGCGTCGAGGATCTCGTACATCAAGGTGTGATCACCAATATCTCTCCAGAGAAAGCAGTGCGCAATTTGATAAAGGCCCTTGGTAAGGGCGTATTGAAAGTTATGTCGAAGATGGGAATCTCCACAATTGCTTCCTACACCGGCGCTCAAGTTTTTGAGGCAATCGGACTCTCACAGCAAGTAGTTGACGAGTACTTCACTGGCACCACCTCTCGCTTGGGTGGAATCGGAATTGATGTGATTGCCAGCGAGGCGATTGCGCGCCATCAGATCGCCTACCCACCAGGGGGAGAGATTCCCGGAACAAAGAAATTGCCGACCGGTGGGGAATATCAGTGGCGACGCGACGGTGAGCCACACCTCTTCGATCCGGAGACAGTATTTTTATTGCAGCATTCCACGCGCAACCGTAAGTTTGAAATTTTCAAGAAGTACACCGACATGGTCAACAATCGTTCGAAAGATTTAATGACTTTGCGTGGACTCTTCGAATTCAATTCAGAGCGCAAAGCGATACCTGTCGAAGAAGTTGAGCCGATAAGTGAAATCGTGAAGCGATTCTCCACCGGTGCAATGTCCTACGGCTCAATCTCGCAAGAGGCCCACGAGACGCTTGCGGTTGCCATGAATCGCTTGGGTGGTAAATCTAATACCGGCGAAGGTGGCGAAGATCCAGAGCGTTACATCCCGCTTCCTAATGGCGATTCAAAACGCTCCGCGATTAAGCAAGTAGCTAGCGGTCGATTCGGTGTCACGAGTGAATATCTCGTCAACGCAGATGATTTACAGATCAAGATGGCGCAAGGAGCCAAGCCTGGCGAAGGTGGACAGCTTCCTGGGCAGAAGGTGTACCCATGGGTGGCAAAGACTCGCCACTCCACTCCTGGAGTCGGCCTTATTTCACCGCCTCCACACCATGACATCTATTCGATCGAGGATCTCGCACAACTCATCCACGATTTGAAGAATTCCAATAAAGATGCCCGTATTCATGTGAAATTAGTAGCTGAGGTTGGCGTTGGAACTGTTGCTGCCGGAGTGAGTAAGGCACATGCTGATGTCGTTCTTATCTCCGGCCATGATGGCGGAACGGGCGCCTCTCCACTCACCTCACTCAAACATGCTGGAGCGCCTTGGGAGCTTGGTCTTGCAGAGACGCAACAGACCTTGATGCTTAATCGACTCCGTGATCGCATAGTTGTTCAAACTGATGGACAATTGAAAACTGGTCGCGATGTCATCATCGCAGCACTTCTTGGCGCAGAGGAGTTTGGTTTTGCCACGGCGCCGCTGGTGGTCTCTGGATGCATCATGATGCGTGTCTGCCATTTGGATACATGCCCAGTGGGGGTAGCAACGCAAAATCCAGCGCTTCGCGAGAAGTTCTCTGGAAAACCGGAGTTTGTCGAAACGTTCTTTGAGTACATTGCTGAAGAAGTCCGCGAACTCCTCGCATCTCTTGGCTTCAGAAGTATCGAAGAGGCTGTCGGTCAGGTTGAAGTACTCGATACAAAGAAAGCAGTAGATCATTGGAAAGCATCTGGCCTAAACCTTGCTCCGCTATTGGTTGCTCCCGCCTCTGGCGTTCGATATGCAATTAACCAACAGGATCATGGTCTTGATAAAGCTCTTGATAATGAGTTGATCGAATTATCAAAGAGCGCGCTTCTTGATGCACAACCTGTCCGAGCAAGCCTTGAAGTTCGTAACGTCAACCGCACCGTAGGCACAATGCTCGGCGCAGAAGTAACGAGAAAGTATGGTGGCGCTGGGCTACCACCAGGAACAATTGACTTAACCTTCCATGGTTCAGCCGGCCAATCCTTTGGCGCCTTTATCCCTCGTGGAATTACCCTTCGCCTCTATGGGGATGCAAATGACTATGTGGGCAAGGGAATCTCTGGTGGCACCATCGTTGTGCAACCAGACGAACGGGCAACCTTCGCTCCACATGAGAATGTGATTGCTGGAAATGTCATCGGATATGGCGGGACGCTAGGTGAAATCTTTATCCGCGGAATTGTTGGAGAGCGGTTCTGTGTCCGTAATTCTGGCGCGACCGCCGTCGTTGAAGGCGTTGGCGATCATGGCTGCGAATACATGACTGGTGGAGTTGTCGTAGTTCTGGGTAGAACAGGTCGAAATTTCGCCGCCGGCATGTCAGGAGGGCGAGCATTTGTACTCGACATCAATCCGGCAAACGTTAATGGTGAGATGGTCGATGTTCTTATCCCTACCGAAAATGATAAGAAGTTACTCCACTCAATCCTCTCGCGATATAGCGCAGAGAGCGGTTCCACAATTGCAGGGGAGCTCTTAAGTGATTGGGAGTCAGCAATTGAAAGATTCTCGCTGGTGATGCCACGCGATTACGCTCGAGTGCTCGCAGCGATGGAACGCGCTGAAAAAGAGGGACTCCCACGTGAAACCTATGTAATGGAGGCAACCCATGGCTGATCCAACTGGCTTTATGAAAACACCTCGTGAAACTCCCACTCGGCGTCCAGTAGATATCCGAATTCGAGATTGGCGCGAGGTCTATCAAGAACAACCGTTCGCGGAGTTACAAAAGCAGGCTGGGCGTTGTATGGATTGCGGTATTCCGTTCTGTCATCAAGGCTGCCCGCTCGGTAATTTGATTCCAGAGTGGAATGACCTCATCTGGCGAGGCGAAGTAAGTGAAGCTATTGATCGGCTACATGCAACAAATAACTTCCCAGAATTTACCGGTCGGCTATGTCCAGCGCCTTGCGAAACGGCTTGCGTCGTTGGCATCAATCGCGAGGCGGTAACGATCAAACAAGTGGAGCTGCGCACCATTGAAGAGGCTTTTTTATCAGGCGGGGTGAAGCCGCTTATTCCTGATCGTTTAACGGGCAAGACGGTAGCAGTCGTGGGATCCGGCCCCGCAGGGCTGGCTGCGGCTCAGCAACTTACTCGCGCTGGCCATACCGTTGCCGTATATGAAAGAGCAGAGAAGATTGGTGGCCTATTGCGGTATGGCATTCCTGAATTCAAGATGGAGAAGTCGATTCTTGATCGCAGACTTGCTCAAATGAAAGCAGAGGGCACTCGCTTTCGCCCAGGAGTGAACGTTGGTGAAGAGATCACTGGCGAGCAACTACGCACGCGTTATGACGCTGTTGTACTTGCCATAGGTGCAACCCAATGGCGCGACCTTCCTGTTCCTGGTCGTGAGCTCAACGGAGTTTTTCAAGCGATGGAATATCTACCATGGGGCAACAAGCTCGGTTTAGGTGAGATCTCTAAATCGCCAATTGATGTTCGCGGAAAACATGTCGTCATTCTCGGTGGTGGCGACACAGGCGCCGATTGCCTTGGTACAGCAATTCGACAGGGCGCTGCCTCAATTACTCAGTTAGAGATTATGC
>JBIJBY010000042.1:0-10475 GCA_044344975.1 Candidatus Nanopelagicaceae bacterium | reverse complement strand
AAACGAAGCCACCAATTGATCCGATAACGCCACCAGCGATGAGTGATTGGATTTTGTAAAGGTAGACATTCTTTCCGAGTGAACGAACTGCATCCTCGTCCTCACGAATTGCCTTAAGCAGGCGACCCCAGGGTGAATTCACCAAAAGCCACATCAAGAAGAGGATTATCGCTACGAGAATCCAACCTACAACTACGACCCAGAGATCATTTGGCGTGAAACGCAAGAAGGGTAGATCCAATCCTTCAGTGAAAGGATTGAGATCGAAAAACTCTTTTCCAAATTTTCCAGTAATACCGTCAGATCCACCGAGCGTCTTGTTGAAGGTGGCCGAACGCGATACTTGTCGAATAATTTCAGCAGCCGCGATAGTGACAATGGCCAAGTAATCAGCACGCAATCTAAGCGTTGGTACTCCTAAGAGCAGGGCAAGAATTATGGAGTTGGCAATACCAATCAGAAGCGCTAGCCAGAGCGAAATATTGAAAGAGACGACAGCTACAGCAACGCTATAGGCGCCCACTGCCAAGAATCCTGCTTGACCAAAATTAAGAAGGCCGGTGTAGCCAAAGTGCATGTTCAGACCGATGGCGGCAAGCGCAAAGATGATTGTGTTGACTCCAATTGCAGCGCTTAAGGATTGCTGAGTAATAAAGAGAAAATCCATTAGCCAATCCTTCCTTTCTTTCCGAGAATGCCCTGCGGACGAACGAGAAGGATGAGAATCAAAATTACCAATGCGCCCACATATTTAAGTTCCGTAGGAATGAAGAGCGTAGAAAGCTGAATAGAGACACCGATAACGAGAGAGCCGACCAAGGCGCCATTGATAGTGCCGAGCCCGCCGAGAGTTACTGCAGCGAAGATAAGCAGTAGTAGATCTTGGCCCATCACAAAACTCACGCCTTGATTAACGGTGACCATGATTCCGGCAAAGGCGGCAAGTGTGGCGCCAAGTATCCAAACCGCCCGGATAACTCGCTCCACTTCGATGCCTGATGACGAGGCGAGAGCTGGATTATCGGCGACGGCGCGGCTTGCTTTACCCATGTGGCTGCGGGAGAGCCAAAGAGTGGCAAGCACAAGCATGGCCAGACCAATACTCGATGTGATGATGGATTTTGGAGTGATGGAGACCAGGCCAAGACTTAAACCGGGCTGCCCGGCGTACTCTGGAAGTTGTCTGGTGTCGCCACCGAAGATAAAGAGGAAGAGGTACCGGATAAAAATAGCAAGACCTATTGAGACTATGAGGGCGGCAATTAAACCGGTGCCGCGCTTGCGAAGCGGTTGCCAGAGGAATTTATCCTGAAGATATCCGCCGATGAAGCCGGACAAAATAACAGCGAGGGGAATGGCAATAATGACTTTCAGTCCAACTATGGCGCTCAAATAATAGGTGAGCAATCCGCCGAGAGTAAGTAATTCGCCATGTGCGAAATTTGTCAGACCGGTCGTGCCAAAAACTAAGTTTAAGCCGAGCGCCGCGAGCGCAATCACTAGAGCGAGAATTAAGCCATCGGCAAGAAGCTGAGCGCTCCGTTCAAGATTGCTTGTCTTTTCTACGCCGGGCCCTATCGGAAATAAGATTGTGACATCAAATCCCAGCGAAATAACATTTGCTTTTATGGTTGCCTTGGCAACATCTGTTAGAGCTTGCCCTGAGGGAAGTTGCTCTTGGTTGATCGAGACTTCATATACAGCAGCAGTCGGTATCTCGATTCTCCACTTTCCAGAAGCATCGCTGATCGATTCTCCCGAAAACCCGTTAGCGCCGGTCGCCGAGATTGTTACACCGGGTATGGGGTTCTTATCCGAGTCAACGAGCGTTCCCTGTATATAAGTAGGTGTTGCAGCTGATGCTGTTGATGCCAGACCTGCGCTGAAGAGGGAGGTGATGAGAGTGACCAGAAGTGCGCTAATCATCACCAAAGAGCTACGGCGGGAAGAGCCCAGTTGGGCTCCCTTTGCTCTTTGCATGGCGCTCCCTAGTAAATCGAGGTGGAGGTAAAAATACTGGTCGGTAGCGTACCCAGCGCGAGATGAAAATACGAGAACGCGCTAATTTCTAGCCGCTAGCCTGGATTTGCCCGCAATTACTCTTCCAGGATGAGGCAGGTAATCCGCGCGGTACAGGTGCGCCGCCCCTGATCGTCAGTGATGGAGATGTTGTAGCTAGCCAGAGTGCGCCCCAGTGATACCGCCTCGGCTACTGCAGTCACATAACCAGATCGAGCGGAGCGATGGTGTGTGGCATTGATATCAACGCCAACGATTCGACGATGGAGTCCGGCATGCAGGTGTGTGCCGATCGAACCTAGGCTCTCGGCCAGGACCACATTTGCACCGCCATGAAGTAATCCAAATGGTTGGGTATTACCAGCAACAGGCATTCTGCCAACTAACCGCTGCGGGCTCGCCTCAAGAATTTCAATCCCCATTTTTTCGTCGAGAGCACCTCGGCCGCGCGAATTTAGTTGCGCGAGCGCATCCATGTTGAGGCTGTTGAGTGGGGTGTTCGCACCATCAGTGGAGTTTGGGCCAGAGTCTGACTCTTTCGCTTCCGCCATGGCGCAATCATATTCGGAAAGCGAGTTCTCGCTGCCCCAGAGGTCCTACTCTTGCATCATGTCGCAGAACTTGCTCCTTCTTGATGGCCACTCATTGGCGTATCGAGCATTTCATGCGCTTCCCGTGGAGAATTTCACTACCTCGAGTGGCCAGCCAACCAACGCGCTTTATGGCTTTACATCGATGCTAATTAATTTACTCCGCGACATTAATCCTTCGCATGTAGCTGTTGCATTCGATGTATCGAGGAAAACCTTCCGAACGGAGAAATTTCCAGAGTACAAAGCAACGCGAAGTAAAACTCCGGACGAGTTTCGCAGCCAGATGGATTTACTGCATGAGGTCATTGATGCTTTGGGAATTACTCATATTGAACGCGAAGGCTATGAAGCTGATGATTTAATTGCCACATTGGCAAAGCGGGCCACTTCAAAGGGCTTCACTGTCGAAATCTGTTCGGGCGATCGCGACTCTTTCCAACTGGTAAGTGATTCAGTAACGGTCCTCTACCCAAAGAAAGGGGTGAGTGAACTTGCGCGCATGACGCCCGCATCTGTGAGAGAAAAGTATGGTTTATCTCCAGATCAGTATGCCGATTTTGCAGCGTTGCGTGGTGATCCGAGCGATAACTTACCTTCAATTCCTGGCGTGGGGGAGAAGACAGCGACAAAATGGATTTCCGAATACGGCTCGCTCTCGAAATTGATTGCCAAAGTTGATGAAGTGCCTGGCAAGGTAGGTGAATCACTCCGAGCACATATTCCCCAGGTCTTGCTCAATCGCGAATTAACGCAACTCGATCATGATGTTCCGATTTCACAAAGTCCCGAAGAGTTGATTCGTCGACCTATAAATCAAAAGAAGATTAGGGAGCTATTCGACCTTCTAGAGTTTCGCACGCTAAAAGAGCGGCTTCCGAAAGATGGAGCGCTCCACGCTGAATCTGAGGGAGTGGCAGAAGTTGGCGCGAAGTCCCAAGAGCAATCCTTCAAGTGCGTAGGCGAGCTCTCCGATCTTGATGAGGTTCATCCGGTGGCGATTTACGCTAGCGACGATCTACTTCAGGTGGGGCTAGCCCAGCGCAACTTGGCATTTGAGGTTTCCTTCGAGCAGGTTCAAAAATTCTTAACCACCTCCAATGCACCAAAGATTTTCTTCGACGGCAAGTACTTACTGCGCACGATTAATCAACCAATAAAAAATTTCGCTGGTGATATCGCAATGATGGCCTACCTGCTCAATCCGGGGGCGCGTACTCCGGAGCTCTCCGAAGTATCAATTCAATATCTCAACAAAAGTGAGCAGGGGCAAGAGAGCGTTAGCGCACATCTTGAACTTGATTTCACTGCAACGAAAACAATAGGTGCCAGTGCGTTTGCGCAGCGAGCGCAAGACCTTCTCGCACTGCTACCTATATTGACAGCTCGTTGCGCCGAAGCTGGGCTCACCGAAGTTCTAGAACGAATAGAACTTCCGACAATCTCACTTCTGGCCCAAATGGAGGCGCTTGGGATTGCGATTCAAGAGAGCGCTGCGGAGAAACTAGAAGAGTATTTTGGTGAAGAGGCACAGCGCGCTGCCAAGAGCGCCTTTGAAGCGGTAGGTCGAGAATTTAATCTTGCCTCCCCGAAACAATTGCAGGAGATTCTCTTCGAGCAATTAAAACTTCCAAAGACCAAAAAAATAAAAACTGGATATACCACCGATGCAGACGCTCTCAATTGGTTGATGGAAACAACAGGGCATCCTGTTCTCGCTGCCATATTGCGCTCTCGAGACGTTACAAAATTAAAGAGCGTGGTGGAAGGGTTGCGCCGAGCGGTCGAAGCAGACGGGAGAATTCACACCACTTTCCAACAAATGGTCACTGCTACCGGACGTCTTTCCTCAACCGATCCTAATTTGCAAAATATTCCAATCAGAACAGAAGAGGGGCGACGAATTCGGGATCTCTTTATTGCGGGCGCTGGATTCGAATCACTCATGACGGCGGATTACAGCCAGATTGAGTTACGAATTATGGCGCACCTCTCTGAAGATGATGCGCTACTGAAGGCATTTGCTGCTGGTGAAGATTTACACACCACTGTTGGCGCCGAAGTGTTTGACGTAAAGCCAAGTGCAGTTGACGCTGAGATGCGCCGAACTGTTAAAGCTATGTCTTATGGTCTCGCTTATGGATTGTCCGCTTTCGGTCTTGGACAGCAATTAGATATCTCGCCGAGTCAAGCGCAGGCATTGATGGATAAATATTTTCTTCGCTTTGGCGGCATTCGTGAGTATTTGGAATCTGTTGTCTCGGTTGCACGCAAGCGTGGGTACACAGAAACAGTCTTTGGTAGAAAGCGATATCTTCCCGATTTAAATAGTGATAATCGAATGCGGCGTGAAATGGCAGAGCGCATGGCGTTAAATGCGCCAATTCAAGGCAGCGCTGCGGACATCATGAAGATTGCGATGCTTGCTGTTGCTCGCGAGATAGACGCGCGAGCGCTCCGGTCGCGGATCCTTCTCCAAGTTCATGATGAATTAGTGCTCGAAGTGGCGCCAGGTGAGCGAGCTGAATTGGAAGAGATTGTTCGAGGGCAAATGGGTCAGGCATACCCGCTAAAAGCGCCGCTCTCAGTCAATATCGGGGTTGGTAAAAGTTGGGATTTAGCAGCTCACTAGCCTGCCCATAGGGCGAAATTGACCCCCCCTCTCAGCACGCGTAGCCTTCTCCAGTTCACGCACCCGCGCGAATACAGCATCTGCTGGCCCAACTACCCACTACCTACGGAGCACCTTGAGTATCGCAGTTAACGACATAGGAAGCGCGGCTGATTTCCTCGCCGCCATTGAAGGAACAATCAAGAATTTCAACGACGGAGATCTCGTCGAAGGAACAATCGTTCAAGTTGATCGAGACGAAGTTCTCGTCGATATCGGATACAAGACTGAAGGTGTCATCCCTTCTCGTGAACTTTCTATTCGCCATGACGTTGATCCCGGCGAATTGGTGAAGGTCGGAGATCGCATCGAGGCGCTTGTCCTTACTAAAGAAGATAAGGAAGGTCGCTTAATTCTCTCCAAGAAGCGCGCACAGTACGAGCGCGCATGGGGAACGATTGAAGGAATGAAGGAGCGCGACGAAGTTGTTAAAGGAATGGTCATTGAAGTCGTCAAGGGTGGTCTCATCGTAGACATCGGGCTTCGCGGCTTCCTTCCAGCATCTCTAGTAGAAATGCGTCGAGTTCGCGACCTCACTCCATATATTGGAAAAGAAATTGAAGCGCGCATCATTGAATTAGATAAAAATCGAAATAACGTTGTGCTATCTCGACGAGCTTTCCTAGAGCAATCACAATCTGAGAGCAGAACTACTTTCCTCAATCAACTACAGAAGGGGCAAGTCCGTTCTGGAGTTATCTCTTCAATCGTTAACTTTGGTGCATTCGTTGATCTTGGTGGCGTTGATGGTTTAGTTCACGTAAGTGAACTCTCATGGAAGCACATCGATCATCCAAATGAGGTTGTTGAAGTTGGCATGCCCGTGACTGTAGAAGTACTCGAAGTTGATTTTGAGCGTGAGCGCGTCTCACTATCGCTCAAGGCAACGCAAGAGGATCCTTGGCAAGCATTCGCCCGGACTCACACCATTGGCCAAGTAACTTCTGGAAAGGTAACGAAGCTAGTGCCATTTGGCGCCTTTGTTCGCGTTTATGAAGGCATTGAGGGGCTCATTCACATTTCAGAGCTCGCGGAGCGCCATGTTGAAATACCTGAGCAGGTCGTTCGCGTTGACGATGAGATCATGGTCAAGATAATTGATATCGATCTCGAGCGACGCCGCGTGTCACTCTCACTGAAGCAAGCAAATGAAGGTCATGAAGTTGAGGTTGAAGCTTTTGATCCAACTCAATATGGAATGCCTGCTCGTTACGATGAGAATGGCAACTTCATTTACCCAGAAGGCTTCGACCCTGACACTCAAGAGTGGAAACCAGGCTTCGAAGCTGCTCGTGAAGAGTGGGAGCGTCAATACGCTGAAGCTCAAGCGCGTTTCTTGGCTCATCGCAAACAACGCGAAGAGGCGAAAAACGCCGAGTAGTTATCGGTGAGACTTTCGCAGAACGGCGAATAAGCCTTATGTTGGTAATCGCTTTAACAGGGGGAATCGGAGCTGGTAAATCCAGCGCCGGTTCCCTTTTGGCGCGCTTAGGGGCTATTCATATCAGCGCCGATCAACTTGCACGTGAAATTCTCGAGCGGGGAGAGGAGGGGTACAACCAGGTGCTCGCTCACTTTGGAGATCAGATTCTTGTAAACGGCGCTATTGACCGAAAGTTACTTGCAGAAATTGTTTTTCGTGATCCAGAGAAAAGGAATCAATTAGAGAAGATTACGCACCCACTTATTCAGGAAAGATTTAAGGAAATTCGCAGCTCTTTACCGCCAAGTAGCGTCATCGTGTATGAGATACCGCTGCTGGTAGAGAACTCGGCTCGAATCTCCGATTTCGATGTGATTCTTGCCATTGAAACTGAAGCCGAGATTCGCATCGCTCGATTAGCAGAGCGCGGATTTACTCGCCAACAAGTTCAGGGTCGGATGGCTTCACAAAGTACTGATGTTGAGCGAAGAGCTATTGCTCACCACGTGATTGAGAACAATGGAGACAAAGAGGAATTGCTTCGTTCGCTGGAGCAATGGTGGGCAGGTTTCGTCACGCCCAGAATCTCTGATTAAGTTAACGTTTACCCATGCGTCCTGAACTCCGCGCGAAACTGCCTCAGGCAGGACGCCCGTTTCAAGTTATTAGTGACTATCAGCCCGCCGGTGACCAGCCAACTGCAATAGATGAATTGGCTCAGCGGATAAGCGCAGGTGAATCTGATGTTGTTCTTCTTGGAGCTACCGGTACTGGTAAGTCAGCAACATCAGCATGGTTAATTGAAAGATTACAGAGACCAACTTTGGTCTTGGCGCCCAATAAGACACTAGCTGCTCAGCTCACGCACGAATTTCGAGAGCTCCTTCCCAATAACGCGGTGGAGTATTTCGTTTCTTACTATGACTACTACCAACCTGAAGCATATGTGCCGCAGACTGACACTTTCATTGAGAAAGATTCCTCCATAAACAAAGAGGTAGAGCGACTTCGATACTCAGCCACCCACTCTCTGCTCACCCGCAGAGATGTGGTGGTGGTCTCTACCGTTTCATGTATTTATGGATTAGGTACGCCCCAAGAGTATGTTGATGGAATGATTCCACTTCGCGTGGGGGAGTCGATCGAACGAACTGCATTACTTCGCAAGTTTGTTTCGATCCAGTATTCACGAAACGATACAGCCTTTGAACGTGGCACTTTTCGCGTACGTGGGGATACGATTGAAATAATTCCTGTCTATCAAGAGACGGCTCTTCGCATTGAAATGTTTGGCGATGAGATTGAAAGATTAATCACGCTCCATCCACTCACTGGAGAAGTTCTCAGTGAGGAGCGGGAAGCGTTTGTCTTTCCAGCTTCTCATTATTCAGCAAGTCGAGCCACGATGGAACGAGCAATCACGGCAATTGAAGCGGAGTTGACTGAGCAACTGGAGAAGTTTGAAAAATCGGGAAAGCTACTTGAAGCACAACGATTACGTATGCGAACCACTTTTGATATTGAAATGATCAGACAATTGGGATTCTGTTCTGGTATCGAGAATTACTCACGCCATATTGATGGGCGGGCGCCAGGCGCGCCACCAAATTGTCTCCTTGATTACTTCCCTGATGATTTCCTCTGCATTATTGATGAATCGCATGTGACCGTGCCGCAAATTGGAGCCATGTATGAAGGTGACGCTTCGCGCAAACGCACCCTGGTTGAACATGGGTTTCGCCTACCTAGCGCACTAGATAATCGCCCTCTTAAATGGAGTGAATTCTTAGAGCGGACGCCTCAGAAAATGTATCTATCGGCAACACCAGGAAAGTATGAGCTTGGCATTGCGCCTAATGTGGTTGAGCAAGTTATTCGCCCAACGGGACTAATTGACCCGAAGGTCATCATTAAGCCAATTAAAGGGCAAATCGATGATCTTGTGCACCAGATTCAAGAACGTGCGGCGAAGAATGAGCGCGTACTGGTAACTACACTCACCAAAAAAATGTCTGAAGATCTCACTGACTATCTGGTGGAGCAGGGGATTCAAGTCCGTTATCTACATTCCGAGGTTGACACCCTAAGGCGCGTTGAATTGCTCCGCGAACTGCGCCAAGGTGAGTTTGACGTTCTCGTTGGAATCAATCTCTTACGTGAAGGCCTCGATTTACCCGAAGTTTCGTTAGTCGCTATTTTGGATGCGGATAAAGAGGGTTTCCTCCGTTCAGCAACTTCGTTAATTCAAACCATTGGTCGAGCGGCTCGAAATGTTTCCGGCGAAGTTCACATGTATGCGGATAACCTCACTGATTCCATGATCAAAGCAATCGATGAAACAAATCGAAGACGAGAAAAGCAGGTTGCGTATAACGTCGAACATGGCGTTGATCCACAGCCGCTACGAAAGAAAATCGCTGATATAACTGATTCAATCACGAAAGAAGAGGATGATTCCGAGAAGCTTATTGCGCGCGCAAAGCGGATTACCTCCATGCCGGCCATTGGTCAGAATGCTAAGGAATTGGGCAAGTTGCCTCGTGAAGAGTTGGTGGGGCTCATCTCTGCGCTAACCGAACAGATGCGAGCATCTGCAGAGAGCCTGCAATTTGAATTGGCTGCTAGATTGCGTGATGAAATTCATGAATTAAAGCGAGAGTTGCGGGGAATGGAGGGCGCTGGGGCATGAAAGATCGATTAATTGTCCGCGGCGCGCGTGAACACAATCTCAAGGATATTTCGATTGATTTGCCGCGGAATTCTCTAATCGTTTTTACTGGGCTCTCCGGATCAGGAAAATCAAGCCTTGCTTTTGACACAATTTTTGCAGAAGGTCAACGCCGATATGTTGAGTCACTCTCGGCTTATGCGCGCCAATTCTTAGGACAGTTAGATAAACCTGATGTTGATTTCATCGAGGGCTTATCGCCAGCGGTTTCCATTGATCAGAAATCTACGAATCGAAACCCGCGATCAACTGTAGGAACCATTACCGAGGTTTACGATTACTTTCGCCTCCTTTATGCGCGTGCAGGAAAAGCACACTGTCCTAAATGTGGCGATCCAGTCTCTAGACAATCAGCACAACAGATTGTGGATCAAATTCTCACACTCCCGGAAGCGACAAAATTCCATGTACTTGCTCCAGTAGTTCGAGAACGCAAGGGCGAGTTCCTGGATCTCTGGAAAGATTTCACTACTCAAGGATTTGCTCGCGTACGAGTAGATGGAACCGTATACGGGCTAGATGAAGTTCCAAAACTGAAGAAACAAGAGAAGCATACGATCGAGGTTGTAGTCGACCGATTAACGGCGAAGGCATCCAGCAAGCAGCGGTTAACTGATTCTATTGAAACAGCTTTAAGGCTTGGCAACGGGATTGTCACATTGGATTTCATCGAGCGAGATGAAAAAAGTTCAGATCGTGAACGCACGTTCAGCGAGAAAATGGCCTGCATGAAATGTGGCATTTCAATCGAAGAGTTAGAGCCACGTTCATTCTCATTTAACTCTCCTTTTGGCGCTTGCGGGGAGTGCTCAGGCATTGGTACCAAATTAGAGGTAGATATGGAACTTATCGTTCCTGATGATTCGCTCAGTATTTATGAGGGAGCAATCGCCCCATGGTCAATGGGCGCTAGTTCGGAGTATTTCCTACGGTTGCTCGAGGCGCTCTCAAAAGATATGAACTTTTCCCTCGATGCTCCTTGGAAGAAACTTTCGGTAAAAGTGAAAGATGCGATTCTCAATGGCTATGACTATGAAGTGCATG
>JBIJBY010000126.1:0-3409 GCA_044344975.1 Candidatus Nanopelagicaceae bacterium | reverse complement strand
CCTAGCTGAATGTCCAAATTCTTTTCTAGCAAAGCTTTCTACCAAGTTTTGTTTTTGATTTCAGTTTTCGGCACTGCAATTGGGTTTTTCAAGGAAGAATTCTGGTTATTGTCTGGATTTATTGGCTTACTGATCTCATTTAAATGGTTAGTAGATGATTTCAAAATTAACACTATGGGATCTGATGTGCTTGCGATCCTCTCACTCTTAGGAACTTTAATTACCACAGAGTTTTTTGCGATGGCCATTATTTCGCTAATGCTCGCCACAGGAAGATTGTTAGAGAGTTGGGCAGAAGGGCAAGCAGAACGTGAGCTTTCGTCGCTCATTAATCGAATTCCTCGCACTGCGCGTCGTGTTCGTGGCGATGGTTCGATCGAAGAGATCGACGTGACTGAAATTCAGGTGGGTAATCAGATACTTCTTCGATCTGGAGAGATCCTTCCCGTCGATGGAGTTTTGCTATCAGAGGCAATCACAGACGAATCAGCTTTAACGGGAGAGCCACTCCCGCAGCAACGAGGAATAGGCGCTCTGCTAGCCAGTGGAATAGTTAACGCTGGTTCGCCTTTCACCCTGGAAGCGACAAATACTGCAGCAACGAGCACTTACGCTGGGATCATCTCAATGGTTCGGGAAGCGCAGAAGAAAAGCGCACCCAGCATTCGTCTAGCCAATAAGTGGGCAATTCGTTTTGTGCCGTTCGCGCTCCTTATTGCCGGCAGCGCTTGGTTATTCACTGGCGAAGTTTCCAGAGCTGTAGCAGTTTTAGTTGCGGCAACCCCGTGTCCATTAATTCTTGCTGTTCCAATCGCAGTTGTCTCGGGACTATCACTGGCAGCGAAAAGTGGAGCCGTAATAAAAAATGGAGCAGTTTTAGAAGCGCTTGCCAAAACTCGAGTGGTACTTCTCGATAAAACGGGGACACTCACTTACGGAGGTCCAGAGATAAATTCCATCGATTGTGCGCCAAGCTATATCGCTCAGGATGTGCTGCAGCTTGCGGCATCTGTCGATCAGTACAGCAGCCATGTTGTGGCCCAATCGTTAGTTAACGGCGCTCATGCTCGGAAGATTCAATTATCGACTGCAAAGAATCTTCATGAAACTCTTGGGCATTCGATCTCTGGAGAGGTAAATGGAACGCGCATTACGGTCGGGCAGTTGACTAGCGCGTTACCCGAATGGCGAAAATCAAGAGATGAACTTCAAGTCGCCGTTTACTCCGATCAACAATTAATTGGGATTATCGGCTTAGCCGACCCAGTTCGAGTGGAATCGAAGCAATTGCTGGCTGACCTTTCAAGCGCGGGTATTTCTGAAATCGCGATGCTTACCGGAGATAAACAGATTACAGCGGAGAAAGTTGCTCAAGAGATTGGAATATCAAAAGTCTTTTCCGATCTCACCCCAGAACAGAAATTAGCCATTACTGCCCAATACAAAGAGAGCAAAATGGGAGTAGTTGTTTTGGTAGGAGATGGCATTAATGATGCACCCGCTCTCGCACTTGCAGATGTCGGTGTGGCGATGGGGGCTCGAGGTGCATCTGCTGCGAGCGAGGCAGCAGATGTCGTAATCGTTGAGGATTCCATAGATCGACTTGCCATTGCCATTTCAATTGCAAAGCTAACAATGAAAAAAGCAAGCCAGGCAGTAGCAATCGGGATGGGACTCTCGATAGTTGCGATGATTGCTGGTGCATTTGGAGTGACTAACGCCAGCGAGGGAGCCCTCATCCAAGAAGGTATCGACGTAATATCAATTTTGTGGGCATTAACAGTTCTTCGCAATAAGTGAATGCCGCTTATTTCCCCAAAATAAAGTGCTAGTTAATTGTGAAGAGAGCGTAGGTTCCTCGCAAGAGTAACTTTTTACTATTTCGCCTATGAGTCTTACAACTGAAGAAGTATTTGTTAACCAGAAGTTGATTAACCCACCTACAAGTAATTTGCGACTTCGAGTATTTGTGATCTTGTTGCTCGTTGGTGGATTAACGTTATTTGGTACTTTTCAATTCGGAGCAGAGAGCCAACAGGAGTGGCGCACCAATGCTCTCAAAGGAAAAGTTGCCATGACGGAAGTTCAGCTCAAAAATCTGGTCGTAACAGAAAAAATCGCTGTGTATTGGACAGGTCCAATCGCTAACAATCTTTACACACTAGATACCTCGAAAAAGAATCAAAGCATTCTGACTTATCTCTCCCAAAAAAGTAAAGATAAAAAAGTTATAGCAAGCAGTCGTGTGATTGGCACGTACTTTTCGCCAAGCGCGTTTTCTGATTCATTAAATGTTGCGACAAAAGCCAACAACGTTTCATTCAAAAATGCGAATGGAAATCTGGTTTTTTATTCCAAAGACCGAGAGACCGGTGTTTTTGTCGCGATTCCAAATACGAACTACCAAATAGAAATATTCGACCCGATACCTGGGCAGGCAATAAGTATTGCCACGCTTCGAGATCAACTAACAAAGATTGGAATCTAATCATGGCTTCAAGAAGTAAATCGGCGCTTGTGCTGAGCGTGATTGCAATTTTGATTGCTGGAGCAGCGTCAACAATTGTTATTACGGAAGCTACAGGAGCAACTCAACTAATTTCTGGTAAGAGTAAATTGAATGGAAATATTGTTCCTTCGGCAGATAATAAATACACGCTCGGCACGAGTGATAAGCGGTGGAAATCGCTACAGCTTGGTCCGGGAACTTTGTATATTCAAGATCAAAAGACTGGCGCACAGGCTGGGTTGACTGTAAATAATGGTGCGCTCTTGCTCGATGGCACTGACTCGCTCCGTATTGGAAACGTTCAGTTCACAACCACCGGACTGTCATCAGTAGCTTCCGGTCAGGACATAACTATTGGCAACGAAGGCGATCAAGGTTATTTGTCACTTGCGCGCGCAATTAGGTTTCCCGACGGCACGATTCAATCCACCGCATCACTTACGGGTTTAACAGGACCTGCAGGTGCAACTGGTGAGACAGGAGCTACTGGAGCTCAAGGTTCAGTTGGTGAAACTGGAGCGCCGGGCGCTGATGGCGCGGCAGGGCTGAAAGGTGATGTTGGAGCTCAAGGTCCGCAAGGTGTTCCAGGCACTCCAGGTGTTGTCCTCACAATGAAAGGTTCATTTCCTACGCGTGCAGCATTTGATGCAGCAGGAATTACTGGAGTTGCTGGCGATGCTTGGATCATCGTTCAAGATGGTTCGTTATTAGTGTGGAATTCACTAACTAATAAATGGGACAACGTTGGCGATTTAGTTGGTAAGCAAGGTGCTCAAGGACTCCAAGGTATTCAAGGTGCAACAGGTGCAACAGGTGCAACAGGTGGTCAAGGACCACAGGGTCCACAAGGTGCTAACGGTGCAACAGGAGCAACAGGTGCAACCGGTCCAACAGGTGGTC
>JBIJBY010000037.1:0-12173 GCA_044344975.1 Candidatus Nanopelagicaceae bacterium | reverse complement strand
TTTATTAAAGTGAGCGCGCCACCATCAATCACTAATCGGGGAACATCGGGCAAAAGATGAACCTCTGGGGCGCCAGGTCCAATTAACACGGTCGGACATTGGGAAATTTCTTTCCCATCTGTCTCGCCATAAAGCGGAACTACATCTGGGTAGGCGTTGAGTACTAAATCTGTAGGAAATTTCTCTCGCGCAAGATAGTTGATATATCCCGCGCCACCTCGTCGCGCGCCGCCGACTGCTAATACTGCTGCTCCAGGAAAACGAGTGGATCCAGCATCGACAAGGAGGCGACCTGATGTGTATTTATTTCCTGTGAGTGTGCGCTTGTGAAGAGAGTGACCTGGGTTGGACGAGATGGAGGAAGAGTTACTGTTGATCGTCGCCAAACTGACGGCGCTCCCAGCGCTCTTCCAACATACTATTGAGGCGATTCTTTCGTCTCTGACGTGATGCCTTCACACCGTTCATGCTATTTAAAGCGCTCCGTGAAGTGGTAATCAATCGGTACAAGCCTGCAAGAGCAATCACAAAGCCGATAACGCCGGCAACAATTACCTGCATAACCAGACCTACAAAAAGAGTTGTGAATCCAAGAGCGATAAGCGCCAAACTCAAAATTGGTGAGCGCTTAACTTTCTTCTGTGAGAGCGCAGAGACGAGCTTTGGGTCCTCCTGCGAGAGCGCAGCTTCCATTTCGGCTAGCAATCGCTCTTCATGTTCGGATAGTGGCATTGCCCTTTTCGCGCTTCCCCTCTTGTCTAGTTGCTACCAAAAATCTTAGCCCAGTCCGTGAGTTGCGGCTTGCCCGCGCCAAATCGTGAGCGCGCTAGGGCTGGTTTGGCTCCTGCTCGCCAGAGCTCTCAATAAGGCGGGCTGGCTTGAGCGCGCCGCCGCCAAAGCGCCGCCTGGCTCGGTCGAGCGCCTGATCGACCTGGCGCCACCCCTTCTCTCGGGAGCCAAGTGTGAGTTGTTCGACCAATCCAGCATCGCTCTCAAGATTCTCTAATCGCACTCCCACTAGCCGAACTCGAGCGCGAACCAAGCCAAGAGCTGTGAAAAGACGTCGAACCTGTTCGTAAATTTCTTGGGTACTTGCCGTAGGTAGATCGATTGATTTCGAACGAGTGATAGTAGTGAAGTCACTAAATCGAATTTTAATTGCGATTGTACGAGTAACGAATTTCTGATCGCGCAACCGTCGCGCAACTCGCTCAGTTACTCGAAGTAGTTCTGCTAAAAGTTCTTCGTTATCATCAATGTCCCGCGCAAAAGTCTCTTCTGCGCCGATACTCTTTTCGATTGCGCTCTCTTCAACTGCGCGGAGATCACGACCCCACGCTAATTCGTAGAGGCTCTCCCCTTGCCCCTGACCGAGTGCACGAATTAACGTTCCACGTGGGGTATGTGCAATATCGCCAATCGTCTGCAATCCAAGTTTGGTTAACGCTTCGCCAGTCTTTGGACCAACGCCCCATAACTCTCGAACGGGAAGTGGATGGAGAAATTCCAATACTCGATCATCGGCTATCTCAAGAATTCCATTGGGCTTACATCGACCAGAAGCTAATTTCGCAATTAACTTCGTTGTAGAGATCCCGACCGAGCATGTGATCTTCAATTCACCTTCAATACGCGCTCTGATCTTTATCGCAATATCGCGTGCGGTACCAATTAACCTCGTTGCGCCCGAGACATCGATAAATGCCTCATCGAGTGAGAGCGGCTCAACATGTGGCGAGAAGTCGTCAAAGATTCGCATTACCTCGCCGGAGACCTCACCATAACGATGGTGGCGGTTAGGCAGGAAGATAGCGTGTGGGGCAAGTCTGCGCGCTTGCGCAACAGGCATTGCAGCGCGAATACCAAATTCTCGCGCAACATAATTTGCAGAGGTCACTACTGCGCGCGGCCCTGCTCCGACAACGACAGCCTTCCCTTTGAGTTCGGGGTTATCAGCCTCTTCTACCGAAGCAAAGAAGGCATCCATATCGACATGGAGAATTGTGCTTGGCTTCACCTCAGGCACTGGCGCTCTCCCCTTTTTCTTTACTTATATTAATAAGAGTATCCATCTCGGCTCGAAGAGTTGTGATATCTCGGCTCTCGCGCCAGCGCGCGTGTAGCTCGGATAGATCCCAGGCGCAATCGGCGAGAATGGAGACTCCACGTGCACCGGTGCGGCGTAAGGTGCCATGGATGAGAAGTAATTGAGAGCGATAGAGAGTCCGACCGGAGTGAATCTGCCTCTTTTCGAAGAAGGTTGCATCGCTACATCCAGTTCCATCATCGAGAGTAACAAAGATGACGCGCCGCCCAGAGCGGACTGGTGGGCTCTGCAGGGCGACCTTAACGCCGGCAACAAAAAGTGGTGTTTTCGAGCGATGGCGAAGAAGATCAGCTGCTTGGACAACGCCAAGTTCGCGTAATAGGTCATGGTAAAAATCGATGAGGTGATGGCTAACATCAAGACCAAGAAGTGCAACTTCGTTACGAACCTTCTCGCTCTCAGTTAAGACTGGAAGGCCACTTCCGGTAATCGCCGCCGCTCCCTTGTCAACGCCGCTCCCCCCATCGATTGAAAGGAATGGAAGCGCTATCTGATCAGAAGATGGACCGCTCCATCGATCAATCTCTGCATAGTGGAGTAAGAGATCTCGCCTATTGATATGGGGATGGAGTTCATCAAGGGCGCCAAGGAGAATGAGGCTCTCGACAATTGGTTGCGAGATCCGAGCGCGATAAACAAAATCAGCGAGATCAATAAAAGGTCGCCCAGAGATAATTTCCCTGATCTCTTTCTCGTTGATACCAGAGATATCAGAGAGCCCTAAACGGATTCCGTACCGATCAGAGATCTTCTCTACTCGATACTCACTCACCGAGTTATTGATTGATAGCGGCAGAAGCGAAACTCCCAGTTGTCGCGCCTCATCGAGGAGTAGGCGCTTTGGATACATCCCTGGATCATGTGTAAGCAGACCAGCGATGAAATGTGCTGGGTAATGCGTCTTGAGCCACGCGGTTTGATAGGTAGGAAGTGCGAAAGCAGCAGCATGTGCTTTACAGAACCCAAATGATGCAAAAGCGCGAAGCACATCGCTCACCTCAGTTATTACCTCTATTGAGTAGCCGCGGTCGGTGGCGCGTTCTGCAAACCAGGGGTAGAACTCGATACTACGTTCAGGGTCGTTCAGTAAACGACGATAGGACTCGGCTTCTGCCAGGGAAATACCTGCAATCGTCGCAATCATTCGGATTACCTGTTCGTGGAAGACGACAACGCCCTCAGTCTCAACGAGAATCTCATAGAGAGAGGGGTGAATAAGTCGCGGTGCGCGCCATCCCTGTCTAGCGTTAAGAAAGGGTGTGATCATGTCGCTTTTCACTGGCCCTGGACGAAAGAGTGAGATATCGATGATCAGATCGTTAAAGACTTCGGGCGCAAACTTGCCGATGAGCTCACGTTGCCCTGGGCTCTCAATCTGAAAGACGCCAAGAGTTTTTGTCGAGCGAATAAGTGAGAATGTCTCTGCATCATCGAGTGGAATCTCGTCGAGTGGAATACTCTTTTTGTCTACTCGCTCTATCTCGTAAAGGGCGTGCGCCATCGCTGATTGCATCCGCACGCCAAGGATGTCGAGCTTGAGTAGACCCACGCTCTCGACATCATCTTTATCCCACTGTGACATTGGATAGCCCGAAGCGCCCATTTGGCTGGGCATCCGATCAAGGAGCGCTTTGTCGGCGAGTATCACAGCGCATGGATGCATAGAGAGATGGCGCGGTAACTTATCGAGTTGCTCTGCAAGAGCGATTGCTTTTCCCATAGGTGCATTGACGGAGATGTGTCGCAACTCTGGGAGTTCCCGGAGCGCATTGGTGATGTTCTTTGCACGAATATGTGGGAGCGACTTTGCTAGCGCATCAATCTCTTCATGAGGGAGGGCGAGCGCTGCGCCGACGTCGCGAATGGCATGGCGGGCGCGATATGTCTCGACCATTGCAACTGTTGTTGAGCGCGCTGCGCCGTGTGGCCACGATTCTTCAGGGTTGTACCGAGCAAATACTTGATCGTAGATCTCAAGTCGTCGAGCTGACTCGACATCGATATCGATATCGGGAAGATCGGTGCGAAGAGTAGAACAGAATCGTTCCATTAATAGGCCGTGATCGAGTGGGTCAACGCCTGAGATGCCAAGGAGATGACAGATCAGCGAACCCGCACCGCTACCGCGCGCAGCGACGCGAATGCCAGAGCGGCGAGCGCCATCGACGATATCGGCGACGGCAAGAAAATATGCCTCATAACCAAGGGCGTTCACTGTTTCTAACTCTTGATGGAGCCGCTCCGTTGCAACGCTTAACTTCTCGCCGGAGTAGCGCGAAGTTAGCCGAACCTCGCAACGCGCTTTTAGGTGGCGAGCCATCTCGCTATATGAAGAGAGGCCCACTACATCGGGTTCAGGAAGGTGGACGCCCCCTAATCCAATATCGCGCGTTGGTGAGAGTTCGCAGCGCTGCGCCCATTCGAGCGTTGCTGCGAGCAACTCATATTCATTCTTCTCGCCAGCGCTCTGTGCAATCTCTCGAGCAACTTGAAACATCTCTGCGCTGCTTTTGAGATATGCCTGATCTGTACTGTTTTCGATATGGCGCGGTGAGAGTGGGACAAGTTTTCGGATTGCATCAAGAACCTCAGCTACGGGGGCATCGCTGGCATTGAGCATCCGAACGTTATTACTTAAAAGAGTAGGGGCTTTCATCATGCGACCAAAGAGGAGCATTTTGCCGGCGTGATGAGTTGACCATTTCCCAACGCCAGGAACGCGATGTGAAACTGTTTCGATAGCGATGAGATCGCGCGGAAAGAATTCACTCCACTCATTAAGCGCTCGCTCTGCAAGATCGGCACGGTTAGCAGCAATATGGCGACCTACATCAGAGTCGGGGCCAAGTAAGAGGATTAAGCCCTTTCCGTATTGGAGAAGATTTTCTCGAGTGAGTAGACCTTCTTCCGTCGCCGAGATTAACCGGATGAAATTGCGCCACCCTGCAGGAGTAGCAAGAAGAGTGGCGCGTGGATATTTCTTCTCTACCTGCGCACCACCTTTTACTGGCGCTGGTTGAGTTATTGGCGCTCGCGTGCGAAGAGTTATTGGAGGGGCAATGAGAAAGTCGCCACCGAGGATTGGTTTGATGCTCCTGGCGGCGCAGGCTTGTGTAAAACGGATTGCTCCAGCAAGGGCGCCGAGTTCGACCCGATCGGTGAGCGCAAGCGTTGACATCCCTAGCTCAGCAGCGCGAGCAACGAGCGCATCAGGAAGGGCAGTGCCATATTTAAAGGAGTAGCCACTAGCCACATGTAGGTGGGCAAACTCCATGAGCGCTCCTCTCTCTAGATAGGTACTAGGCAGGTATTCGAACAAATGTTCGAATAACTACCCTAGCTGGCGCCACAGACAGGGGACAACCCCCTGATTTATGCTCGCACCATGAACCAGCCAATGGCGCCCGCTAGGTCGCTTCGCGCGCCCCTGATAGCCCTTGCTGCCTTCGCCGTTCTCGCTGCAAGCGCCCCCAGCTCCCTCAGTGCGGAGATTGAAGATGAGCTGCTCAGAACCCCGACTGAAACATCGGTGCTCAACACTGGAGTGATGTTCAAAAGTACATCGGGAGGCTTTATCGAGTCGGGACTTTTCGCAAGGTATCCCAATGACTCACGGAATAACTTTCGCATTCGCACATGTGCAGATATGAAAGATCCACTCTGCGACGATGCAACTTCGCTCTACTACAACACTTTCTTGCCAATGTGTAGCGCAACAATCACATTTGATTGTGTAGAAAAATTTGTAGCGCGAAATAAAGATGGGAAAGAGCTCGCTGCATCGCTAGATGCGATACAACCAACTCCATCCCTCTCGCCTTACATACCAAATGCAGAGAAGAATTTAGTTGGCCCCGGGCAGCCACTCGTCTTTGCTATTCCTGGTGCAGAGCATCCTGGAGGAAACAGATATTTACTCTCGGCAAGCCTGATCGGAGCGACGCCTGAGGGAGAACATAGACCAGGGCAAGAATTTGGAAAGTTCACGCCCAATAACATTCAAATCACCGTTGAAGCTGTTGACTACGTCCAGGCGACAAGAGCTGGTCAGTATCAAAAGGGTCGCTGGGTTTATTACGAAAGTGAAAAGAAAAGTGCGTTGCAGAAAAATCCTTTTAGCACCTGCTCCGTAGAGGAAGATGCTTTCTGCATGAATAAGCGAGCGTTCCCCGCTGACCTAACTTTTCAAGTAGTTCTTAAACTTCGCTCATCGACCAATGGGTGGCTCTTCGGTCGGGTGCAGAAGCCAAATGTTTCCATCTCTGCCATTCCAGGAGGTGAACGCTGGGATCTCTCGGCAGCTCCGGTGCGGGTAGCGCAAATCTGGGAGTTCGTGCCGCTTGCTCAAATGCCCGCTTCCTTTACCCAGTGGAAAGTAGAGAATTGGGATTCCGCCCCAAGTTCGCCACTAACTGATAACTCAACTAGCCCGCCAACGATGGTTCGGATTCCAAATGCACTAAATACTGGTGGCGTTGAAATACCAATCAAATGGCTTAACTACTGGATGCCAATAACAGGTGATAAAGCCACTGCATCCCCAGGAGTCTGGAGTATTCGCAATCTCGGACCATCAGAAATGAATAACTCGAGCAGTTGCTACGACTCTGGAAATTCTCGATACAAAGAGAAGCGGGTAACAGGGATGGTTACTAGTAACGCAATGATTACCTCTGCTGGACCACCGCAATTCGATCAAAAAGAGCAAGCCCTCATCTATCAAGTTGCTGGGCCGCACTTTGAAAAAGATGGAAAGACGCTCTTTCGAGGTACTTATGATCTTGTTATGCGCAAAGATGTAGCGCAATGCCTCTATAACTTCAGTAATGCGCCAATTAAAGCCACTATCTCCGTAATCAATGCCAACGGAGAAGAGATAGTTGCGACAGAGCAGCTAGCGGAGCGAAATGACGCCAGCGGTGAATGGATCACTCTTGGAAAGTATGGATTTACCTTCTCCTCCCCGAAGTTAAAGGTGAAGCTCACTCAAGAGAAGAGCGCTGCGCCCGCAGTAACTGCCGGGAAACCCTCTGCGGCCACAAAACCAGCAACGACTACCAAGAAAAACTCCATCACTTGCATTAAGGGGAAGCTTAAAAAGGTTGTCTCCGGAAGTAAGCCAAAATGTCCTACTGGATACCGAGTTAGCTAAATGATTGGTAACGAATGAATATTGGAGATCTCTCTGGCAAAACTGCCGTGGTCACAGGCGCTAATCGAGGGATTGGTGCGGCGATTGCTCTTGGCTTGGCACAAGCAGGGGCAAATATCGTAGGCACAAGTCGCCAGATGAACGATAGCGAGACAATTGCACAAGAGGTCCGCTCGCTTGGGCGAACCTTTACTCCGATTGCAGCAGACTTGGGTGTTCGAAGCGAAAGCATTGCCTTTACCCAACGTGTCCTAGATAAAGTCGACCGCGTCGATATTCTCATTAATAACGCAGGCATCACCGCCCGCTTCCCCGCTACAGAGATCCCACTCGACGAGTGGGATCGGGTTATGGAAGTTAATCTCAATTCCCAATTCATTCTCGCGCAGGGTTTTGGCAATCACATGATTTCTCATGGTCAAGGGCGGATTATTTTTATCGCTTCGATTATGTCCTTCCAGGGCGGATTGAAGATTCCACCTTATGCAGCAAGTAAACATGCGATTATTGGTTTAACGAAAGCTTTATCCAATGAATGGTCTTCGCTGGGCGTCAATGTCAATGCGATAGCGCCTGGCTATATCGCCACCGATCACAACACTGCACTGCGCTCTGATCCAACTCGAATGCCGGAGGTCACTTCACGTATTCCGATTGGCCGATGGGGTGTTTCAGAGGATGTGGTTGGTAGCGCGCTCTTTTTATCTGGCAGTGGAGCTGATTACATCTCGGGATCAGTTGTTACCGTTGATGGGGGATGGATTGCTCGATAATTGCAATTAATTTCAAAAAGGCGAAAACACGCCGCAATTAGATAGTTGAAATTTCAACTTCTTTCCCTTACCCTCTCTTTAGGTAATTTCACCAACAACCAAGGAGATCCATGGATATCGTCTTTATTGTGGGGCGAATTCTTTTCGCACTCATCTTCATCAATTCTGGTTTCGCACACTTCGCACAACGTGAAGCGATGACCGGTTATGCCCAGTTCAAGAAAGTCCCGGCTGCCAAGCTAGCTGTTCCCCTGACAGGATTAATGATTCTTGTTGGTGGACTATCCGTGGTTCTAGGTTTCTGGGCCGACCTTGGCGCGCTACTTCTCGCAGCCTTCCTCGTGGTCTCAGCATTCATGATGCATAACTTCTGGACAATGGATGATGCAACTCAGAAGATGAATGAAACCGTAGCTTTCTTCAAGAATCTTTCCATGGCAGGCGCGGCGTTGATCATCTTCGCAATTGTTGCAAATGGTGGAGATCTTGGCGCAGGACTTGGGGATATCTCGCTCTTCAATAACTAAATCTGATTAATAAAAACCCCTCGAAATCTTTCGAGGGGTTTTTTATTGAACACATATCTCTGTAGGACAACTAAATAAAGGGTAACCTCCCCTCCTGAGAACGCCCGCATGCTGGTAGGGAGAACGTGATATGGAAATCACCATGGCTGTAGCCATCGGGGCGGTTATGGGAACGGCGCTCGGCCTGGTTGGAACTGGCGGAGCTATCTTGGCCGTTCCAGCTCTGGTTTATCTCTTTGGGCTACCTGCACTTGAGGCCACCACTGCCTCGCTCGCGATCGTGATTGCAGCAGCAACGGTCAGTGCGCGCGCTCGGGCCAAAGCCGGGCAAATCGCCTATCGCCGAGCTTTCATCCTTTGGTCTATTGGCATTGCTGGAAATCTAATTGGCGCCATCGCTTCAAGAAGTGCATCTGACTTTCTCTTGCTCACTGGAATTTCTATCATCATTTTGGCTGCGTCAATCAGTATGTGGGTGCGATCGTTCCAGGGAGAGATTCATCCGAAAGAGCGCCATCCCATCGTTCTACCAATCATGGGAACCTTGATTGGTTTTATTGCAGGCTTCCTTGGAGTCGGTGGCGCGTTCTTAGTGGTGCCGACACTCATCCTTGCCTTTGGCGTTTCAGCACATATAGCAGCGGGAACCGGATTAATCGTGATGCTTTTAAATAGCAGCACTGCTCTACTTCTGCGCTACGACACGTGGAGCAAAGTTGAATGGAAAATTCCAATCGTCATATTAATAAGCGCTGTGACGGTTGCTTGGTTTGCAGCCGAAAAGGGCACTCGCCTCAAGTCGAAGAGTTTGGAGCGAGGTTTCGCTGGGCTACTACTTCTCGTGGGTCTCTTTACATTCATTGAAACGGTATTTCTTCAATAACTTCGTTATCTCGCTACTACTCGCTCTCGCGCAATTGTGAGCACATATTGATTCTCGGCGCCATGATAATTACATTCCACCGTCAGACCGCTTTCGTTCAAAGCAGCGATACTTTTCTGTAAGAGTTGCAAGGAGTGCGGAGGCTGCCCTTTACAAGAGATCGAAAGTTGCACCAATTCGGGGCGCGCGAATACGTAAATAGTTGAACCATTTGGAACTTCTGAAGCAAAATCTAGAAACCTTTCGCGCAGCAAGTTAGGCAGGGGTTGCAAATCGTCATCTCCATGAATCGACTTCACTTCCAACCATCTATTTTCGGCAACGACACGTCTTGTGAACTCACACGCGAGAACTGTGAGTCCCCCGCTCAATCCTGGCTCAAGCTGCAATTCCGCACGCAGTTCAGAATCGAGCTTGCGCAACCAGATAAGATCCTGACCGCCCAAGACTCCACTCTTTTCGGAAATATTGAGTAAGGCATCCTGAGCTTGATTGTCCAAATCTAAAACCCGCTGATATGCACGATCTCTACTCTCTAAATTCTCAATCAGTTGCGTCGTCTCACCAACTCGTCTCTGCTGTAATTTTTCAACAGCATCTAAAGATTTGTAGACAACGTAAAAAACCATCCATACAAAGAGAAAAGACATTAAAGTGTTAATTAATGGAAAGGCGAAGATAAAGTTACAAGAATTAGGGGTTAGGGGAGAAAAATCTTTTGCTAGGAATAAAAATACTGGATAGGAAATCGCAGTTACCTGCCACTTACCACCTAGCATGATGATGAATAATCCGTAAACGGTGATGTTAAACAACCATTGAATTGGTTGCGCTGAAATACAGGTAAGTGGACCAATGTTGATGAAGTAAAGCGATAAAAGCAAGAGCGTTGCAAGCACGCCACTTGCCGTCCAACCCATTTTTTTACGTTTTAAAAAAGTAATGTAAAAGAGCGTAATTTGTGCGATGAATCCGAGAGTCTGAGCAAGATATTGTCCTGGCCACCATATTCCTAGCAGTGGAAAGAAGATGATTCCAGTCATGGCAGGGCCAAAGAGAGTGAGTAGCGCCATATACTTACCTAGCTCAATTGCGTTCGTTGGTTTGACCGAATCTTCTGTATCTTCACTCCTAGGCGGCGACGTTGGGAGCATCACACGGACTATTCGTCCCCGCTGATCATCATCGACAAGTTCAAATTTCCCACCAAGTTGCTCCACTGAATTGGCCATGACCAAGTGGGTACCGATTCCAATTTGAGTAGATTGTGGGCGATCATCGCCATCATCGGAAATTTCTAAATAAAGAGTACCTCGCTCGCGAGCGCCCGAAACAAGTTGGGGCGCTGAAGTGGTTCGCCAACTAATCTCTACATGTTTTGCTCTCCCATGAGTGATTGCGTTTCTCAATGATTCACGAACAATTCGCTCGGTCACATCAAATATTTCATGTTCTAAGTGAAGATTTACCCCTTTAGAAATTATCTTAACTTTCTCTTCGAAATTTGCCGTATCAATTCCGGCTCTTATCGCACTGATTACAGAACCTGTTCGACTGTTTTGAGCGCTCAATAAAAGAGAGCGATTCTTTTCTACGGCACTCACTATCTCTGACTTGAAATTGTCAATCGGAACTTCGCGCATTGTGATTATAGATCTCAGCGTATTGAGCGTTGTCTCGTGAATGCGCACCACAAGTTCGCGCCAACTCTTTTGATTTTCTTGAGTCTCTTTAAGTTTGGTGAGTTTATCCATCATCATCTGCTGATGATGATCCGAATTTTCTGCACTTACTAACATTTTGCGCCAGCCGTGCACAATAAAAAGTCCGGTGCTTAAAACCATAAAACTACTCACAGAGCCTCGGCCAAGAAAACTTCCTGACTCAAGTAAGCTGGGTGCCGAAGTAAAGTAAGCCCAAAAATTGAAAATCGCCACGATAGTAATCAAAGATACATTCTGCCAAAAAACTTCTTTTTCGCTCATAAATGCTATTGATATTGCCACTATTGCGCATAGCACACTCAACTGGATCCATGGCTCTCTTACTTCTGGATCAAAAACTACGTAAAGAACGTAGAGCGCGAAACTTATAATCATGATCCATAATCCATATTTTTTTCGAGAAAAATAAAAACCAACTGCCGAGATTGCAGCGGATACAAGCGCCAAGAATTCAGTAAATTGTGGAATTGAATCTGCTCGGCGAGAAATTCCAAACGCAACAAGAAAGTATCCATAACCAATTGCAACGAAAACTAGAGAGCGGCGAAGTTTATTGAGGGCATAGCTTTCTGAGGACCGATACATGTGCAATCACCTCCTTGCTCGGAGCGTGCAACTGGTAGTTTTATCCTCGCTCGTTAAGAGTACGCGCTAACAATGTGAACCTGATACAGTCTTAAGGTCTATTTATTGTGGATATTTTCTCGATGAAAGGCGACACCATGATGCAACCGAGCGTGAGAATAGCTGTTTTGGAAGATCATCCAATGATGCGTGAGGCGCTTGCCCATACGCTTGTCGGTCATTCATCTGACATTGAAATTGCTTACAAAGGATCTTCGGTTCGGGAGTGTCTTGTTAAGTGCTCCTCGGAAAAAATTTCGGTTGCGATTCTAGATTTAGACCTTGGTGATGCGAGCGACCCACTGGAGAACATTAAATCGCTCTTAGCCTCAGAGATAAAGGTGATCATCGTCAGTGCGCTCGCGAAACCACAATTGGTGCGG
>JBIJBY010000036.1:0-12197 GCA_044344975.1 Candidatus Nanopelagicaceae bacterium | reverse complement strand
TTATTAGCTTTTCGTGCGAAAGCTCTGGCGCAAGTCCAACCATGGATTTTCAAAAATAATCTCTCACGACTTGTCATCGACCCTGAGCGTTTTCCTGATGACCGGGAGATTATGAATGAGATCGGAATGGGTGCGATCTATCTACGCTCTTCTACGGGCGCTCCAATTAGAGATGTTGACTCAAATCGGGATCAGGAACTTTTGCGAGAATTCTTTTATCCATACGCGCTTGCCTTTGAGAGTTTAATACATGAAAGATTTATTGCATTAGGCGCGGTGACGATTATTGATGTGCACTCTTACCGTATAACTGAGCATCCAAATGGATTACACAAAGGTGCGCGTCGACCTCCTGTGTGTTTGGGAACCGATACGTTTCACACCCCTGCATGGTTAGTTGAATTAGCCTCTCAGGAGTTCTCTGCTCTTGGCGAAATTGTGGCTAACGAACCCTATGCTGGAACTTACGTGCCACTATCTTTTTATGAGAAGGAGAGAAAAGTTACCTCGGTAATGATGGAAAATCGAGAGGATAACTTGGTTGGTGTAGGCATGGAAAAAAGTGCGCAGGTGCTCGCGCGATTGATCGATGGAGTAGAGAGAGTCAATCAACGTTAAAAAGTAGAAACCCCCGGCGGTATGAGACGCCAGGGGTTTCTGATCTCGGGGATTTAAATATCGAAATAGAGCTCGAACTCTGCTGGATGTGGACGAAGTCGAACGTAATCAACTTCTTCCTTGCGCTTAAATGCAATCCAGGTATCGATGAGATCCTGAGCAAAGACGCCTCCTTGAGTAAGGAAGGCGTGATCATTCTCAAGGTTATCGAGAACTTCGCCAAGTGATCCGGGAACCTGTGGAATTGAAGCGGCTTCTGCACCTTCAAGCTCGTAGAGATCTTTATCGACAGGCTTAGGTGGTTCAATCTTGTTCTTGATTCCATCAAGGCCGGCCATGAGCATCGCAGCGAAGGCAAGATATGGGTTTGAGGATGGATCAGGGCAGCGGAACTCAATTCGTTTCGCCTTTGGATTTGAACCGGTGATAGGAATACGAATACATGCTGATCGGTTACGAGCTGAGTAAACGAGGTTTACTGGTGCTTCATAGCCAGGAACCAAACGACGATAAGAGTTGACCGTCGGGTTGGTGAAGGCAAGCAGAGATGGCGCATGCTTGAGTAGGCCGCCGATATACCAGCGAGCCATATCAGAGAGATCGCCATAACCTTCGCCCCAGAAGAGTGGCTTGCCATCTTTCCAAAGTGATTGGTGAACATGCATGCCCGAGCCATTATCTCCGAAGAGTGGCTTTGGCATGAAGGTTGCAGTCTTACCTGCTTGCCATGCTGTGTTCTTGATGATGTATTTGAATTTCATTAACTCATCACCGGCGCTCAAGATGTCAGTGAAGCGATAGTTGATCTCCATTTGACCTGCAGTACCAACTTCGTGGTGTGAGCGCTCGACTTGTAGCCCTACTTGTCCAAGATTCATCACCATCTGATCGCGAAGATCAGCGAATTGATCTGTTGGTGAGACTGGGAAATATCCACCCTTGATTCGCGTGCGATAGCCGCGGTTAGGTGTGCCATCTTGGTCATATTCAATTCCGGTATTCCATGCGCCTTCATAGGAATCAATATGGTGATACGCCTCGTTCATTCCAGTCTTGAAGCGGACGCTATCGAAAACATAGAACTCAGCTTCTGGAGCGAAGAATGCAGTGTCAGCGATCCCAGTGGAACGCATGTACTCAACAGCTTTCGCAACGATGCCACGAGGATCGCGCGAGTAAGGAGTGTCATCTACTGGATTATGTACGGAAAAGAGAATTACAAGAGTCTTCTCTTTTCGAAATGGGTCGATAAATGCAGATCCTGGGACAGGTAGGAGCTTCATATCTGATTCGTGGATAGATTGGAAGCCACGAATTGACGAACCATCAAACATTAAGCCTTCTGTGAATACTGCTTCATCAAAAGACTCTGCAGGCACATTGAAGTGGTGTTGAATGCCTGGCAAATCGATGAAACGAACATCGATAAGTTTTACATTCTCTTTCTTAATGTAGGCAAGTATTTCGCTTGCGCTTTTAAACATCTCTTCCTCCATTTTCATTCTCCCGAGCATTTACTCGCGAGGTTTGCTCATACAGGTGGATGAAGAGCCATTCAGCTTCGGTGATGAAGGGCGCTCCAACAATCCCCGAGGTTAGGCCATCGCCATGAAGGGGGAATAACCTCAATGTTTCGGGATTGTTTCCGCTCTTCCAGAGACCCTTTAGGCTTGCGCCATGGCTGCTTCAGACCCCGCAGATTCAGGCGCTTCAGAGCTCCCAGAGGGCGCGCTACCTCAGGCATCTCTCGGGCGAAGACTCTTCGCACTCTCTCTCGACTGGTTGGCATCCTCGTTGATCGCACGGCTACTTGTTTCAGAACAGCAGCTCTCTGGCTGGATAACTCTTCTCGTATTCTTCGCCGAGGTCGTACTCTTCACAACGCTACTAGGTGGCTCCGCAGGACAGGTAACTCTCGGGATTCGAGTTGTAGATATCGACACTGGTCTAAGAATTGGCATCCTTGCCATAATTATTCGCAGCGCATTGATTTGCTTAGTCGTTCCACCCTTGCTGAGTGTGAACGGGCGAGGTTTGCATGACCGTGCAGTTCGCTCTGTTACCGTTCTTAGCGCTTAGGAATCTTTCGCATATTTGGCATCGGGCCCTTAGGCATTGGTAACTTCATCCCTCCTAGAGATTTTTCTCGCGCACGGGCTTCGCGAAGTTGAGATTTAGTTAATTTCTTTGGAAGCTTCTTGAGATGCTTCTGAAGTTTTCGTAGCGGAATCCGTCCATCTTCATCGCCCACGAGCACTTCATGTACTGGAACGCCGGAGAGGAATCGTTCCATTTTCCGCCGCTCGTCTGTCATCATGACGCGGACGTTATTGCTTCCTTCACCTGTAAGAACGACACCTGCGCGCCCTAAACTTCGATGAACAAGATCTTGGTTACGAGCAACTTGGACTCCAGCTGTAGTTGTCCACCCTTTGCGAATCGACATTAAGACGCTCGCGCCTGCGCCGGCCTGGCCGGCAATTGATTTGTAAGCCGCACTTTCGGCGATTCTTGAGAAACTAAAGAGCGTGATAATCAGAGCGAAGGGGATTGTCATTAGCGTGACGTAGAGGATGCGCCCGAAAGCCACACCTATGGCGATACCAATTGCCATTGTTGAGATAAAAATGAGAAGCATGATAAGCGGTAGCAGTGGTCTGGCTTCTCGAGTAACCGAATATGCCTGACGTAGCGTTTTAATCCACTCAGGTGTTTTTCTTGCTCTCTTCTCTTTTTTCTCGCGCGCCATGGGCTAAAGGTTACCCTCTCTCGCTTTCAACTTCTGCCAAGGTTGGCGCCCCTCCACCTAGCCGAGCGGGGGCCCACCATTGACCATGATGGCTATCGGGATACTCATCCTGAACGTTTCGCAATAACTCTTCGAGCGCTACCTTAATCTGCGCTTCAGCTTCATCAACCTGGATTTCACGGGTGAAAAAAAGCGGCTGGCCAACGTAAACCGAGATTGGAGTTTTCCTTCGCGCGAAATCTCGTTTTCGACCCTTAGTCCATATCCGTTGGCTACCCCAGACAATCGTTGGCAGGATCGGCACGTTAGCGCCTATCGCCAATCGGGCGGCGCCACTTTTCAATGATTTAATCTCAAAGCTTTTTGAGATGGTCGCTTCTGGAAAAATTCCAACGATTTCTCCAGCCTTTAATGCACGGAGGGCAGCAACGAAGGATGCCGATCCAGACTCTCTATCTACGCTGATGTGGTGCATGCCCCGCATTAGCGGCCCCGCAATTTTGTGATCGAAGATTTCCTTCTTCGCCATGAAACGCACATACCTTTTTGCAGGAAGCGCCGACATTCCGGAGAGTGCAAAGTCAAGATATCCGATGTGGTTTATCGCCATAATCGCTCCACCAGAGCGTGGAATGCGTTCAGCACCTTTGATGGTGAACTTCAACCCGAGATAGCGCCAGAAAACTCGAATCAGAAATACAACGAATGGATAGACCCGATCAGTCATGCGCAACTATCGCTCTTTTTGCTTCTCTCGCTTGGAGCGCCTGCGTATATAACTTCCCAGCACGGTAACTCGAACGGACGAGCGGACCGCTCATGACGCCCGCAAAACCTATCTCTTCAGCGAGTTTTGCTAGAGCTACAAACTCTTCGGGCTTGACCCATCGTTCTACTGGATGATGTTTAGCTGTCGGGCGAAGATATTGCGTGATTGTGATCAAATCACATCCCGCCTGATGTAAATTCACAAGCGCTTCTTCAATCTCTTCGCGTGTTTCTCCCAGGCCAAGAATTAGATTCGATTTTGTGATCAAGCCGAAATCTCGAGCCTGTGAGATAACATCCAAAGATCGCTCATATGTGAAGGCAGGGCGAATCTGTCGGAAAATCCTCGGCACGGTCTCAAGATTGTGTGCGAACACCTCAGGTCTAGCCGCAAAAACTTCCCCTAAAAGCTCTGGACGTGCATTGAAATCAGGAGCGAGCATTTCGACGCCACAACCAGGAACCATTTCGTGGATTTTGATAATTGTTTCCGCATAGAGCCATGCGCCTTCATCATCAAGATCGTCACGAGCCACGCCAGTGACTGTCGCGTAGCGCAGCTGCATCTTTGACACTGATTCTGCAACCCGCCTGGGTTCATCTCGATCTAGCGGGAGTGGCTTGCCGGTATCGATGTTGCAAAAGTCGCACCTTCGAGTACAGACAGAGCCTCCAATGAGAAATGTTGCTTCGCGATCCTCCCAACATTCAAAGATATTGGGGCAGGCAGCTTCTTGGCAGACAGTGTGCAGGCCTTCACCTGAGACAAGTGAGCGAAGGCTTGTGTACTCCGGACCCATTTTGGCTTTGGTCTTAATCCACTCCGGCTTGCGCTCAATAGGTGTTTGAGCATTACGCGCTTCAATGCGAAGTAAGCGACGTCCTTCTGGAGCGGGGGAGTTCATACGATCACCTTTTCAAATTCTTTTTCCATTTCTAGAGCAACAATTGGAAGTACTTCGCCAACAGAAATCTCTCGGTTTAGCTCTTTGCTCATCGATGTGGTCACAACATCGGGGATACCACATGGAATTATCTCTTCGAAGAAAGTTAAATCAGGGTTGACGTTGAGTGCGAAGCCGTGCGTGACGATGCCTTTTGCAACTCGTATGCCGATGGCCGCAATTTTCCTCTTGCCTCTTTGATCCTCAATCCAAACACCAGAGTTCTCACAGATTTGAATCGCCTCGATATCAAATTGTTTCAATGAGGCAATTAGTGCTCGCTCAAGAGCTCGAACAAAATCTACGACTTTTGTCGGCTCTTTTAACTTCACGATGGGATACCCGACGAGCTGTCCTGGTCCGTGCCAGGTAATTTTCCCACCGCGGTCAACATCAATTACGGGAACTCCATTGATAGGTCGATCCTCAGGCGCGGTTCGCCGTCCGGCGGTATAGACCGAAGGGTGTTCCAGCAGTAGTAGCGTTGATGGCGCGCCTTCGGTAAGGATTTTTTGGTGAATTTCTCCTTGCAATGCAAAGCCAGCGCGATATTCGATGAGCCCCAAGGATTGGGTGCGCAGTTGTGAGCGCGTCGCTACAGCCATAGCCTTTAGCCTACCCAAGGCGAGCGAATACGCCCTATTTCCTCTCAAAGATATAGAATTGAGCTCTATCGTCCGCTGACCTTGGGGCGATCTTCAACTGCTATCAGACCTGCGAAAGGACTCAGCCAGTCGTGTCGACCCCAAACTCAGGAAATACAGGAAACACCGGAAACAGCATTCCCACTCTGAAAAATCGAACTGTGCGCGCCCGCAAGGGGCTCTGGATTGCCATCATCGTGGTGATTGGCTGGTTGGCGATCGGAGGGGTGTCTGGCCCGGTATTTTCAAAAATTTCAACCGTTCAGGAGAACGACAACTCTGCATTTTTACCAGAGAGCGCAGAATCAACAGTCGCGAGCAAAATTATTGTTAAATTCTCTGACCAATCTTCTGATTTGCTACCGACGCTAATCCTTTTCTTGGGCGATCTCAATCCAACAACGAACCCGGAAGCCTTTGCTCAACTTAATACCTATGCCAAATCGCTAGGCTCAAAGATTCTCCCGGAATCAAATAAACCGCTTAGCACGTACTTCGCTCTTGGGGCCCCGTTGCAAGCAATCCCATCAGCTGATGGCAAAGCTGCTCTGATTAACGTTCAGTTGGATTCCAAAATTGCTGGCGAGAACATTGAAAAAGAACCGCTCCTGCCGCTGATCATTGAATTTATAAGAAGTGATTTGGAGAAGAATTTTGCAAGCGCTGGCTTAGAGACGCACGTCACGGGTGCCGGCGGCATCTTTGCTGACCTATTCGGTG
Organism: Candidatus Nanopelagicaceae bacterium; assembly: GCA_044344975.1. Taxonomy (GTDB): domain Bacteria; phylum Actinomycetota; class Actinomycetes; order Nanopelagicales; family Nanopelagicaceae; genus IMCC26077. The sequence goes on along the minus strand of JBIJBY010000036.1, from coordinate 5,754 downwards.
CATTTGGATCGATCGATACTAGATTGCTATCAACAACTTTGATTGTTGTGGCAATCATTCTCATCATCGTCTACCGATCACCGGTGCTCTGGGTGCTCCCACTCTTTACTGCGGCAACTGCTTTAGGTTTTGCCACAATGATTGTTTATTACTTGGCAAAAGCAGAGCTCATTGATCTCAATGCCCAGACCCAAGGAATTCTCGATGTTCTTGTCCTCGGCGCTGCAACAGATTACGCGCTCCTTTTGATTTCCCGGTACCGAGAAGAGCTTCATCAACATCAATCTCGTTTTGTTGCCATGCGAGTTGCGCTTCGGGGAGTTGTGGAACCAATTATCGCTTCAGGCTCAACTGTCATTGCTGGCTTGATGGTCTTGTTACTCAGCGATCTTTCGAGTAATCGTGGCCTTGGCCCAGTTGGCTCGATTGGGATCGCCTGCGCCATGTTTGCTGCACTTACTTTGCTCCCATCGCTTCTTGTTCTCTTCGGTCGATGGATTTTCTGGCCCAAGAAACCGCGCTTTGATAGTGAAGATGAAAAGATGTCGGGACTTTGGTCGAAGGTGGGCGATTGGGTTGATCGAAAACCAAAACCAATCTGGATTAGCACCGCGCTCATGCTCGTCATTTTTGCTGGCTTCTCTACCACGCTTGAATCTGATGGATTGGCACAAACCGATGCCTTCACATCAAAACCAGATTCAGTTATTGGATTAGCGAAACTTGGGGAGCACTTCCCGAGTGGTGAAGGAACGCCTGTTGAAATTATTGTCAAAGAGAGCGACCTAACTGCCTCAATTGGGGCAATATCGAAAGTGGAGAATGTTGCATCGGTTGTGCCCGTGACGAAATTCGATATGGCAACGATGTCTCCGACTAAAGAGGTTAAGGTTGTCGATGGTTCGGTGTTGTTGTATGCAACGCTCGAAGTTGCTGCCGATTCAACAGAGGCAAAAAACACCATTCCGCTCATCCGCGAGGCAGCAAAATCGGTCAATACAACAAGTTTGGTCGGTGGCCAGACGGCAATTGGGTACGACGTGGATCAATCTTCGCGCCGAGATAATCGAGTCATTATTCCGATTGTCTTAATCTTGATTGCATTAATTCTAGGTGTGTTATTACGAAGCATCTTTGCTGCAGGTTTGCTGCTTGCCACAGTTGTGCTCTCTTTCTTTGCCACTTTGGGCGTGTGCGCCCTAGTCTTCGAACACGTTTTTGGTTTCAAGGGGGCAGATGCGAGCTTCCCGCTCTTTGCCTTTGTATTCCTGGTGGCTTTGGGTATCGATTACAACATCTTCCTCATGACCCGCGTTCGGGAAGAGGCAAAGAAAATTGGCACAAAAGCAGGGGTTATCAAGGGCTTAACAGTTACTGGTGGTGTGATCACCTCCGCTGGCATTGTGCTCGCGGCAACTTTTGGGGTGCTTGGCGTATTACCGCTGGTATTTCTTGCGCAGCTAGGTTTTGCCGTGGCGTTTGGCGTTTTGCTAGACACGATTGTTGTGCGCTCACTACTAGTTCCCGCCCTTGTACGTTTACTTGGAAAGAAAATTTGGTGGCCGTCGAAACTCTCGAAAGAGGGAATTGATTGAAAAATCTCCGTGCAGGTTTAGTGGGCTATGGTTTAGGTGGCCGGGTATTCCATGCTCCCTTACTTATTGGAGCAGGTTTTGAAGTTGCTGGAATTCTCACCAACTCACCAGAGCGAATAGCGAGCGCGAAAGCAGATTTTCCGGGCTCGGTCATTGTTTCAACTATGGATGAGTTACTTGCGCTATCACTTGATTTAGTTGTCATTAGCTCTGCGAATCAAGTTCATGCCGAACAGGCATTGCAGGCAATTTCCGCAGGTGTAGCAACGGTTATCGATAAACCGGTCGGTCGCAATCTTCCTGAGACTAAAGCGATACTCGCAGCTGCAGAGAGCGCTGGCGTTAAGGTTTCTGCTTTTTTCAATAGAAGATGGGATAGCGATGCATTAACGGTGAAGCGAATCATTCGCGAACGCTCCCTTGGACCAATCCACCGATACGAGTCTCGATTCGAACGGTATAAACCAGAGCTCAATTCATTTAGTTGGCGAGACCAAGGTGATCCAGAGAGTGGCGGCGGTTGGTTGCTAGATATTCAGACACATCTGGTTGCAGGCGCTCTTGATCTCTTTGGCCCAGCCGAAGTTGCATTCGCAGCAATGCGCAATATCCGCGGTGCCTCCGATGACGATGTCATAATCGTGTTACATCACTTGATGGGCGTGGACTCTTACCTCACTGCCAGCGCGGTATCTGGTTTCACTGGCCCGAGAGTGCGTCTTTCAGCGCGTGGCGGAACATTGGTTATTAGTGATCTGGATCCCCAAGAAGAGCTGTTGAAGCGCGGCGAAATTCCTCATGGCGGGGCATGGAGCTCACCAACGAATTCAGAGGCAAGGTTATATCGCGGAGATAACGGCAGCTTCGAAACTATCCCTTCTGAAAATGGAAGCTACGTTGATTTCTACCTACAAGTTCGACAAGCATTAACAACTGACGCGCCCATGCCAATCCCAAACAAGGATGCGCTGGAAGTGGCACGTTTGATTGATATTGCGCGAGAGATCTCCTTGAGATGATTGTTGTTGTTGGTGGCGGTCTTGCTGGACTTCGAGCAGCGCTCACCATTCAAGAGAGTGGTCAACAAGTCCATTTAATTGAGGGCAATCGCGATCCCGGTGGGCGCATCAAGACTGAGGTGATTGATGGATTTACTATTGATCGAGGCTTCCAAGTAATCAATCCTGGGTACTCAGAATTTCTTCGTCTTGATATTCGAACAAACCTTCACGCTATTTCGGCAGGTGCAGTGGCTACCATCGACGGAGAAGTTCTTTTCTTTGGCGACCCACGCAGAGAAATTCGGGCGATAGCTAAAACTCTACCTAAAATCCTGCGCGCCCCCAAACCATTCTTTGGTTTGATAAAAGGCGTTCTTATTGCAAAAGTCCACGAAGGGGAGAGCGCTGATCAATTTCTGCAGCGAATCGGAATCGATGGGGAAATTTATGAAAACGTAGTGGAACCTTTTCTTCGCGGAGTGTTCTTGACAGCGTTATCAGAAGTAGATGCGCGATTTGCGCAACGCGTACTTCGTTCGCTCTATCGTCAGGTTCCAGGTTTGCCCGATGGTGGAGTACAAGCCTTGATACAGGAGCTTGGCAATAGGGTGAAATCACTTCAATGTGGTGAACGGGTGGAAGAGATTTCTCGAAGCGGTCGGGGGTTTACTGTAAAAACGACAAACGCAACTTTCTCGGCTCGTAAGGTAATTGTTGCTACTGATTTCCAGAATGCTCAAGTGTTCTCTGATGTTTTGCCTAAGGTTGAATTCGCTCGATCTACTGCATGGTATTTCACCTTGGAATCTCATATTGCTCATCAGCATCGCCTTCACGTTGCTTCATTGAGTTCAGGTCCGGTTGTCACATCAATCGATCTCGCGGCGGTAGTGCCTAGCTATTCCCCAGATGGCAGAGGCCTTCTATCGGTGACAACGTTAGAGGGCAGTAGTGAGCGCGAGGTGCGAACACATCTGCAATTAATTCATGGAGGTCCAATTGAAGGCGAACTGATCTCACGAATAGATATTGAGAACGCGATTCCGATCATTCCACCTGGTGCTCGACGCAGGGGAGTCTTGGAAGAAGATGGCTTGATCTTCGCTGGGGATTATTTAACTGAACCTTCTCAGAATGGCGCGCTACTCTCTGGACGTTTAGCTGGTGAAAGCGCGATCAACAATTAGTGGTTAATGCGCTGCTAATTTTGCTAACGCAGGCGCAAGATGTGGAAAATCAAATACGAAACCAGCTTCATCGAGCACTGCGGGAAGTACGCGTTTTGAACCAAGTATCTCTGTTGAGAAGCCACCCAACGTTAACTTAAGAGCAAAACCAGGAACCGGAAGTAGCGCTGGACGCTTAAGTGCTCGTGCCAAGGCTGCTGTGAATTCACTATTTGTTGCAGGATTTGGTGCCGTGAGGTTTACCGGGCCAGAAATATCGTGATCGATGATGAAGTCAATAGCGCGAACTTGATCATGCACGGTAATCCATGACCACCATTGTCTTCCTGATCCAAGTTTTCCACCTAAACCAAATTTGAATAAGGGCATCATTCGTCCGAGCGCGCCACCTGTTGGATCGAGGACTAAACCGGTTCGAATCTTTGCCGTTCGGACAGAAGGTGCGCCGTCAGCCGCACGCTCCCATTCAAGGCAAACTCGCGCAAGAAAATCATCGCCGCCGCGATCGCTCTCAATGACAGCCCTATTCCCAGTTTCGCCGTACCAGCCAATGGCGCTGGATGAAACGAGTGATTTGATTTTCAGTTGCTCTGCCGCATTAGCAATTGTGGTCGTACCGTAGAGACGTGAATTGAGGATCTCTGCTTTGTAACTTGTGCTCCATCTTTTGTCGCCCACACCCGCACCTGCAAGATGAACAATTGAGTCGACGCCTTCGAGTGCAACCAGATCCACCTTGCCATTAATTGGGTCCCAGAAAGCTTCATCCTTCGCTCGAGGATCTCGCCGCACCATCTTGATGACGGTGTCACCTTTCTCGCGCAAATGTGCAACAAGGGCGGATCCGATAAGACCTGACGCGCCCGTGATGGCAATAGTTCGTGACATGAGAATCGGTTACAGACCTAGATCAGCTTCGAAGCGACCAAGCTCTAAGCGCTCCTTGAGAGTACCTAAGAAACGAGCAGCATCGGCACCATCAACGATTCGGTGATCGTAGGAGATGGCAAGGTAAACCATGGAGCGGATAGCTATCTTCTCTTCACCATCGCTTTCAATGATGACAACAGGACGCTTCACGATAGATCCAATACCAAGAATTGCAACCTGTGGTTGGTTAATGATTGGAGTATCAAAGAGCGCTCCGCGACTTCCTGTATTTGTGATGGTAAATGTGCCGCCACTTAATTCATCTGGATTAATTTTGCTATCTCGAGTTCGAAGCGCCACATCGTTGATGCGACGAGCGATTCCACCGAGGTTGAGGTCTCCAGCATCTTTAATAACTGGCACGAGTAAACCGCGCTCAGTATCAACTGCGATTCCCAGGTTTTCAGTGCCATGGTAGACAATGTTCTCGCCATCAATGGAAGAGTTGACCACGGGATGTTGCTTAAGCGCTTCACAAACTGCAACGGCAAAAAATGGCAAGAAGGTGAGGTTTACCCCTTCGCGCTCTTGGAAAGCGCCCTTAGCTTTTGCCCGCAATTTCGCGATTTTTGTAACATCTACTTCGACGACGGTAGTTAATTGCGCAGAAGTCTGAAGCGATTCCACCATTCGAGAGGCAATGACTTTGCGAAGACGTGTCATCGCCACGGTTGTTCCTCGAAGCGGGGAAGCCACTACGGCATTTGGAGATGAAGTTTTCACTTCGCCACTTTGCGTTGCAGCTATTGGTGCTGCAATCTGGGCGGCAACTGGCGTTGCCGAGAGCGCGCGTGCGCGTTCGGCTGCATCGTAAATATCTTGCTTACGAATTCGCCCACCCACGCCGGTGCCGGCAACGTTAGCGAGATCTATCGATAGCTCTGCTGCCAGTTTTCGGACGAGCGGAGTCACATAGGAATCGGATTCGATCTTTGATGCTGGAGCGGGGATCGAATTCATTGGCGCAGCAACCGGTGCTGGAGTGGCAACCGGTGCTGGAGTGGCAACCGGTGCTGGAGTGGCAACCGGTGCTGGAGCGTT
>JBIJBY010000125.1:0-3519 GCA_044344975.1 Candidatus Nanopelagicaceae bacterium | reverse complement strand
CATTAGTTGTGGAACCTGGCTCTATATCTATTGCTCAGTTCAGTGAAGGTGCCTCGCGGCTGCTTCAATATAATCGCGCGGAACAGAACATTGAATCATTTGTTGGAACGCTTTCTGCGCCAACGCTTGGCGGAGAACAACATCGTGGTGCTTACCATGCGTGAACTTCATGATTTTCTCTATCCGGAGCGATTTATTGCAGGAACGGTGGGGATGCCAGGGGAGCGAACTTTTTATTTACAGGCGGTTGAAGGAAGGCGGAACATTTCGGTAGCGCTGGAGAAAACGCAATTAGATCTCTTGGCTCAACGAATAATTGCATTATTCAAAGAATTGAAAATGGGCAGAGCGGGGGATTTAAAACGGAAGAGCAACATCCTTCCGCAACTGTTAACCCCTTTTAATGAAGAGTTCCGGGTGACCGCTCTCTCATTAACCTGGAACGCTCAGAATGAACAATTAATCATCGAAGCACAAGGGGGAGAAGAGAGCGAAGTTATCGAAGATGGCGAAGAGGGGCCACCGCTTTTACGGGTAACTCTCACCATGGAATCAGCGCTCCATTTTGCCTTGAATTCTTTCACCTTAATTGGCGCTGGGCGACCGCCATGCCAATTTTGTGGCGGTCCACTAGATGCACAAGGCCACGTATGTCCGAGGGCAAATGGCTACCGAAGATAGAGAAGCCATAAAAGGTGGCGAGCTAATTGTTACTGGAAGGTTGGTCGATGCTTCGAACGCAACGCTATTTGGTCATGTAAAGCGCTCAACAGGTACGGAGATATCGGTCATCTACAAACCGGTGGCAGGTGAACGCCCTCTCTGGGATTTTCCAGACGGAACATTGGCAGCGCGCGAAGTTGCTGCATATCTTTTTAGCGAATTCGCAGGCTTTCATGTTGTTCCATTTACTGTTTTAAGAGATGGACCTTTCGGTATCGGAGCTGTTCAGGAATGGATAGATATCGATGAGAGCATTGACATAATCGAAATGGCCCAATCTCGGAATGAATCACTTCGAAAACTAGTGATATTTGATGCAATCATCAATAACACTGACCGAAAGATGGGCCATTTACTCCCTACATTAACTGGGGAACTTTTAGCTTGCGATCATGGTGTTTGCTTCCATCAGGAAGACAAGTTAAGAACCGTGCTTTGGCAGTGGCGAGCAGAAGAATTTGCCAAATCGGAAATGGAGCTACTCAGTGACATCCGAGATCGCTTCTCAATCTTTGTACCAATGGTCGAGGAGTTGCTCACGCCCGAAGAGATTGAAGCTACCCAAATGAGGTTGACGCGCCTTATCGATAGTGGAATTTTCCCTGTTCCATCAGAGGATTGGCCCGCCATTCCCTGGCCACCAATCTAAGGCGTAGCGCAAAAAATCATAATGAAAGAGTAAACTCGGCAAATGAAATCTTGGGCCGAGCTTTATCTTCCACCGATACCGCCCCGAGAATTTCCAACCCTATCGCTCCACAACTCTTTGACCGGCATGAGGGATGCGATCACAGAGAAAAATGTATCGATGTATGTCTGTGGCATCACTCCATACGACGCCACGCATCTTGGCCACGCTGCCACCTATCTCGCATTCGATCTGATCAATAGATATATACGCCTTACCGGACGGAGTATCCAGTACGTTCAAAACATCACCGATGTTGATGATCCACTTTTAGAACGAGCAAATCGCGATCGAATCAATTGGGAGCAATTAGCGGCCGACCAAATAGCACTTTTTAGAGATGACATGACGGCCCTGCGAATTATTCCGCCCGATTACTACATGGGAGCAGTGGAAACAATTCCGTGGGTGATTGACGCCATTGAAGATTTGAAGCGCAACGGCGCCGTCTATGAAATAGACAATGACCTGTATTTTGATATCTCTTGCGATCCCCGTTTTGCCTCATACAACCAACTCACAGATGAAGAGCGGATCTCCATATTTGCTGAGCGCGGGGGAGACCCTCTCCGGGAAGGTAAGCGCAACGCGCTTGATTGTCTTATTTGGCGTGGCGCACGCGAAGGGGAACCGTCGTGGCCCTCTCCTTTTGGCGCTGGTCGTCCCGGATGGCATATCGAATGTACTGCAATTGCCTTAAATTATTTACAAGCGCCTATCTCCATTCAAGGGGGCGGCAGTGACCTGCACTTCCCGCATCACACGATGTGCGCTGCTGAAGGACGAATTCTCTCTGGTCAAGATTTCGCTAAACGTTTCGTTCATGCAGGCATGATCGGCCTCGATGGCGAGAAGATGAGTAAATCCAAAGGGAATTTAAAGTTTGTATCGGTAATGCGCTCCTCTGGAGTAGAGCCGTTAGCGCTGCGGATAGCCTTGCTCTCCGGGCACTATCGAAGTGATCGTCCATGGAGTGATGCCCTTTTGGTGAGAACTCAGGAGCGTCTCGCGCTCTGGCGCGCGGCCTTTTCAAGCCCATATGGGGGTGATGTCGAACCGTTAATTCTTGGTATAGCGCACTGTCTAAGCGACGATCTCAACACTTCGGACGCTTTTGGACTGATTGATTCATGGGCTCAATCACGAATTAATTCATTAGAGAAGGAAGACCGTTCGTCAGTTTCTGAGATTGGCCAGCTTAGTCGTTTTCTGGATGCCGCATTAGGTATTGCGCTTTAGTTGCAGTGCACCTCTTAACGATTTTTCTCGTCACCGCGATGTCGTAAATATCTTTCAAATTCTCGCGCGATCGATTCTCCGGATGCTTCAGGAAGCTCGGCTGCATCTTTAGATTCCTCAAGACTTTGGACATATTCTGAAATCTCAGCATCTTCCTGGGTGATTTGGGTCGCGCCAAGCTCCCAGGCACGTGAATCATCTGGCAACTCACCTTCGGGAATGTTTATCTCCAAAAGATCTTCTAGGCGGTTAAGAAGTGCGAGGGTGGCTTTAGGGCATGGCGGGCTCGCCACATAGTGCGGGATTGCCGCCCAGAGAGATACTGCATCGAGATCACGGGCGTTGCAGCCATCTTGTAGCGCCCCAAGAATTCCAGTTGGGCCTTCGTAACGACTCATTTCCACATCGAATTTCTTGGCTAAGGCAGAGTTGGCAGCAGATAGCGTCACAGGAATCGGACGCGTATGGGGAACATCTGCAAGAAGTGAACCGAGGGAGACGACCAAAGAAATATCCAAATCTTCACCCAAAGAGAGAATTTCACCGATAAAGGTGCGCCATTTCATTGAGGGTTCTACGCCAGTAACTATTAACAAATCACGATCAAATTCAGGCACGCTGATGGCATGGATAGTTGTTGTGGGCCACGAGAGCTCACGATCGCCGTTATCGTCGAGAAAAATCTGCGGACGATTGACTTGGTAATCATAGAAATCTTCAGATTCGACTTCAGCGATAAGTTGTGATGGCCAGAGCGCAAGCAAATGTTCGACTGCCTTTGACGCAGCCTCGCCCGCATCATTCCAGCCTTGAAAGGCCGCAATCATGATGGGGTCCCGTAGCTCTGGGAGAGAGTAGATCTCCATCCC
>JBIJBY010000124.1:0-3565 GCA_044344975.1 Candidatus Nanopelagicaceae bacterium | reverse complement strand
CGATCACATTGATCTCTATCAGGCACATAGATTCGACTATGAAACTCCGCTAGAGGAAACTTTGCGAGCTTTTGATGACTTAATTCGACAAGGCAAAGTCAATTACATTGGTTTTTCTCAATGGCGCGCAAGCGAGATCCAGGCCGCGCTCATTATTCAGAAAGAGTTGGGTTTCGACCGTTTTGTTTCAAGCCAGCCACAGTATTCAATGTTGTGGCGCGTTATCGAAGCAGAAGTCATTCCACTCTCTGAGAGAGAGGGAATTGGCCAGATTGTTTGGTCACCGGTCGCACAAGGAGTGCTCTCTGGCAAATACCTTCCTGGCAAAAAACCACCAGCTGGATCGCGAGCTACCGATAAGAAGAGCGGTGCTGCGATGATTTCGCGTTGGATGAATGATGACATTTTGCGGGAAGTGGCAAAACTGCAACCAATTGCAAGTGATCATGGATTAACGATGGCGCAGCTGGCTATCGCATGGGTTCTGCAGAATCCAAATGTCTCGAGCGCGATTATCGGTGCTTCGAAGGCAAAGCAGGTTAAAGAGAATGTCAAGGCTGCCGGCGTTAAACTCAGTGAAGATGTAATGCGTGCAATTGACAACGCGATTGCGCCTATAGCAGAGCGAGACCCCGCTAAGGATGTAAGCCCAAACCCGCGCCCTTAATTATCTAAATCTATTTAGATCAGTTTAGTTCCGCGCTTGACTTGAGGCGCTGGTGTGCGTAGTCGTCTGATTTGAGTAGAGCGCATCCATGCGTACATCGTCACACCTTTGACGCTCTCATTTGGATGCTTGGCTGCAGAGGCTTTTTTGATTTGGCGTCCCATCCAGACTCCATCAAGGACTGAAACTAGGACCACTACATACATGACTAGCGTGGCCAGGACTTTGATAGTGACGCTTGGCATAGCGGTTAGAATTAAAACGACCATTAGCAGCGGCAAGAAGAATTCGGCAATGGACCACCGAGAATCCACATAATCCCGTGCAAATTTTCGTACCGGTCCTTTATCGCGCTTTGGTAACGCTCGCTCATCACCTTTGAGGTAGAGCTGGCGCATCTCCATCCGTCGGCGACGGGCGCTCTCGCGCTCAGCCTTCCTGGCCTCCTTTGAAGCTGTCGGTGCTAGGGCAGGGGTAATTTTTTTGGCGTTACGTTTCGGCGTCGGTTTGTTCTTCTTCTCGTCGCTCATTTTTGTAGCTCTCCCGTTCTTATCTGTTTTACGTAAGACTCAACATGCGATCGAGGGCAATTCGCGCGAAATGTGCCGTCCGCTCAGGGACTTTGATTTCGTTCACAACCCTACCCTCAAGTAAAGATTCCATCGACCAAACAAGGTGGGGTAAATCAATTCGATTCATCGTTGAGCAATAGCAGACCGATTTGTCGAGGAACACAATTTGTTTATCTTGATTCTTTTCAGCTAGACGTTTTACAAGATTAAGTTCAGTTCCAATCGCCCATTTACTTCCCGCTGGTGCGTTGCTAACCGTTTTGATGATCTGTTCGGTCGAGCCAATGATGTCAGCATTGAGCGCAACTTCATGTTGGCACTCAGGATGAACAATGACTTGCACATCTTGAATTCTTGAGCGAACATCCTTGATTGATTCAAGCGAAAAGCGCGCATGTACTGAGCAGTGTCCGCGCCAAAGAATCATCTTTGCACTCTTTATCTCGCTATCACTTAAGCCACCTCGAGGTTTCCAAGGGTTCCAAATGACGCAATCTTCAAGAGATAATCCCATCTGAAGAACTGCAGTATTTCGTCCGAGATGCTGATCGGGAAGAAAGAGAACTCGCTCGCCCTGGGTGAAGGCCCATGTAAGTGTGGTGTGCGCGTTCGAGGATGTGCAGACGGTTCCGCCATGCTCTCCGGTAAATGCTTTGATGGCGGCAGATGAGTTCATATAAGTAACTGGGATGGTTGATTGGCTAACCCCAAGTTCACTAAGTACCGCCCAACATTCGGCAACTTGTTCGTAGTTGGCCATATCCGCCATCGAGCAACCGGCGGCGAGGTCAGGAAGAATCACATGTTGCGAAGGTGAGGTGAGAATATCTGCGCTTTCGGCCATGAAATGAACGCCACAAAAAATAATGTAAGGCGCTTCTGGGCGAGCGGCAGCATCGCGAGCCAATTTAAATGAATCTCCAGTTACGTCGGCGAATTCAATTACTTCATCTCGTTGATAGTGGTGACCAAGGACAAAGACTCGATCTCCCAGCTCGTTCCGGGCGCGTTTAGCGCGTTCACGTAGCGTTGGGTCACTTGGCGTGGGGAGTTCTCCAGGACAGGAAACCCCTCGCTCACTGGACAGGTCGATGCCCTGTCCAAGCAAGAGAAGATCGGTGATGCCCATGGCCATATCCTCGCAGGTTTTCGACGACCAGGCGCGAAACTAACGCCTGGGAAGTTTTAGAGTGCGCTTAGCGTTCCATGCTGTGGCAGGATTAGGTATCGAGTTCGTAAAAATGGCATGAAAGGAAGTCCGACAATGAGCGCTGAGGTCACCACTTCCGCCACTTCAGATGGCGTTGTTCTCTCCGACAAGGCCGCATCCAAGGTAAAAGCGCTTTTAGAGCAAGAAGGGCGCGATGACCTTCGACTTCGCATCGCGGTTCAACCCGGTGGTTGCTCAGGCCTTCGATATCAACTCTATTTCGATGATCGCTCCCTTGATGGAGATATTCAAAAAGATTTCGGTGGGGTAGCAGTGGTTACCGACAAGATGAGTTCACCCTATTTAATGGGCGCGACAATCGATTTTGTTGACACTATTGAAAAGCAAGGTTTCACAATTGATAACCCCAACGCAGGCGGCAGCTGCGCATGCGGTGACTCCTTCCATTAATTATTTGACGCCAGAAGAACGCTCTCTTTAATGAAAATTGCTGTCACTGGCTCGGTGGCAACGGATTACATGATGAGTTTTCCAGGCAAAATTGCCGACTCTATTGTGATTGATTCTTTAGAGAAAATATCGCTCTCTTTTCTAGTTAATAACCTCGAAGTTCGACGAGGTGGCACAGGCGCGAATATCTCTTTTGGTATGGGAGTACTAGGCGGTTCTCCCGTATTGATTGGGGCTGTCGGTGAGGATTTCACCGATTACAACTCATGGCTCACGCGTCATGGAGTGGATACATCAGAGTTGTATGTTTCACGAACGCAACTTACCGCGCGATTCACAGTGACAACTGATGAAGCCCATAATCAAATAGCTTCGTTCTACCCAGGCGCAATGAGTGAGGCTCGCAATATCGAACTAGGTCCTATTTTTGAGAGAAGAAACGGTTTTGACCTCGTACTCATCGCACCAGATGATCCCGAAGCGATGCTTCGCCATACTGAGGAATGCCGACAACATAAAGTGCCATTCGCCGCTGATATTTCGCAAACCTTGGCCAGCCTCGACGGAGCGAGCATTCGTAATCTTCTGGTTGGCGCGAAGTACTCCTTTTTGAACGAGTACGAGATGGCCCTAGCAATGAAAAAAACTGGTTGGAGTAATTCAGATTTCTTGGACAATGTGGAAATCTGTATCACAACTCTTGGC
>JBIJBY010000034.1:0-12565 GCA_044344975.1 Candidatus Nanopelagicaceae bacterium | reverse complement strand
GCCATTGGCCAATCAGAGCTTCCACCCAATCGAGGTGTTCTGCCGAGATTCGGGTCGCCCCCAAGCGCGCCAGCGCCCGACGAATAACCCGCTTCCGGAGCGCCACCGGCAACCGTTCGAGCAACTCGACTTCAATCGAACCTGGATCGGCGATGGTGGCGAAAATCTCCTCTGTGAGAGTATCGAGCGCATCTGAATCTTCTCTGAAGATTCGTGCCGAACGCGCCAGCGCTTCTTTGATGCCGGGCCCGAGCTGCGATTCCATAAGTGGCAAAATTTGTTTGCGAATCTTTACACGGGTAAATCGCTCATCTTCATTATGTGGATCATTCCAGTATTCAATATGTGCTTCGGCGCACGCTTCAACAATCTCTTCACGAGATAGCGAAAGAAATGGTCTGAAATACAAACCGGCTTGTTTTGTCATACCTGCGAGCGACTTCGTGCCAGAACCTTGAGTTAAGCCGAGCAGTACGCTCTCAGCAAGATCATCTTGGTTATGTCCAAGGAAGATTGCAGTCGCTCGTTCTTTGGCAGCGCACTCGGTAAGCGCTTCGTAACGAGCGGTGCGCGCATCTGCTTCCAATCCATCCTTCTTGACAATCTCTACTTCGATTACATGGACCTCTGGAATTCCCATCTCTAACAACTTCTTTTTTGTTTGTAGCGCAATATCCCCTGAGCGTTCCTGTAATTGATGATCAACAATTACTGCTGAAATGTGAAGTGCGGTGCTCTCTCCCTCAAGGTTGAGGCAGTGGGCAAGTAACAAAGAGTCCGCGCCGCCCGAGACTGCAACAAGAACGCGATCGCCAGGGTTTAGTGATTTCAGCGCTTGTCGGAGCGCAAGACGAGCCTTGGTCATCATGGCTCTAGCCTAGACCTCGAGTTAAACCCGCCCACCAAATGGAATCAACCCGGGAATAGAATAGATAGAGCTATAGAGCAATCCTTTACGGGTGTTATGCGCTTCCCACATCATTCCATTACCAGCGTAAATTGTGATGTGGTGAATGGTGCTGATATCCGGTTTGTACGAGTAGTAGAGCAAATCCCCTGGCTGTAGCTCGCTGATGGGAATCCGTTTGGTCCAGCTGTAATAAATTCTCGAGTTCACTCGATCCCATCCCGGATATCCCAACCCAGCTGATCGATACGCCGCATAAACTAATCCCGAACAATCAAAACTATTTGGGCCTTCATTGCCCCAGACGTACGGTTTTCGCGCGAGCACCTGTTTCCGAGCAAATTCCACTGCCTTTGCGCGAATCTCTTCGGTTGACCTGACTGTCGTGCGACCTTTAGTAAAACCTATCCCATTGACCGACCAGATCTTCGCTCGGCCCGTTGTCTGTTCGGCGCGTGCAGCAAGCGCCTCTTCTAGAATGGCAAGTTGACGTTGCTGTTCTAAAGTTACCCGCTTTTTACGTGCGCTCAAGAGTTCTGCAATCAACTTATCTTGCATCTTCTGTAACTTTTTAACTTCTTCCTCTTGAGCCGCGCGAGCTAAATCTGCTTCTTTCTTTGCCTCTGCAACTCGGGCAGTTGCATCTGCTTGTTCTTTTCGTGCTGCTACCGCTGCTGCTCGGGCTTCTTCTGCCTCAATTTTTGCTAAACGCGCCGATTCCTCTGCAACTTTCAGGCGAAGGAGAATTGAACTGTTGTTCTCCCCTACGGCATCAAGAGTGGATAAACGATCCATTAAGTCTTGTGGTCCATCCGCATGGAGAATTGAATCAAAATCTGTAAATCCTGAACCCATGATGTACGCATTAGTAGCAACTCTGCCAATGTGATTCTTTGATGCGATTACTGCAGTTTGAGCAAGATTGGATTTCTTAATGGCTGCGGCTTCTTTCTTCTGGGCTGCCTGCGCCTTCTGCGTAGCTATTTCAAGCTTCTTCACCTCTTGCAAATATCGATTACGCGCAGCAACTGCCTTTACCGTAAGCGCACGCAATACATTTGATGCAGCTGCTAATTGCGCCTTTGCACGATCGGCAGCCGCTTTCTTCGCTGCCTCCTTGGCTTTGGCTTCATTGATTTCCGCAATAGTGGGCTTTCGAGTTTGAGCTTCAGCGCTCGCAAGGTTCGCAGAGAAATTTATGGTGGATATAAGCACGAGCGAAAGCAAGATTGATAATGCGCGTTTTACATACACGTGCACTCTCACTCTCATTGCCGCAAGAAAGGGGAAGTAGCGGCGGCTACAGCCATAAGGATAAAACAAGAACTTGGGAAATCCCCGGATTATGGCCCAGCGACATCAACGCTTTACATCTATATATACAGTGACGATCGAATCAGGTAAGAGATTTGCCCCTGGCTTGGGGATTTGATCAACAACGCTCTTCTCCGCTTGCGCCCCGTTGCTCTTATCGACCAACGTCACAGCTAACTGCAATGGCGTAAGGGCAACTTTGGCCTGTTCTTCGGTTAACCCTGTCATATCGGGAACTACTCGACCATATCTGCCAGGGTTCATAGCCAACGTAAGAGTGCGGGGAAATGGAATATCTCGAATTGAGTTATCTGAGTTTTTGCTGAGCCACTCAGGTTTGGAACAATCTGTAGGGAGGCATGGGCGATGCATCCATGCGCGCATATTGCCTCCACCATTAGATAAAAGTGGTGTCTGTAAATAAATGCCGTCACCCGTGAACTTCTCTTTACTCGCAGAGGGATTCTGTAAAATCGCTTTACTCAACCCTAATGCAATCTCATCAGGCGCTATCGGGAAGTTTTGAAGCGGTGCCCCCAGATAAACCGTGAGTATGGAATTGCCCTTCAGTATTGTGCCCGAGGGAAAGGCATACTTTGAATCATTAAGCTCAAGCGAAGTATCACGAAGGGTCCAACCCGAGAGATTTATCTCTTGCTCAGTTTTATTACGAAGTAAGACATATTCTCCGAAAGAATTCTCATTTGGAAGTGGGGAATCGAGCTCCACCCATATTTCAATCGCATTCATCGCCGTCTTATCCATTTCATTTCCACACAGTGCGCCCGACCATAATCCGACGCCGTTTGAAGCTGCAGAGTTCAACAACTCTAGGTACTGCAAGTTCCGAACAAACTCATTTTCATTAGGGAACCACATTGCAAGACCAGCTTCTAAAAGTTTGGCCTGAACATCAATTGTGAAGTTTCCTTGAGCATCTTTGGCGAAGATATAGCGATATGGACGAGCTAACGCTTGATAGTTGTTTGCTGATGCGAAGTTATTTGAGCGCAATTGCACTTCGGTTCCCACCGGTAGTAACGCTTTCATTAGTTTAGACGCCTCTAGCCCCCCACACTGAGCAAAATGAGCGCTCTTTGCGGTTTCTGGCGCTTGAACTCCAATGAGCCGAACGTCAAGATTTCCCCGACATGTCTGAACAAATACAGTGTCGCCATCCTCAACTTTCACTACGGTTCCGGTCTCCCAAATTGATTCACCATCAAGTGCAACTGCGGGTGGACATTCGGGCGGTAAATAGACTGTCGGACGAGTAGCAATAAATTGAGTCACCATTTGAGGACTATTTAGAATTTTTCGATAGATCTGTGCGCTCTCTTGTTTGATTTGAGTTTGGCCCGAAAAAGCTTGGTAAAGTAATTTGATCTGTGAGCGCAAATAATTTTGTGCTGCTTGAAATTCCGGACCAGAGCCTTTTCGCTCTGCTCGTAATCGCAAAAATTCCTCTTGTCCAAAAGTAGTTCGCTGAATCAACGGAATAAGCGAAGTTGTCAGCGTTAAATGCCTATTTGTAACAGATGCGAGTTGCTCATCTGGAATTTTAAGTTCACTAAGTGAGGCAATGGCAAAACTGGGCTGAATGAAAGTGCCAAGGATGACAGAAAGAATAGTAAAACAAAAAAAATTTCTATAAGATTTTTTCATAATTAGGCCAAGGTTAGGCAGGCGGCTGCGGCAAGAGCGAGCACAACACCGATGTTTTGAATTACCTTTAACCGTTCATGAAGAATGTAGCGCGCTAATAATGCAGTTGCGGCAGGATAGAGAGAGGCAAGTACTGCTACCACAGCTAGCTGTCCCTTTTGAGTTGCCATTTGGTAGATGCCATTTGCCGAAGCATCAAAAATTCCTGCCACGATAGCTAGCAACCAAGGAAATGGTTGAGAATTCTCATCTTTGGAAATCGCTTTCAAACGAATCAGGAAGAAAGCAAATACAAAAATGAAACCAAACCATCGAGCAATTGTTGAAGTCCAAATTCCCTGATTGCTTGGCGCTAAACCAAGAACGGTTAAGTAAGAACCAATCAATAGCCCGCTAGAAATACAGATCAGTAACGTACTTAACGTAATTCGAGCAGTTAGTTCACTTTTCTGTTCCTGGCTGACAAGAATGACAGAGAGGGCTGCAAGCGCCATCCCAAAAAACCCAATTGGAGTGACCTGATCACCGCGGAGCAGCCCTGTGATAACAGGAACAAACCCTGCCATGAGCGCAGTGATGGGTGAGACTATCCCCATCGGTCCGCGACTGAGAGCTACATACAGAAGTGCAATAGCCGGAACTCCAAAGAGCGCCGCAAAGAATCCATAGAGATAAGAATCGCGATTTAACTCGCCTGGAATGAGAAAGATTGAAAAGAAAGTGACGGCAACCGCTCCAGAGAGATAAGAGACTGGGAGCACCCGCACGATGCGCGCTCGCCTTGAAGCTAAGCCACCTAAGAAATCAGCAACGCCCCAAGTGGCGCTGGAGATTAATGCTAGAAGTGGCCCCACTACAATCCTCATATTCTCTTGTGTAGGACGCAGGAACTTAGCGCGCACTACCTGAAAGCGAAGGACACATGACAAACGAGCCAGGTGCAGGTGAATTCTATCCCTTTGTTGGGGTAGGGCCCCACCCAAAACCATGGCCAGTCGGACCAGAATTTGATCAAGAGCTTCTAGAACATGGGGATAAACGAAATGTTCTAGATGAATATCGATATTGGACAGTTGATGCAATTGTTGCCGATTTGAATATTAAACGTAATCCACTTCACATAGCTGTAGAGAATTGGAAACATGACTTAAATATTGGCTCACTTATTAGAACTGCTAATGCATTCAATGTCGCAGGAATTCACATTGTGGGAAAACGAGATTGGAACCGTCGTGGAGCGATGGTCACTGATCGATATATGAACGTGCAGCACCATCCAACTGTTAATGACTTCGCTACGTGGGCAAGCCAAAAAGATCTACCCATAATTGGCATAGATAATATTGAGGTGAGCAAAAGCCTTGAACATCGGCCCTTACCAAGAGAGTGCGTCCTATTTTTTGGTCAAGAGGGTTCGGGTATGTCCGATGAAGCAGTCGCGGTATGTGAGGTAGTGCTCGCAATCAATCAATATGGATCTACTCGTTCGATAAATGCCTCTGCGGCTGGAGCGATAGCGATGTATGCCTGGGGCTTACAGCACTTATCACCAAAAGACAGCGATAACGATATTCGTTAGTGAGAGCAACCCAATCGTTATCCACGCAGCGGTGTCACCTTGATCCGAATTTTTGCTCTTTTTCTTGCTGGTGTAACCAAGGATGAGGATTACAGCAACAATCAGAAGTTTTACTGAAATCTTTCCATTGTCAAAGAGTGGAAAAGCGTCGGGATTTTTCTCATTCAACGGATAGCGCACACCAACCAAAACAATTCCAGCAATTAGAGATAAGAGCGCACCATGGAGCATTCCATTGGTAATGTGTTTAGCGGTCGAGGTCAACTGTGCAAGAAAACCTCCGAAGAGCGCAGCAAGACCAACGAAATGAAGAACGAGAAAGATATTTGCTACTGCTTCCATGCCTACCTCCTGAAAACTTGAATACGACCTTGAGCAATCGCACTTCCTAACAGCACAATTAAACCCCCAACCGGTTCATTCCAGGTTAGCGGCTCACCGAGCAGTAGGAAACCTAAAATTACTGCCACAAGTGGCGTTATATAAGTGACAGTACTTGCAAGCGATGGTCCAGCCATCTCCATATTTCTAAAGTTCCAAATGTAAGCGATTCCGGTTCCAAGAATTCCAAGCGCAATAATTGACAAGAGCGCATCGGGTGAAATCTCATATGAATGAATTCCGTGATAGAGAAAGAATGGAAACAAGGTGAGTGCCGATAAGGAGACTTGTGCCGTTGCTAAAAATTCGGGCTGTAATTTCCGAGGAATTATATATTTTGATGAGAAGGGGTAGGAAACACCATAACAAATGACTGCCAACAACAGAGCAACAATCGCCGCCACTGACATCTGCCCCACGGACTCACCCACCACAAGCACGACCACAACGCCCAAGAATCCAAGAACTATTCCAAAAACTTTCTCAAAGCTCAATCGTTCATTTCTAAAAACTATGAGGATCATTAGAACACTCATAATTGGCGTAAGGGCATTCATTATTCCTGCAAGAATTGAAGAAACACGCTCTTGCGCGTAAGCGAATAGCACTCCTGGAAAAACATTTAACAAAATTCCCAATATCCAAAGTTGAAAAAGTAAGAGATAGTCTCGGATTATTTGTATCTTTTTGTAAAGCAGAACAACCCAAAGTGCGAGTGCGCCTAACATACAGCGCAAGAAAGCCACACCTGATGGAGTGAGAAATGTTAGAGATCTTTCAATAAACAAGAAGGATGCTCCCCAAACTACTCCTAGTGCAATGTAGGTAGGTACCCAACTATTCTTGCTTTTGTTAGGACTTTGTTGATTCATTTATTCGCTCTTGATCTTTGTGTGATTGCATTCCCAAGAATTACTATTACCCCACCAACGGGCTCGTTCCAAGTTAGCGGTTCATTTAACAGAGCTACACCGGCAAGCACTGCGACTATTGGAGAAACAAAATTGACCGTAGCTGCGACCGAACTACCTACTAGCGCAATGATTCGATAATTCCATGTAAATGCGAAGCCGGTTGAGAAAACTCCAATAATGACAATGGCAAATATTGGGCCCAGTGAGAAGTTGTATGAATTAAATCCATAGAACAGAAAGGTTGGAAGCAATACTACGGCGGCCATAGTCACTTGAATGGTGGCGAGTGCCACTGGCGGATAATTTTTTGGTGCAATGTATTTGGCAATAATTGGCGCCACTAATCCAAATGATGTGACAGCTACTAGTAAGAATAGATACGCCCACCATGGAGCAGATTCGATATCCCAAATTCCAAAGACTATGGCGACCCCGAAAAATGCAAGGAGTATCCCAAAAATCTGCATTGGCTTCACAGTTTCATGTCTAAAAAGCACCAATGTGAATATCACGGCAAAAATTGGTGACATTGCATTTGTGATTCCGGTAAGTGAGGAGGTCACTTCAGTTTGTGCGAATGGAACAATGACCACTGGAATAATGTTCGAGCAGAGTCCAATCAGAAAAATCCAGCCAAAAACCGACCTATCGCGTGGAATAGAAATCTTCTTGTAGAAGAGATAGCTCCATAAGACCACTGCTCCCAAGAGATTCCGAATAAAGGCGATCCCAAATGGGCTAAAAACTGGTAGCGCTATCTCGATGAACATAAATGACAGGCCCCAGGTCAGACTTAATAGAAGATATGGCGCTAGCCATCGCCTGCTCGTCAAGCGCGCTCCCCTGGTTCGGTTATTTCTGCGACTTTTCGCAGTACTGAAGTTCCAGAAAACTGGAATACTGGAGTGGAAGAATTCTACTGGCAGGCATGATGGAAAAGGGAAGAGGCGCTGTGGAACTAGTCAAACATTGGATCAATGGAGCAGAAAAAACCAGTAATAGCGGTCGACAAGGCGAGGTTTTTAATCCTGCGCTCGGAACTGTCTCCAAGCAAGTGGACTTTGCCGATATTGAAACGATTGATTCGGCCATTGCGAATTCCAAGAGCGCTTTTACATCCTGGAGCCAAACTTCTTTGACTAAGCGAGTACAAATACTTTTTGCATTTAGACATCTGTTGAATTCAAAGAAAGAAGAACTTGCAGCCATCATCACCTCCGAACATGGAAAAGTTCTCTCCGATGCACTGGGTGAGGTAACTCGAGGTTTAGAGGTTGTTGAATTCGCCTGCGGGATTCCGCACCTTTTAAAAGGTGGATATTCTGAGGGAGTATCGCAAGGCGTTGATGTCTACTCGATTCGCCAGCCACTTGGTGTGTGCGCAATTATTTCCCCATTTAATTTCCCGGCAATGGTTCCTATGTGGTTCTTTCCGATCGCAATTGCTGCCGGTAACGCAGTTCTCATCAAACCAAGCGAGAAAGATCCTTCAGCGACAAATTTCATTGCAAAACTATGGAAAGAGGCAGGACTTCCTGACGGTGTATTTAATGTTATCCACGGCGATAAAGTGGCAGTAGATAGATTGTTAGAACACCCAGATATCGCATCAATTTCATTTGTGGGGTCAACTCAAATCGCCAAGTATGTCTACGAGAATGGCACAAAGAATGGGAAGCGAGTTCAAGCTCTTGGTGGCGCGAAGAACCACATGCTCGTACTTCCTGATGCCGATTTGGAATTAACTGCTGATTCAGCAATAAATGCTGGCTTCGGATCTGCTGGCGAACGTTGCATGGCCATTTCTGCCGTAGTAGCAGTAGACCCGATTGGCGATGAATTAGTACGTAAGATCCAAGAGCGAATGAAGAAACTGAAAACTGGTGACGGAACCAAAGGCAGTGACATGGGACCCCTGGTCACCAAAGTTCATCGCGACAAAGTTGCCTCGTATGTGGAAGCTGGCATCAAAGAAGGTGCCGCGCTGGTAGAAGATGGCAGGAATATACCTATTGATGGTGCAACTGCGGGCTTCTGGTTAGGACCAACCCTCTTTGATCATGTGCAGCCATCGATGAGCATCTATAAAGATGAAATTTTTGGGCCAGTACTAAGCGTTATTCGTGTGCGAAGCTATGAAGAGGGGCTTAATTTAATCAATGCTCATCAGTATGGAAATGGCACTGCGATTTTCACCAACGATGGTGGGGCTGCTCGCAAGTTCCAGAATGAAGTCCTTGTTGGCATGGTTGGAATTAACGTGCCAATTCCCGTTCCCGTCGCGTATTACTCTTTTGGTGGTTGGAAGAACTCACTCTTTGGCGACTCGCACGCACACGGAACTGAAGGAGTCCACTTCTTCACCCGTGGCAAAGTTGTGACTAGTCGTTGGCTTGATCCAAGCCATGGTGGAATCAACTTAGGGTTTCCACAGAATTAAGCGTTTTCTAGCGCGTGGTATCAACCACAATCTTGAACGCATTCTTATCGTTTAGTAGACGGTCGAAGCCTTTGCTAACTACTTCATCAAGTGCGATAACATCGGTAAGTAGTGGCTTGGTGTCGATTGAATTACCAGCTAAGAGCGCGATGGCTGCTGCGACATCAACATCCCACATATGCGCTGCCGTTCCTTGGATTCGTTTTTCACTGAGTACGAAATTAAGTAGGTGAAAACTCTCTTCTTCAGGCCTAAATCCTACGAGAACTAGCGTTCCGGCATTCCTAATTTTATCAAGCGATCTCTGCGTGCTTCCCTTTACTCCAGAACACTCCAAAAGAGAATCGAATTCATCGTAGTGCGCCCACTCTTTATCGTTAAGTGGATTGAGTGTTTCGAATCCAAGTCCACGCGCAACTTCTTGGCGGACTGGATTTGGCTCATAAACGACTACTTGCGCCGCACCAAATGAGCGAGCAACTTGCGCAATCAATAAACCGACAGTTCCGCCACCTGTAACAGCAATTTTTGTGCCAGGTATAAAAGGGACCTTATTGAGCGCACGAACTGCAACTGACATAGGTTCTGCGAAAACCGCCACATTCGCTGGAACATGGCTTGGCACTTCAATCCAGCGCGTGGGGTTAGTGGCCATCAATTCCGCCATACCGCCATCGCAGGTAAGCCCAATACATTCGTAGCTCTTACAAATGCCCTCTTCATGTCTATCGCAGTAATAACAATTTCCGCATCCAAAAATTCCATCTGGAATAACTAAAGTGCCGGGCTTCAATTTTCCGTTCGGATCCTTGATTACTCGACCCACATATTCGTGACCGATAATCATCGGCATCCGATTTTTAGGAATGATAACTGGGCCGATTAAATACTCTTCTAAATCGGTACCGCAGATACCAACTCGCTCCATCGCAACAAGGGTGTGACCCTCAGGCACCTGAGGTTGAGCAACCTCTTCCACACGCAAATCTTTTGCTCCATGGAATCGTGCTGCGCGCATCTTGTTCCTGCCTAACTGTTGAGTACATCCACTAATCCAGCAACCGAATCTTCTACCATTTCTAGAACCTTTTCAAAGGCTCGCTCAGCAAGACCATACGGATCGGGCACTTCAAGGTTTCTAGCCTCCGAGCCAGCCGGGTCAATATGACAGAGCGCCGGATCAAACTGGCGGAGATAAAAGACCTTCCGCGCCGCCTCCGGATATGGAGCCAGATTCACAACATTTCGATAGTTGCTCGAATCCATCACTAAAATTAAATCCCTGGAATCAAAGAATTCGCGAGTGAACTGTTGCGCGATATGTTCATATTGATATCCCGCCTTGCTCCAAATTGCCTCTGATGAGAAATTAGGACCCTCTCCGATATGCCAAGAACCTGTGCCTGCGCTATCAACAAGTACCTCTTTATTCTCTACTTTGCGAGCATGGTGGTGAAGAACTGCTGCGGCCATCGGTGAACGACAAATATTGCCAAGACAGACCATGCAAACTCGCAATTGGCTCATACTTGCAATATCTAACTGAGCTAACTGCTTATGTACTGAATCCGCAAAGTTCATACCGTAAAAGGTATCGCACGCTGATAGATTTCAGATATGGAAACCTGGCGCACAATAGCTGGCGGGGCAGGTGTTCTCCTGGTACTCATCTATGCAATTGGTGCAAGTTTCTGGGTAGGCAATAATTCAAACTGGTATTACTCACTCAATCGCCCATTTTGGCAACCGCCGAGCTGGATCTTTGGCATCATCTGGCCATACAACTTTATTGCGCTTGGTATTACTTCAGTAGTTGTTGCGCGCCGTCTTTCCAAAACCTTTGTTGCTGCCTGGCTAATTCTTTTCGCACTGAGCGTTATAGCCGCACTACTCTGGTCTTATCTTTTCTATGTTCCACACAATCTCATCGGCTCAGCAATTGCCCTGCCAATTGCGGCGCTTCTAACTATTCCAATCACACTTATAACTTTTAAATCGTCAATCGGATATGGGTTCGCTCTGCTTCCATATCAAATATGGGTAGCTATCGCATCGTCGCTAGCTATCGGGTATGCCCTAAAGAACTAGGCGCTTCTACGAATAACCTTTCCGGGGCGCTTGCCCTTATGCACTCCGTTGTGAACAACAATTTCACCGTTTACTAACACCGCAGTAATTCCATCGGGATAGACCTGGGGCTTCTGAATTGTTGACCTACTATCGACAGTATCAGCATTAAACAAAACCAAATCGGCGAAGTAACCCTCTTTGATCTCGCCTCGCTTTTGAATGTTAAATCGCTCTGCAACTTTCTTTGTCATTTTGTGAATTGCTGTCTCTAGAGTCAACGTTCCTAGTTCACGAACGTGGTGCGCTAAATATTCAATATGGCCACAATATGGGTGTTGTGACGAGGTAACTTCAGAGAGCGCCCCGTGATCTGTGCTGGTATATCCATCGACACCGAGCGAGAAATCTGGATGTGAAATCATTTCCTTTAGATGATCATCAGTAAATAGCTCGCCAACCATAATGAGGTTAAGGCATTGATCACCGGCAGCAGCCATGATGTCGAAGTAACAATCCCATTCATCCTTGCCGAGAATTTCTGAGATTGCAGGGAATGAAAGCCCTTGCAACTCAGGGAAGTTAGGTGAGCCCTCAAGATAAACACGATTCCACTGCCCTTTATGGATGAAGCGCCAGTAGCGATCGCATTGGGTGCGCAGCTCTTTTCGCATCGCTGGATCCGCAGCGGCTTCGGCGATTGCCTTTGCGCCCAAGTTGACTAATGACCTTGGCAAAATCGCATACATCGCACCAATTCCCTCGCGGAATGGAGTGGTATCGGCGGTAATATCGAGCCCTTCCTTTTGCGCATTCTCCATAATGTCGACGGCGCGACGCCATGCATTTTGTGGAGCATTGGAATCATGGCGAACATTGAAGTGTGAAATTTGCCCACGCACACCACCCGCTCGAGTGATATCTACAAATTCATTGATGGCATCGAAAATCTCAGAATCTCTATTGCGCACATGGCTGGCATAAATTCCATCATATTTTCCGACTGCCGTAATGATGTCCTTCAACTCTGCAGATGTTGAATAAGAGCCGGGAGCAAATTCGAGCCCAGAACTCATTCCTAAAGCGCCAGCTTCCATGCTCTCTTCGATGAAATTCTTCATGCCTTTAAGTTGATCATCGGTGACTTTCTCTTCACCCATGATTCCTGCTGCTAATCGAAGGCTGTTATGCCCGATGAGAAAAGCAAAGTTAGTAGAGGTCTTGAAACGTTCGACCTCTGACAAATATTCACCAAAAGTGCGCCAGGTGACTTCACCTGTGTATGCATAATTCTTTAA
>JBIJBY010000033.1:0-12736 GCA_044344975.1 Candidatus Nanopelagicaceae bacterium | reverse complement strand
CGCAGTGAAGAGCGCTGCGCCTACAAAGGCAGCTGCTCCCAGAGTTTCCATTACATGCGTCAAAGGAAAATTAACGAAGAAGGTCTCTGGAACTGCGCCGAAGTGTCCTGCTGGCTTTAAAAAGCGGTAGAAAACTCTTGGCGGAGAGCTTCGCTGATTACTCGAGGCGAATAGCCCTTTCGCGCAAGGAGCGCATGGACTCGACGCCGTTTTACCTCATCATCAAAGCGCGAGAGGCTCCGCAACTTCTTAGCAACTAAATTCTGTGCTGCACTAACCTCATCCTCATGGGAGATGTCGGCTAACGCTTGCTCGATAAGTTCGGGTGCAATCACTTTATTACGAAGTTCCT
Organism: Candidatus Nanopelagicaceae bacterium; assembly: GCA_044344975.1. Classification (GTDB taxonomy): domain Bacteria; phylum Actinomycetota; class Actinomycetes; order Nanopelagicales; family Nanopelagicaceae; genus IMCC26077. The sequence continues at coordinate 12,384 of JBIJBY010000033.1, read as the reverse complement.
GAGCGAGTACTCGTCGCGAGAGACCTTTACTTCGATGGCGAAGCTGTGACCACTCCTGCGCGAATATCAGATCATCAATTAATTTCTGAGCTACCAAGCGATCGAGCAAACGCGTGCAAATCTCTTCAGGTACCCCCTTCTTTCGAAGGAGTTGAGCGAGCTCTCCCCTACTTCGGGCGCGACGCGAGAGCGCATCGACGGCAATCTTCGTTGCTACCGAGTAGGGGTCGGGCTCGTAATCCACTTTAGAAGTCGATATCAGCGCTAGAGACTGCCTCTTCTACAGCAGCTGCGAGCGCAGGATCTATTTGACCTATGGAGTACTGGCTACGGATCTTCTTCTCAATCTCATCAGCGAGATCAGGATTGTCACGAAGGAATGCGCGGGCATTCTCTTTGCCCTGTCCAAGTTGATCTCCTTCGTAGGTGATCCAAGCGCCGCTCTTCTTCACGATTCCTGCTTCAACGCCAAGATCAATCAGTGAACCTTCGCGAGAAATTCCAACGCCATAAATGATGTCGAACTCTGCTTGCTTGAAAGGAGGAGCCATTTTGTTCTTTACAACCTTGACGCGAGTTCGATTTCCAACAGCCTCTTGGCCATCCTTTAACGTTTCGATGCGACGGACATCGAGACGAATGGATGAGTAGAACTTAAGCGCCTTTCCACCAGTGGTGGTTTCAGGTGAACCAAAGAAGACGCCAATTTTCTCGCGGAGCTGATTGATAAATATCGCAGTGGTATTTGAACTATGGAGCGCGCCAGTGATCTTTCGGAGCGCTTGTGACATAAGGCGCGCCTGAAGACCTACATGTGAATCGCCCATCTCGCCTTCAATTTCAGCGCGCGGCACAAGAGCAGCAACGGAGTCGATGACAACGATGTCGATTGCGCCCGAGCGAATCAACATATCCATGATCTCTAGAGCTTGTTCACCAGTATCGGGTTGCGACACAAGGAGTGCATCGATATCCACGCCAAGCTTCTTTGCATACTCAGGATCAAGAGCATGCTCTGCATCGATAAATGCAGCGATTCCGCCAGCGCGTTGCACATTGGCAATGGCATGGAGCGCGACCGTTGTCTTACCGCTCGACTCTGGACCATAAATCTCAACAACGCGACCGCGAGGCAGCCCTCCGATGCCGAGGGCAAGATCAAGGGCAATCGACCCGGTGGGAATAACCTCAGTAATCTCGGCGCGACGCTCGCCCATCCGCATCACTGAGCCTTTGCCATATTGGCGCTCAATCTGAGCTAGCGCTGTATCGAGAGCCTTAGCCTTCTCGACCTTCGCTTTGGAATCGCCAGCCTTCTCGGCAGCGCTCTCGCGTCCTTCACGTGCCTCTTTTGCCATTTCTTGCCCGCCTTCCTCTTTCGTTATGGAAATCTTGTTCAGTTTCTCTCTATCTCCGGTTATCCCCGACGGTACGGCGAGCCACTGACACCTAAAGGGTATCCGAACAGATGTTCGAACGCTACTCACACCCATTCGACACGCCGGAGAGCTCCCTGTCAGCCCGCTATGAAGGGTTAGGGGCGATCGAGCCCCCGCGAGCAGACGGAGTTGCTGAGGGATTTCATAGCGAGAGGCTTGACTCAATCTTCTCTACTGCGGCGCGGCGAGCGCCTTCGGGGATGGGCGAGAAAAATTGCGAGAGGAGCCAGCGCAATACCAACTCTCCACTCTCACGCGAGCAATAGAGCACTGATTGCAAAGTGCTTCGCACCTCGCTCCATTTCTCGCTTTCCGAGATGGTGACCATTCGTGCAATTAAATGTGGTTCGAGTTCGGCAACTTTTCTAAGGGCGCTATTTTCGTAGATATCTCTCGACAGTAGGAGGAGCGCCTCCGTCCTGTGCGATGCGCTCTTCGCCAATTGACTCATTCGCGAAATTTCAGAATCTAATAGCGCATGCAATATCTCTTCTTTATCGCGAAAGTGGTTATACAACGTAGCCCGAGCAACTCGAGAGCGATCAGCGATAGTGATCATGTTCGCTTCGCGAACACCTACTTCAGAGAGAAGCGAACGCGCGCCATCAATTAACGCGATTCGAGTTTTATTGCTGCTGACGCCAGAGTTGTGCACGCGCCCAGTATTGACGGTTTTAGGCTGCATCCTCGATATTGACCGCATCTTGCGCGCTCGTGTTGTCGAGAGCCACGATGGCAAGGTTCGGTCGAGCCGGGAGGATTTGCATCGAACGTGAAACCTCAACAAGAAGTTGAGAGATAGGAAGATTGAGCGCCGCACAGATTGCGGCGAGCAATTCAGAGGAGGCTTCTTTTTGGCCACGCTCAATCTCACTTAAATAACCAAGCGAGACCGATGCATTGCGCGAGAGCGCTCGAAGGGTCTGACCTTGAGCTACCCGAACACGACGAAGGGTCGCTCCAATATGGCTTCGCAATAGCCCTTCACTCGGGGATATCTGATTGCTCATCTGCTTCACCCTCCAAGGATACGGGTAAAGGAGGCAAATGCGCGGGCAATCGTTCTCACGCGAACCTCTTGGCGATTCCCGGAGATAATGAACTCCTCAGCAAATAGCGCCCTATCTGGTCCGACAATCGCAACCCAGACCGTGCCCGCTGCTATTCCATCGCTCGGACCAGGACCGGCGACGCCGGTGGTAGCAATCGCCCAGTCGCTACCCAACACGTTGCTAGCTCCTCTCGCCATGGCGATGGCGACCTCAGCGCTCACCACGCCGTGAGTGTCAATGAGCTCGCCATCGACCTTAAGTAGCGCGCTCTTCATCGCGGAGCTGTAGGCGATGATGCCGCCAAGAAATACATCTGAGGAGCCCGGTACATCGGTGATCGCGCCGCTTAAGAGACCGCCGGTCAGAGACTCCGCTGTTGCCAGCGTTTGATTGGCGCTACGTAAAGTTGCCAGGATCAAACTCGCCGCTTCAAATTGCGCAGCGCTCATGGTGCAGGAACACCCTCTTGGGCTTTAGGGGCTGAGAGCGCTTTAACAAAATACTCCGCGCCAGTAACGAGTGTGATGGTGATTGCAATATACATAAATACATCTCGTGCGGTATGTAGCGATGGGATGAGCGGTAAGACATAAAAGCCGGTAGCGAATCCTTGAGTAAATGTCTTTAACTTGCCGCCCCGACTTGCAGGGATGATTCGTCCACCAAGTCGAACAATAAAAAGTCGCAAGAAGGTGACGGCAACTTCACGACCAAGAATGACGGTTGTAATCCACCACGGAAGATCGCCCAAGAGAGAGAGGCCAACTAGTGCAGAGCCAATTAACAACTTATCAGCGACCGGATCGAGGAACTTGCCAAGCTCGGTAATCTGTTTGCGAGCACGCGCAAGACGTCCATCGAGAATATCTGTCATACCGACGATGAAAAATCCCCACCAGGCGATGATGCGCCAACGTGGATCATCGCCTGACTCCTGCATAAGGGCTGCGAAACAGAATGGAATCAGCGCTATCCGAAGAATGGTGAGCGCGTTAGGAAGATTAAGCACGGCCGACATGGTTAACTCCTTTTGGCTGCGCTTGTCGTATCTGAAATGAAATGTGCAATCAAATCGGCTCCATCAGATTCCACCACTGTGCCACGAATATATGCTCCCACTGCATACTCTGGTGAGCGTTGACTATCGGCTACAAAGCGAGTTGTGCCATCAACCTCTGGCCCCTGATGTGCTGCGCGCCCCTCTCGAGCGCCACTCTCTTCAATCAATACGAGCACCTCTTCACCAACCCGCTGCGCAGCTCGCTCTGCAAGCATCTGATCGGCCAAAGCGGCGGAGATTTCAACTCGATTTTTGATTTCACGTTCGCTGAGCTGGCCCTCAAGGCTCTGGGCTTCTGTTCCCTCTTCATCGCTGTAGCCAAAGATTCCGATTGCATCGAGACGGGCATGCGAGAGGAAATCAAGTAGCGTCTGAAAATCTTTCTCACTCTCGCCAGGAAAACCGACGATGAAATTTGAACGAATGCCCGCATTGGGCGACTTGCTTCGGATGGATTCAATTAATTCAAGAAACTTATCCTTATCGCCGAATCGACGCATTCGGCGAAGTGTGTCTGCGCTCGCATGCTGGAAAGATAGGTCAAAGTACGGCGCAACTTTATCGATGCCCGTAATCGCATCTATTAATGTTGGACGCATTTCTGCTGGTTGTAGATAAGAGACGCGCACCCGTTCCACACCAGAAATCTCCGCTAATTCAGGGAGTAACTTCTCAAGCGCTTGCAGATCCCCGAGATCCTTTCCATATGAAGTGGTGTTCTCACTAACAAGAAATAGCTCTGATACTCCTTCATTTGCGAGCCACAGCGCCTCGCTAAGAATTTCATTGGCTGGGCGGGAGACAAAGGCTCCTCTAAAGTATGGAATGGCGCAGAACGAACATCTTCTATCGCAGCCAGATGCAATCTTTAATGGAGCAATGGGTGCAGCTTCCAATCTCTTTCTAAGTGTGCGCTCTCCTACACCAGAATTAGTTCGTACCACTTGCCGTTCAGCAGGTGCAATCGGCAGAAGCGTTCGTCGATCCTTTGGATGATGTGCTGCCACGCTGCCACCGGCAAGAATTGTTTGCAAGCGAGAAGAAATTTCGTCGTACTCATCAAAACCAAGAATCGCGTCGGCTTCGGGAAGTGAGCGTTCGAGCTCCTTGCCATATCGCTCTGCCATGCAGCCAATAGCGACAACCTTTTTGAGCGAACTCCCTTTATTTGCTCCCTGAGCTCGGAGCGCATCAGCCTCTAAAAGGGCGTCTATCGAATCTTTTTTTGCACTTTCGACAAATGTGCAGGTGTTAATAACGGCAATATCGGCCTCAGCGGCATCTGCGACCAACTCCCAACCATCGGCGGCAAGGCGCCCGGCAACTTCTTCGGAATCTACTTCATTGCGCGCACAGCCCAAGGTGACTAGCGCAACTTTTTTCATGCGATAAAAGTACTACTAACCCTCTGAATTCTCGGCATCTGGCGTGAATTCCAAACGAACCACTTCGCCGATACCGCCAGCAATTCCGGTATCTACGCCATTCACATTGACTGAGACTGCACCTGCATTTCCAATGACAAGTCGTAATACTTGCGGGTCAGTAAATTCTCGTACTTCACCCTTCTCGATCTGCCCGGTGAATAGAGGTGTGCCATCTGCAGCATTAACTGAGATCCATGAATAGCTCTTCACAACAGTCAATCGAACGGTAACTCCATTATCTGCTGAGGCAACAGCAGGTAGTGGTTCTGATGAAGAAGAGGAGTTTCCATTGGTAGTCGAAGAGCCACTCGCACTCTCGCTCGGGGAAGCAATCTTTAACTCCGCTTCGCCATCTCCTGAAATTTGATTACTGATGAGCGCTACACCCAACAAGGTAGCTGCAGCGATACCTGAGAGAGATTTCCAAGTTAACGAAGAACCTCGATCGAGATTCTGGGATGTTGCTTGCGCTAAATCTTCAAGAGCTGTCTCTGAAATGCCAAATTGCTGATCAAAAATTTCTAATAGATAGGTGCTATCAATCCGATAAATGGATGCAAGAACTCGGATATGCCCACGCGCATAGACATCGCCACCGCATTGCGAGAAGTCATCGGATTCAATCGCTGCAACAACGCTCGGACGTAATTTTGATTTAGACGCGACCTCTTCAAGCGAGAGACCTGCAGCCTCGCGGGCGCTCTTTAATTCGGAGCCAATGGACATCTAGGTCACCTCCTGGGGGAATCAGGAAGATAAGGGTAAATCCACTTAACGCGTGAGGACAAGTCACCCGCGAAGAGAAACCAGAACGCCAGGTAGCTCCTCTGCTGAAATCAACACCTCGCGAGCTTTTGAGCCTTCGCTTGGTCCCACAATCCCCCGACTCTCCATCAAATCCATCAGACGGCCAGCTTTTGCAAAGCCCACTCTGAGTTTTCTCTGCAGCATCGAAGTAGATCCAAATTGGGTTGAAACAACCAACTCAACTGCTTGCAAGAGTAAATCAAGATCATCACCGATATCTGAGTCAATGTCGTTGCGCTTATTTACTGGCGCGGTGACATCTTCACGATATTGCGCCTCGCGCTGCTCCTTAACATGTGTGACAACTGCCTCAATTTCACGTTCGGATATATATGCTCCTTGAACGCGCATAGATCTACTTGCGCCCATTGGAATGAAAAGTCCGTCGCCTTGACCGACAAGTTTTTCAGCGCCAGAGGCATCGAGAATTACTCGACTATCAGCCAAACTACTTGTTGCAAAGGCAAGGCGCGATGGCACATTAGCTTTAATAAGTCCCGTCACGATATCGACGCTGGGCCGTTGAGTTGCGAGAACGAGATGAATTCCTGCTGCACGAGCAAGTTGAGTAATTCGCACAATTGAATCCTCGACATCGCGTGGCGCGACCATCATTAGGTCGGCAAGCTCATCAACAATCACAAGCAAATATGGGTATGGCTTGAGTCTACGCTGACTTCCCGGAAGCGGTTTTAGCTTTCCAGATTTAACAGCCTTGTTAAAGTCGTCGATATGTCGAAAGCCAAAATTGGAGAGGTCGTCATATCGATTATCCATCTCTTTCACGACCCAGGCGAGAGCATCTGCAGCCTTCTTAGGATTAGTGATAATTGGTGAGATTAGATGTGGGATACCCTCGTAAGCATTGAGTTCCACTCGCTTGGGATCAATCAAGATCATTCGTACTTCATCAGGCGTTGAGCGCATTAATATCGAAGTGACGAGGGAATTAATCATGCTCGATTTACCGGAGCCAGTTGCGCCCGCTACGAGAAGATGTGGCATTTTTGCCAAATTTGCGCAGATGAAATTACCTTCAACGTCCTTACCTAAGCCAATCACCAATGGATGTTGCTCGTTAGCTGCAACTTGAGATCGAAGGACATCGCCAAGGGCAACTACCTCTCGATCGACATTAGGTATCTCAATGCCGACCGCTGATTTACCTGGAATCGGACTCAATATTCGAACATCGCTGCTTGCTACCGCGTAGGAGATGTTCTTGCTAAGAGCAGTAATCTTCTCGACTTTGACCGCGTTCCCCAACTCGACTTCGTATCGAGTAACGGTTGGACCGCGCATGATGCCGGTAACTTCGGCATCGATATCGAATTGACTGAAGACTTCATGGAGGGCGGCGACAACTGTTTCGTTAGCTTTCGTTTTCCCCTTCGTTGCTGGAGAGCTCTTTAAGAGATCTTGTCCAGGTAAGACATAATCAAGCATCTGTGATAACTCAAGTTGCTCAGCATCACTTAGGGCCGGACTAACCGCGGGCGCTGGGATTGGTGGAGTAGTGACGCGCTCGGTGTGCGCGGTGAGCAATTGGGTGGGCGATGCCGCAACGGTTTGATTCGCATCAGCAATCTCTGGATCTTCATCACCGTCAAGCTCCTCAATTACCTCATCTTCAAGATCTTCTTCCTCTTGATAGGTGATAACTGGGCTCTCAAATGGAGGATTCTCAGAAATCTCGAAATTGCTCTCCTCTTCTCGACGAGCGCGCCGAGCATCGAGTTGACCTTGAGCCATAGTCGTGGCGCCCCTAAAGAGAGCAACGACTCTGCTCGCTGCAACGTTAAGTGGCGTTGCTGTGGTCACGAGTAGACCAAAAAGAATGAGTATGAGCAGGATGGGAACGGCAACCCAATTGGTAACAAGTGCTACGAGGGGGGCAGAGACCCCGTAACCAACCCATCCCCCACCAGAGCGCATATCTGTTGCGCCATCCGATGGAATTGGCGAGTGCGCAATGATATGGAGCAAGCCTGTTAAACCAATTACCACGGTCGAAATTCCAATAGTGATTCGTCCAGTTGCTGCAGACTCTTGCGGAGTGCGAAGTAATCGAATTCCAAGATAGAGCAGGAGTGCAGGAGTGATAAAACCCATTTTGCCAAAACTGCCTGCGACTACCGAATAAATACTTCTGCCAAAAAAGTTATCGAGGCGAAACCAGATTCCGGCGCTAGCGATGAGTGAGAGAACTACGACAAAAAGACCAAGGCCATCACGACGATGAGCTGGATCTAATTCTTTAGCTCCGCGAAGTAAGAATCGCGTGGCGCTACCGAAACCAGTGGCGATGGCAAGCCATATTTTTCGGAGCACGCCTTTGGAACTCCGGGCAGGGGAACTCCCCGATTTTTTTCCGCGCGCCATATGGAAGAGAGTAAATCCTAGATAAACAGCGGGCTGTGAGGCGCGCCGTCGCCAAGAGCTCTTACGTTAAACCTCGATCACTACCGGAACAATCATTGGTCGACGACGATGCTCCCCGCCTACCCATTTGCCCACTACGCGTCGAACAGTTTGTGAGAGTTGATGTGAGCCGGTAACGCCGCTTTCCACTGCCTCCACTAGCGATTCAATAATGCGCTCTCGTACTTGATCAAACAACGACTCATCTTCTGCAAAACCTCGGGCGTGTATATCTGGACCAGCAACTATTTTTCCGGTCTGCGCTTCAATAACAACCACAACCGAGATGAAACCCTCTTCGCCAAGAATTCGTCGATCTTTTAGCGAAAGATCCGAGATGTCGCCAACGCTCGATCCATCGACATAGACATAACCGCAAGGAACTGCGCCAACTATCGAAGCCTTTCGATTGATCAAATCAACGACGACCCCATCCTCTGTGAGTAATACATTCTCACTTCGCACTCCTGATGATCGAGCAATTGCACCATTTGCGCGAAGATGGCGCCATTCCCCATGAATCGGCATGACATGAGTTGGTTTAACGATGTTGTAGCAATAGAGAAGTTCGCCGGCGGCAGCATGGCCCGATACATGGACAAGGGCATTTGATTTGTGAACGACTTTTGCGCCCCGCCGAGTTAATTCGTTGATAACGCGATAGACCGCATTCTCATTACCGGGAATAAGTGATGAGGCGAGAATAACTGTATCGCCGTGGCCAACTTTTATATTGTGGTCGCCATAGGCCATTCTTGAGAGCGCAGCGAGTGGTTCACCTTGAGAGCCCGTGCAAACGAGAACAACGTTTTCGCCGAGCGCATCCATATCTTTGCTCTCTACTATCAATGATGGCGGTACGTGAAGATATCCCAACTCCTCCGCCACCCGCATATTGCGAACCATTGATCTTCCAATAAAAGCAACTTTTCGGTTGTGATTCATCGCGGTGTCGATTACCTGTTGTATGCGATGGATATGCGAAGCAAAGGAGGCGACAATGATTCGTCGATTTGTCCCGGCAAATATGCGATCGAGCACGGGCATAATTTCGGCCTCGCTCGTAACAAAGCCTGGAACGTCGGCATTGGTCGAGTCGACCATAAAGAGATCTACTCCCTCTTGCCCTAAACGCGCGAATGTCCGTAGGTCGGTCAACTTTCCATCAAGTGGTAGCTGATCCATCTTAAAGTCGCCGGTATGAAGTACGGTCCCTGCTTTAGTGTGGATAGCAACAGCCAACGCGTCAGGAATCGAGTGATTTACGGCGACGAATTCGCATTCGAAATCACCCAGTTTCACTTTTTGGCCTGCAATGACTTCTTGAATCAAAGGCGTGATTCGATGTTCCTTTAATTTCTCTGAAATAAATGCCAAGGTTAATTTCGAACCAACAATTCGGATGTCACCGCGCTCACGTAAGAGGTAAGGAACTGCGCCTATGTGATCTTCATGTCCATGCGTCAAAATCACCGCTTCAATATCATGCAAGCGCTCACGAATATATGAGAAATCAGGCAGGATTAAATCAATTCCCGGTTGGTTCTCTTCCGGAAAAAGCACGCCCACATCAACAATCAGCAATTTCCCGTTGAACTCGAAGACGGTCATGTTGCGACCAATCTCGCCTAAGCCACCAAGTGCAACTATTCGTAATCCATCTTTGACTAATTCAGGAGGAAGTGAATATTCGGGATGTGCATGCGTCATAAAGAGTATCTATCTCTCATTTGAGTGGTACGCGGCCATCTGCAAGATCGCGCCGTAACTGCGCAATCTGTTCTGGCGTTGCATCAATTAACGGAAGTCGAGTAAATCCTCCAGGAAGTCCCATGAGGTTTAGTGCGGCCTTGGTGAGAATTGCGCCTTGGGTGCGGAAAGTCCCGGTGTATACCGGAAGAAGTTCTTGGTGAATTGCTAGCGCATTTGCGCTATCGCCGGCAAACCAACTGTCGAGCATTTGGCGAAGGCGCGCACCAACAGTATGGCCACAAACAGAGACAAAACCAACAGCTCCCACCGAGAGCAATGGCAGGTTCAAAATGTCATCACCTGAGTAGACCGGGATTCCGCAGCGCTTAATGACCCATGATGTCTCTGCAACATTTCCCTTTGCATCTTTAAGGGCAACTATTCTTGGGTGTTCAAAGAGATTAACGATTGTGTCGCTCTCAATCGCAATTCCTGTGCGATGTGGAATGTCATACATCATCACCGGAAGATCTGTTGCATCGGCAATCGCTTTGAAATGTGCGGCGACTCCACTTTGTGGTGGTTTGTTGTAGTAAGGCGTGACAACAAGGAGCCCATCAGCGCCGGCAGCCTCTGCCTCTTTACCTTGGATCACACTATGTGAGGTTTCATTATTGCCTGCACCTGCGATTACCTGAATCTTTGAACCGACTACCCGTTTAACAACTTTGATGATTTCGACTTTCTCTTCATCACTTGTTGTTGGCGCTTCACCAGTAGTGCCATTAACGACGATTCCATCATGGCCACTAGAAACAAGGTGGGCAGCGATCTGTTCGACGCCCGCCCAGTCGATTGCCAACTCCTTGGTAAATGGAGTGACCATCGCGGTGATGAGCCGACCAAATGGGGGCGTGATTTCCATGGTGGCAAGGCTACCGCGCCTGCTGGCCCAGGCGGGCGCTAGGGAGACTAGGGGGCGACCCGACCTGACTTTTCAAAGGCGGCGTGGGTTAGGGGCATTAAGCGAGCAAAGTGCTCTTCCATCTTCTCTGCCACCATCTCGATCTCACGTTGTGGGTAGCTAGGAAAGTGTGAACCTTCTCGGGAGGTTCGCAGCGACAGGAAGTTCATCAGAGCGCGCGCATTCATCGTGACGTACATGGAGGAGAAGAGACCTACCGGCAATACTGCGCGAGCAACTTCACGAGCCACACCAGCATCGAGCATTTTTTTATACTCTGCATATGCCGCTAGATATGCAGCTTTCATCGAATCGACAGTGAGCGCATGTTGCTCATTGGAGCCATCGACATATGTATACGCGCCAGGCTTTCCTACTTGGACAAGTGGACGATTGCGCCCCGGCACATAAAAAATCGGTCGAAGTTCTCGATAACGACCACTCTCCTCGTTATACGAGGCGATCCGATGGCGCATGAATTCGCGGAAGACGAAAATTGGCGCTGACACAAAGAAAGTCATCGAGGTGTGTTCGAAAGGTGTGCCATGTCGTTCGCGCGCAAGAAAATTGATCAACCCAGCAGAACGTTCGGGATCTTTTCCAATTTCATCAAGGGAGGTCTCTCCCGACGTCGAAACGCGCGCCGCCCAGATCACATCAGCATCGCTCGCGCTATGTTTCACCAACTCTACGGTCACATCTTCTAAGAAGACCGGAGCCATATCTCTCTCGTCGCTAGCCACGCACCAGACCCTACCCTGAGATAGGGCAGGATAGGCCCATGTCCAGGGCGGTGATTCGTGACTCACTAAGCATTTCAATTGCCGTGGGCACATACGGAGCAGCATTTGGGGTGGCAAGCGTTGCTGCTGGATTATCAGTGATTCAAACTTGTGCGCTCTCGCTCCTTTTATTTAGCGGCGCCTCGCAATTTGCCGTGGCTGGTGTGATTGGCGCAGGAGGGAGCGCGCTAAGCGCAATTGCAGCGAGCGGGCTACTTGCGCTGCGAAATGGTTTCTATGGCGCGCGGATGGCCCCGCTGCTGAAAGTTCGCGGGTTTAAAAGAATTCTTGCTTCACAAATAACGATTGATGAGTCGACGGCAATTGCCCTTGCTCATGAGAGTAAAAGTGAGGCTGATGCACGCACGGGCTTCTGGCTAACCGGCATTGGCATCTATCTTTTCTGGAATTTAGCAACGCTGATTGGCGCCCTTGGTGCCAACGCGTTGGGTGATCCCGCAAAATGGGGTCTTGATGCAACTATTCCTGCCGCATTTCTTGGCCTGCTTTGGCCACGCTTAACAAGCGCTAGCTCTAAGTTTGTGGCGCTCGGCGCAATTGCGCTTGCTTTGATCCTTACTCCACTACTCACTCCAGGAATTCCAATTATCGCCTGCGTGCTCATCCCATTAATTGTTGGATGGCGGGTGCGCTCATGATGTGGGGCGCCGTGATTGGTGCGAGCGTACTTGCTTTCGCTTTCAAATATATTGGTCAATCTATTCCACAATCTGCCCTTG
>JBIJBY010000123.1:0-3664 GCA_044344975.1 Candidatus Nanopelagicaceae bacterium | reverse complement strand
GGCTTGTACCCAAGATGGCAAGAGCGCATGGAGATAGGTCATTCCCGCTAAATATGGATAGCTATCTAGAGTAATTTCTGCGCCTTCTCGCTCACCTTTAGCAATTAGATCAAAGAGTAATTCGGTGCGGCCATGAAATTGTGGCGAGCTCATGTGGCAATGCGTCAGATGGAGCGCCGCCTTCGATGCCTTGGCAATTGCTATGCAATCACCTACAGCAGTGAGAAAATCCCGTCCATAGTTTCGATGATGAGGGGCGTAGAACCCCCCAAATTTTGCAACAACAGAGTTAAGCGCTACCAATTCATTGTCATCTGCATACATAGCTGGGGTGTAGGTCAATCCTGCGGAAAGTCCAACTGCACCCTCTTTCATTCCACTCTCTACTATCGCCTGCATTGCAGAAAGCTCGGCGGTCGTTGCAATGCCAGGCTCGCTGCCTTTGACGAGCATTCGAACATTTCCATGTGGAATGAGGTAAGCAACATTTACTGCAGCGCCTTTATCGACATAGGCTAAATATTCTGCGATAGATTTAAAATTCCATTGAATATTGCTCGGATTCCCGTTCCACCCGAAGAGCTGCTCGCGAATCTCTTGCTGCGTCTGCTCATTTGTGGGGGCATAACTCAACCCGTCTTGACCAACAACCTCTAATGTCACTCCCTGGGTGACCTTGGCCAAATGCTCATGATCAGAGATAACTGCTAAATCAGAGTGTGCATGCATATCGATGAAACCGGGAGTAATCGTTAACTCAGAACCATCGATTACCTTCCCGCGTTCGTCACCTTTGAGGACTTCACCAACGGTCGCTATGACGCCATCGATAACCTGCAAATCAGCTTTTACTGCCGGTCGCTCGCTTCCATCGATAACGCTGCCGCCACGAATAACAAAGGTGCTCAAGGTTTACGTCCTTCAATAGTGTTAAACATCGGGGTATATCCGGCAAGCAAGCCACCATCGACAACTAGCTCGGCTCCAGAGATCCACTCTGACCGATCAGAGATTAAAAAGAGGACCATCTCAGTGATGTCTTTGGGCGTTCCTACTCGACCCATTGGATACCACGGCTTGAGATCTTCGAAGACTTGTGGGTTTGCCTTAGCGCGCTCAATCCACGCTTCGGTTGCAATTGTTCCTGGTACAACGGTGTTACATCGCACGCCATACTCACCATATCGAACTGCAACTGAACGAGTCATCTGATGCACGCCTGCTTTTGCCACGGAATATGCATCGCTACCGAACATTCCCTTTGCATTGACTGTGCCGATATTGATGATATTGCCGCGCTTACGTTTCATAAACATCGGTAGCACCTCTCTAATACAGAGAAAGGCGCCAGTGAGAGTGATTTTTAGGGAGTTATTCCATGATTGAAGCGAAGTCTCATGGAGCGCTTCTGCCTCGTGGACCATGGCGTTATTCACCAAGACATCTATCTCACCGATATCTTGGGAAATTTTATTAAAGGTGCTTTTTACTGCTTGCTCATCGCCCAGATCTAGCTGATATCCATAAGCTTTTCCGCCTTGTTCATGGATATCGCTAAGCGTCTTGGCAAGAGTATTTGGATCAACTTCGATGAGCGCGACAATTGCTCCATCACCAGATGCTCTAATCGCCATCTCGCGACCAATGCCACGACCAGCACCAGTGATGACAACTTTCTTTCCCGAAATATCACTCATCTTTAACTCCTTCTATAAGGGGAATTACAATGCAACAACAAAATCAATTTCCACAAGTATGTTTGCTAAATCTGACCCCACCGTTGTTCGTACCGGAAATGGCGCTGTAAAGAACTCTTGATAGACCTTGTTATACGCCGCAAAATCGCGATTGACATGTTGCAAATGTGCAGTGACCTTGACTACCTGATCGAGCGTGGCGCCTTTTTCAGAGAGAATTGCTTGCAGATTCCGGAGCACTTGCCGGGTCTGCTCTTCAATACCTTCGACCTCCACCTTATTGGTTACAGGGTCAGCTGGCCCCATACCGCAGGTGTAAAGAAATCCATTAGCAACCACTCCATGGGAGTAAGCGCCCCCTGGATTTGGTGCGCCATTGGAGAAGAAATGTTCAATCGATGGTTTTGCCATAGTGACTCGCTCCTAATTGATTCGATCTAGTGGATGTTCAGTATCAATAACGCGAATAGTCCGCGACTTACTCCGCATTACTATCGATTGGCTGCGCATACCGGATTCGCTAAAGCGTATTCCGCGTAGTAGCTCGCCATCGGTGATGCCCGTAGCTGCGAAGAAGTGATCGTCGCCTGAGACTAAATCGTTAGTTCGGTAGACGCGATTGAGATCCAAGCCCGCTTGATCGGCCGCAGCACGCTCTTGATCCGAGCGAGGATGGAGGATGCCTTGAATCTCTCCTCCCATACATTTCATCGCGCATGCAGCAATGATTCCTTCAGGAGTGCCACCGATGCCCATCAAAACATCGATGCCTGTCCCAGGGCGGGCGGCCATAACTGCACCTGCCACATCGCCATCAGTGATGAATTTAATTCGCGCACCAGCCGACCGAATATCTGCGACGAGTTGATCATGTCGCGGGCGATCCAGCAGGACCACGGTTAATGAACTCACTGGCACTTTCTTTGCGCTAGCGATTGCGCGGAGATTCTCACCGGTGCTCTTTTTTATATCGATTACACCTGCCGCCTCTGGGCCCACTACCAATTTATTCATGTAGAAGACGGCCGATGGATCAAACATTGCACCCCGCGGCGCAACAGCAATCACGCTAATCGCATTGTTCATACCTTTAGCGGTAAGCGTTGTCCCATCGATTGGATCTACTGCGACATCGCAGGTAGGTCCGGTGCCATCACCGACTTGCTCGCCATTAAAGAGCATGGGCGCTTCATCCTTCTCGCCCTCGCCAATCACGACAATTCCATCCATGGAAACAGAGGAGATCATCCTGCGCATTGCATCGACAGCAGCCTTGTCAGCTAAATTCTTCTCGCCCATGCCAATCCACCGCGAAGCCGCAATGGCAGCGGTCTCCGTGACGCGAACCAACTCCAACGCAAGATTTCGCGAGGAGATTGGCTGGCTACTCATATCGTTAAATTAATGTGAGTGTCGACCGACCCAGTTGCCAGAGCTTCCGACGAGGAAGTCTAGATCTGCGCCTTGGTGAGATTGGTTGACATGATCGAAGTAGAGCTTGACCCAGCCACGTGGCTCCGGCGAGGTAGGTGGAACCCACTTCTTCTTTCGCTCTTCGAGAACTTCAGGCGAAACCAAGAGATCAAGACGTCGATTGGCGACATCCATTTCAATCTCATCGCCAGTCTCTACTAGAGCAAGTGGTCCACCGACTGCAGCCTCTGGAGATACGTGTAGAACCACCGTGCCGAAAGCGGTGCCGCTCATCCGCGCATCGGAGATGCGAAGCATGTCGGTTACACCCTTAGCGAGTAAGGACTTCGGCATCGAAGCATTTGCTACCTCAGGGAAGCCTGGGTATCCCTTAGGGCCAGCATTCTGAATGACGAGAATGTCATTTTCATCAACGATGAAATCATCACGATCTGCATCTTCAACATAATCTTCAATCGCGGAATAGACCAAGGCCTTACCGCGGTGCTTAAGAAGATGTGGTGAGGCTGCAGAGACTTTGATAACTGCGCCAT
>JBIJBY010000122.1:0-3674 GCA_044344975.1 Candidatus Nanopelagicaceae bacterium | reverse complement strand
CAAAAACATCTGGGTTCTTAAATTTTTGCGGGTCTCGATTCGCGGCACCAATCATGAAGTGCACGTAATCGCCCTTCTTCACCTCTTGGCCGAGAATCTCAAGATCAACTGATGCAACTCTGCTCTGCTTCTGGATTGACGAGTCATATCGCAATGTCTCTTCAACCGCTGCAGGAATCAATTCATAGTTTGCGCGCAAAAGTGCTTGTTGCTCAGGATTTTCAATCATGGCAAGGACCATGTTTCCAATCAGGCCTTCGGTCGTCTCAAAACCTGCAAAGAACAATTGAATGGTGAGACCGACTATCTCTTTATCTGTTAATCCATCGCCACTCTCATCTTTTGGCGCATTAAGAATCTTACTCAATAAGCCATCATTTGGATTAGCGCGCAACTCTGCGAAGAGCGCCATTAAATACTCTTCCGCTTCGCGCGCCACCTCCTCAGCATGTTGAGCTTGCTCGGTAGTGATTCGTGCAGATGCAGTGAAACCAGCAACGCCATCAGACCAACGTTTGAGATCCCACTGTTTCTCAAGTGGAATTCCCAAAAGTTCACAGATGACAATTGCCGGCAATTGGAACGAGAAATCATCAACTAAGTTAAAGGAATCTTTAGTCATCGCCTCGTCTAGTAGTTCACTGACTATCTTTTCTATCTTTGGTTCAAAGGTGGCGATACTTCGTGGCGTAAATGACTTGCTTATGAGTCTACGAAGTCGGGTATGTCCTGGAGGATCTTTAAAGACAATCCAATTACTCAGATTGGTGAGAATATGTGGCAAGGTCGCTAACTGCTCAGGCGTCAGATGCGAAGACGCCTTCGTCATCCGCTCGCTTTGATTAAAAACATCATCGCTATTAAGGCCATTCTCTACCTCATCAAATGGCGTAACAATCCATGCTCGAGCGATATCGCTCCAAAAAATGGGTGACTCTTCAAGCAGTTGTCGGTAGACCGGGTAGGGATTCTTGAAATACTCCCCAACGAGAAATTTCGCTGCTCCACTTCCCTGCGCGCTCATATCTGCCCCTTACCTTTTCTGCTCTCCCCAGGTGTACAGTCAGAATAACTGGAAATCCAGTGATTTGAAATGAGGTGAGCGCACTGTTTTATCTATTTGCAAGTGCTGCCGCGTTCGCCTTTGCATTCGGAACTTTCTTCACTAAAGGAGTCACTCTTCGAATCTCGATTTTCAAAGCTATCGGCCCGCTCTTTCTTCTGAATGCTCTCTTCGCACTCCCCTTCCTTGGAACTGGACCATCCTGGAAACTCATCACCGGACCGGTACCTTATTTACACATCATCGCTGCACTTTCCAGCGGTTTAGTCGCCTACATCCTCTTTTCTATGGTCGCAAAAAGTACTGCATCTGTCAGTTCGGTTGCTCCAGCAATGGCACCAGCCGTTGTACTTCTGCTCTCGCCTTTCTTTTTGGATTCGTCGATTTCTTTAATGCAGATTCTGCTCGTTACCTTCCTCATGGCAATCACGCTCTACCCACTCCGAAATTCAATCTCCGGATTGAACTCCGCTAAGACGATCGTTTTCATGGTGATCGCCGCTCTAGGAAATGGCGCAGTTACCATCATCGCTAAATTGCTTGCGAATGAGGGCGTAGGAATGCCAGAAACATTCGTCGCACGACAGGTTATTGCCGGGCTTGCGTTTATCGTGCTCTTTCCACCGATAGGTTTGAAGTTTCGCGACTTTTACGAGCTAGTACGCCGCTCCTTCTTCATGGCAATTGGTTGGATGACCTCCATCACAGCAATTCAAAACGGTAGTCCGCTTGTAGTTCAAACGTTCTTGGCGACCATTCCCGTAACGGTAATCTTGATTGAAACGGTCGCATATCGAAAACGACCTGAACGAGCAGTGATAATCAGCGCAGTATTTACTGCCCTTGGAATTGCCGCACTCACCCTCACTGTTTAATTGCAATCGAATGAGGCTTTAGTACATTAATTGTCCACCGGAAACGTTCGCAACAGTTCCAGTGACATAACTTGAAGCCTCTGATGCCAAGAAAATAACTGGCCCAACCATCTCTTCTGGAGTAGCAAGCCTGCCCATTGGAATCATGCCCACAAATGATGCAAGCGCCTCAGGAGTTTGGTTGCCGGTCATCATCAAGGTATCGACGCCTCCAGGTGCCACAGCATTAACGCGCACCCCATCAGGAGCAAATGAACGTGCGAGACCTTTTGTCATCGAAACTACGCCACCTTTACTACCTGCATAAACGACCGAACCACCGAAGCCGCCAGTCCACCAACCTTGCGACGAGAAATTAACAATTGAACCTTTGGTGCCATGTTTCTTAAAGTGATCACGAGCGGTGCGATTTAGGAAAAAGGTTGCTTTCATGTTGACATCGATTTGGAGATCCCAATCCTCTTCAGTGACATCATCCACGGTAGAGCGACGACGAAGCACTGCGGCGCAATGCGCTAACGCAACAACTTCAGCAGCTTCTGCTGCTTTATCAAAAATCTTTGCATGTCCGTCTAAATCTGAGAGATCACAAGGAAATATCTGGTGGCCTGTTCCCGCTAACGATTTGAAAACTTCATCCAGTGGCGCACTTGGAATATCTACTAAAAGAACTTTCGAGCCAGCCTCGGCAAAACCACGTGCGACTGCGCTTCCGATTCCACCAGCGGCACCTGTTACTACAACAGATTTTCCAACAAGCCCTGCATCGTTTCGCCAGCTCATGCTCATATCCAAACTCCTGATCACTTAGTGAAAGAAATTTCCCGTTACCCGGATAATCTAGATATTAGGCAGCAGCTAGGCAATACTCAATACTTGGCCCTTGAGAGATGGAGCACTTCATGGCAATAATCGATGACCTCTTCAATATTTCTGGAAAACGAGTTGTTATCACCGGCGGTACCGGCGGTATCGGCGCAGGGCTGGTTTCCGGGTTCCTTGCCGCTGGTACCAAAGTTGTCGTCAGTGCGCGGAGTGCAGAATCGGCGACCCAAGCGCGTGGCACATATTCAGGTAATCAGAACATTGAGTTTATCGAAGCAGACTTGATGTCCGACGGCTCAATCCAACAATTTATTTCGAAGGCCAATGAAAGCCTCGGCGGCATTGATGTTCTGATTCAAGCGCATGGCAATGTTTTCCCTGGTCCGGCAACGCAAATGTCTCTCGATACATGGCATGAGCAGATTCAAGTTAATCTCACCGCCACTTTTCGATTAGCTCAAGCGGTAGCGCCACAAATGATTGAGCGCAAGAGCGGCAAGATCATCAACATCGCTTCGATGCTTACTTTTCAGGGTGGACTCAATGCTTCGGGATATGCAGCTGCGAAAGGTGGGGTTGGACAACTCACTAAAGCGCTCTCCAATGAATGGGCGCCACACGGAGTTAATGTCAACGCAATTGCACCCGGCTATATCAAAACCAAATTGAATAAACATATCTGGACTGATCCGGTGCGACATGATCAAGTTCTCGCGCGATTAACCAGTGGTCGGTGGGGTGAGCCTGAAGATTTAGTTGGCCCCGCGCTCTTTCTTGCCGCTGCCGCCTCCGATTATCTACATGGGGTACTCCTGCCAGTTGATGGTGGTTGGTTATCTCGATGAGATTAGGTCTTGATAGTTACAGCTTTCATCGCTTCTATGGTGAAACAACTGCCTGGGAGACGCTCC
>JBIJBY010000032.1:0-12889 GCA_044344975.1 Candidatus Nanopelagicaceae bacterium | reverse complement strand
TTCCCGCCTCTGGTGTTTGCAGGTGAGTGTGACGAGTTAAAAAAGCGAATCGCACAAGCTGCACGTGGTGAGGCATTCTGGTTGCAAGGTGGCGATTGCGCAGAGACTTTTACTGGAGCTACAGCAGATTCCATCCGAAACCGGATCAAAACAATTTTGCAGATGGCTGCAGTACTTCAATACGGCGCAAGTTTGCCCGTTATTAAGGTTGGCAGAATGGCTGGGCAATTTGCTAAACCGCGCAGTAAAGATACAGAGACTCGAGATGGCATTACGCTCCCTGCTTATCGAGGAGATGCTGTAAATGATCTCGCCTTCGATGAGTTTTCACGCACCCCAGATCCACAACGATTGGTAAAGGTCTATCACACATCAGCAATGACGCTAAATCTCGTCCGCGCTTTCACTCAAGGAGGATTCGCAGATTTGCGAAGAGTTCACGAGTGGAATAAAGGCTTTATCCGAGATGCAGCCTTCGGAGAGCGTTACGAACAAATGGCAAACGAAATCGGACGAGCCTTGGCATTTATGAAATCTGCCGGAATTGATGCCGATCAATTCCGCGCCGTCGATCTATTCTCCAGCCATGAGGCGCTCATACTTGAGTATGAAAAGGCGCTCACGCGAATCGATTCGCGAACCGGAGAACCCTACGATGTCTCCGCACATTTTGTTTGGATTGGTGAGCGCACTCGCCAGATTGACGGTGCTCATGTGGACTTCTGCGCCAAAATACGTAATCCAATTGGTATCAAAGTAGGCCCTAAGGCGACAGTGGAGGAGATCACTGCTCTGATAAATAAGCTCGATCCAAATCGCGAGCCCGGCCGAATCACACTTATTACGCGGATGGGTGCCGGGGTAATTCGCCAGGCGCTTCCCACGCTCGTCGAGGGAGTTCGAAACTCTGGCGCCGAAGTGCTCTGGGTCTGCGATCCGATGCATGGAAATACCTACGAGGCGCCGAGCGGATACAAGACTCGAAAATTTGATGATGTGATGGATGAAGTGCGTGGTTTCTTCGAGGTACATAAAAAACTAGGCACGCACCCTGGTGGAGTACATATTGAATTGACAGGCGATGATGTCACTGAGTGCGTGGGCGGTGGCACTGAAATTTCTCATGAGGATTTGTCATCACGATACGAGAGCGCTTGCGATCCACGGTTGAACCACACGCAGTCGCTCGAGCTAGCCTTCCTCGTTGCTGAAATGCTTCAGGCTAGATAATCTCAAGTCTTGTGCAACCGCTTTATCAAGTGAGCTCGGCCACCCCGCTGGGAAGCTTACGCGTCATAGCAGATGGGAAAACCTTAGTTGCAGCAGGTTTTACCAATTTTGCAGCGCTTCGAGCGAAGCTCTCACCCGAAGATCGCGGTCGAAAGTTGGTTTCGACTAAAGATTCCTTGTGGATTAACGATGTAATTGCCGATTATTTTGATGGTGATATCAACGCATTTGATGGGCTACTTGTGAGGCAACCCGGGAGTAATTTCAGTCAGAGCGCCTGGCAGGCGCTACGAAAAATTCCTGGAGGAAAAGTAATCTCTTATGCAACGCTTGCTAAGAAGGCTGGCTCAGCGGCAGCTGTGCGAGCGGCCGGAACAGCATGTGGCCGGAACGCCATTGCACCTTTTATTCCATGTCACCGGATAATTCGTAGCGATGGAGCCATTGGTAATTATGGCTATGGTTCAGCAAAGAAGATCTGGTTACTTCGCCACGAAAAGGCTATCGATTAATCTGAGTCGGCTCTTTTGGGTTCTGCCGCACCTGCATTAATAGCATGGCCGCGAAAATTAGCGCACCACCAAAAGTAGCCTTTGTAGTCAACGACTCTTGTCCGGCAAGCACTGCAAATAGCGCAGCAAAGACAACTTCTAGAGTAAGGACTACAGCAACGACAGTTGCATCCATCTTCGATTGTGACCAAGTCTGGACTAAGAATGCGACCGATGTGGCGAGGATTGCGGTGAATATTGTCGCTTTCCACTCTTGATCGGTGTTGGGAGGTTCATATCCATCATCGACTACCGCAAGAATGGAGGTGAGGATGGCGATTGTTCCTAGTTGGACGATTGTTAATGGATAAGTCGCAAACTTCTCAGACCATTTTCCAAGTCCGAGGATATGTAGGGCAAAAAAGAGCGCGCTCAGAAGTACCGAGAGTTCGCCGATTCCGATCGAAAAACCTTTGAACGAGAGGAGGGCAAGACCAATTGTCGCCATTACGACGCCAATCCATTCATTTTTCGTTACGTGAGATTTGAGAAAGAGTGCACCAAGTATTGGCGTGAAAACCACATAAAGTCCGGTAATAAAGCCAGTTGTTGCTGCTGTTGTTAAATCTAATCCAATAGTTTGGAAGAGGTATCCGGAGCCCAAAAAGAGGCCTAGCAAGAAGCCTTTTCTGAGCATCTCGGGGGAGATCTGAGCGAGCGCCTTAGGTTGGATGAGGATGAGCACGAGCGTAGCAATGATGAATCGTGTAGCAAGGAAGTCATCAACGCTCTGGCCGGCGAGAGCATCTTTCATGAGAACAAAGGAGGCGCCCCAGATTGCAGCGACAGAGGTGAGCGCTACCAACGCAAAAATCTGAATTTTTCTCGTCAACGGAATCACCCGCGGAGTTTCTTGAGAATTTTTACCTCGCTGCCATGTTCTGGTTCTTCACCAGGGGTCTCGAGGATAAAAGGAACTCCTGCCATCGCGGGATGTTCCATCAACATTTGAAAAGGTTTCTGACCAATATGTCCCTTGCCGATTGATTGATGACGATCTTTAAGAGCGCCACAGATATCCATTGAATCATTGGCATGTACCAATTTAATCCGCTCTGCTGGAACATTTGTTAGAAGTCCACCAAGCATTTGGTCGACACCATCCTTCGTTGTGATGTCATGGCCTGCAGCAAAAACATGGCAGGTATCGATACATATCCCGACCTTCGGATGAAATTCGAGCGCTTCGAAATACTTAACGAGCTCCTCGAGTCGTTTGACCAGGGATTGACCTTGGCCGGCCGTTGGTTCAAGAAGTAAAAAAGGATCGTCATCCGAGAGTTTTTCAAGAATCGGCATCATGCCCTCGTGAATTTGTTTCCATGCCTGGTCGACAAACTCTTCTTTCACCGCTGAACCAGTATGTATTACGGCGCCCAATGCGCCGAGTTCACGACTTCTGCGGAGCGAATACTCGGTTGAAGCGAGCGAGTTCTCGTATGTCCCCTCGGTGGGTGAACCGAGATTGATAAGAAAAGGAGCATGTATATAGGTGGTCACATCGAGCGCTTGAGCGCTCTCACGAAATTCAGCATCTGCCGCCGGATTCGAATCTGGCATTGCCCAACCACGAGGATTAGAAGCGAAAATTTGGATCGACTCCGCCTCGATTGCTTTCGCATAACCCAAAGCGCGCTTAACCAATCCTCCAGAAGTCGGAACGTGAGCGCCTATTCGATTTATCACTTGGGTAGACATATGTCGGAAGGCTACTTCACTTCGATGGTTATTACAGAATTAGGCTTAACTAGCGTCCCCTCGCTGGGACTTACCTTGACTACCGTTAATTTCTTACCTTTTGCTACCTTGGCCGGTTTGAGAACTTTCACAGCAAAGCCATAATCTTCAAGAAGTTTGATTGCTTTCAGCTCTTCGCTCTTGAGCACTCCGCTCGGGACTTTGATTTTCTCCGGCCCCTTCGAGATGGTTAGAGCAACTTCTGCACCTTTGGTCAGCTCAGGGTCGGTGGGAATCTGTGCAATCACTATTCCTATCGGATATTTGTCGCTGAATTCTTCTCTTTGTTTGACATCAAATCCTGCCTCGGTCAATTCGTTGAGGGCTTGTTCACTATTTTTTCCAACATAGTTGGCAACAGCGACTAACTCTGGCCCCTTGCTGATCAGAAGGTTCACTTCAGTGTTTTTCTTGACCATCGTTCCCGAAGTGGGTGAGGTAGAGATAATTTGATCTTTTGGAATTTTTGTATCGAATTGAGATTGAGTCGATCCTATGACCAACTTTATATTCGCCAGTTCAATAGTTGCTTGTGAAACGTTCTTACCTTTCAAGCTAGGCACTTTGTAGCGCTCGGCACCTTTGGATAGCAGAATTGAAATACTTTCGCCTTCAGCTAACCTGCTCCCAGCAGGAGGAGCCATGCTAATTATTTTTCCTTTTGGAATCTGCTCATGGAATACCGATTTTGATACCTTCACTTTAAACCCAAGGTTCTCAAGAGTCCGTTCGGCCTCTTGCTTAGTGCCGCCAACCACAGAAGGGATTGCAATCTGTGAGCCTGGTCCAAATAGTTGATACCAGCCGGCTATTCCGATTGCGCCTGCGATTGCGAGCGCGACTAATCGATTCCGTCGAACTCGTCGCGAACTTCGCCTTCTAATTTGCCCCGAGTTATTGATCTGAGGATTAGTCATCTCGCGCGGCACGCTCGCTACTTTAGCGCTCTGATTTCTCTGTTTCTTGGGCTTGTCTGTCCGCAGTGGCCTGCGAAGTTCTTCGGGGATTCCTAGTGGGAGGCTTAATTGCTGCTCATTTGGGTCAAGCAAAACTAGCGACTTGCGGATATCTTCCTGAAATTCGCGGGCGTTTTGGTAGCGCAACCCAGGGTCCGGAGCGGTTGCCCGAAGAACGAGAGCATCAAGATCTCGAGTAATTGCGCTATTGAGGGTAGATGGAGCTGGCACCCGATCATGAACATGGCGATAAGCGATTTGAATAGGAGAGTCACCTTCATATGGTTTCTTCCCGGTTAACATCTCAAAGAGGGCTATTCCGAGGGAGTAGATATCACTCTTTACATCGGCGATGCCCCGTTGCACTTGCTCGGGGGCTAAATAGCCAACAGTTCCCATCAATACATTCGCATCTGCCGTTAACGTGTTTCCAGTGCTGACGGCGCGCGCCAATCCGAAATCACCAAGCTTTGCTCGACCATCCGCAGTAATCATGATGTTCTCAGGTTTGATATCGCGATGGATGATGCCACTATGGTGTGCGTAAATCAGGGCAGAGAGCACTTGATCGAGGATTTCAAGGGCCTCTTTCGCGCCTAACTGACCAACGGCAAAAAGATGATCGCGTAAGGTCGCACCAGGTATGTATTCCATAACGAGAAAGACTGCAGGAACGCCACCCTGATTCCATCCTTGATCGTAAACTTGAACTAAATTCGGATGAGATAAACCTGCAGCAGCCTTTGCTTCTCGAATGAAACGGGAGACAAACTCTTCATCGCGGGCAAGATTTTCATGCATGATTTTCACCGCAACAGTTCGATCAAGGCGGGTATCAATCGCAGAGTAGACCGTTGCCATGCCACCACGCGAGATGGCGCTAGTTATCTCATAACGTCCATCTATGAGTTCGCCAATTCGCTCTGACACTCTGAGATTCTATGAAAATAGCGCCTCAGGGCTGGGCAGGCGCTCCGTAGGGAAGATGTATGGTGCAATTCGCTCGATTCTGATTCTCAGAAAAGAATTCTTCTTGCCGCGCAATCCAAGTGAGCATCTCCTTTTGGATGTGCGTTCCATCTCGCTTCAATACTCGTTCAAGTCCAAGTTCAAATGGAATATCTATCCAAATCGAGAGCTCTGCAGAGGGTGTAACTCCTGGTAGCGCACATCCAACTCCCTCAAGGATGATCAAGGGCGTCGCGGGCACTGTAATTCTCTCGCCGTAGCGCCCTGCTCTCCAGTCATACTTTAGATAGTGGATTGGCTCAGAATTATGAAGCGGTTTGATGATTTGCTCTCTGATTGTTTTCTCGAGCGTGGGAGTAAGTGCATCCTCCCAGCCGTTGTATAGATCGTCGCAATGGATAATCTCGCCAAACCCAAAAGTGGAAAGTACTTCTCGCGCCAGGGTGGTCTTACCTGCCCCTGCCGGCCCATCAATAAGAAGTAAGGTGGGTGGAGCGCTCACATTTCGGTTACGCAGTAGCGCTGTGAGGTTATTGAGGAGCGCGGGATGCATTTTTATACCAACGTACCCAACCTAATATCGCTACTCCAGTGAAAATTAAGTAGACCAGGGAGGTGAAGTAGGCCTCGCCACGGAAATACTGAACAGTGAGCACGATGTCGACAGCAAGCCAAAGCGCCCAGGTCTCCCATTTTTCTTTGACCATAATTACTTGTGCGATCAGGCTGCCGAGAAGGCCAAAGGTGTCGCTCCAAATTGCTACAGCGCCGACCGATTTCAAATAAGGAGCGAAGGCAAGCCAGCAGGCCGCAAATGCAAGCACGACAATGATGCGACCTTTGAGTGAGAGACTGGTGGGTTCGGCGCCACTCTTTTTCCAGGCGAACCAGCCCCAGATGCCAAAGGTTACGAAGATAAGTTGTGTAGCGACCGAGGCATAGTACTTGGCATCGAAAAACCAGAACGCATAAAGGGCAGAACTTACGATCCACCAAGGCCACATCACCTTGCGACCGGTAGTTCCCAGGTAGACAGCTATCAGCGAAGTGATCGCGGCGGTAAATTCCAAGAGAGATACTTGGTAGTTCCAAGCAGTAAAGAGAATCATGGTTACCCCTTCCGAATCCGCATTACCGGACTGGTTCTAACGGTCGGTGGCGAGCCACCCTCTCAGCCGAACTTCGGCTCCCGTGCGAGCAAAAGGATAGCATTGGCCATGCTCAAGTTCGGCTACCTTGCAATGATTGCATTCACGGTCGCAGGCTCGTTCTGGCTTGAAATTTTTTTGAAGGTAGGGGTGCTCCGACGCCTCAAGCGCGCGCTACTTAGCATTTTGCCGGTTGCGGCGGTTTTTATTATTTGGGATCTCTATGCAATCAGCAGAGGGCATTGGCATTTTGATGAGGATCAGATCTTAGGGATTATCGGTTTTGGCGGTATCCCGCTCGAAGAGTTCCTCTTCTTCACCGTTGTACCACTTGCGGCAATTTTGACTATTGAGGCGGTCGGAGTAGTTAAACGAAATAACAGCAAATGGAAGTTTGGTGATGAAAAGTGAGCTACACCCAACTTGCCTTAGTTGCCGTCCCGATAGCAATTCTCTTTGACTTATTCATCACGCGACGACGAATGATTCTGCGCCGCGCTTTTTGGACCTCATACGCAATTATTTTGCCATTCCAATTACTCACCAATTGGTGGCTTACCTCGCGCGAAATCGTGATGTATCGAGATCAATTCATCACAGGATTTCGGATTGCGAGCGCTCCAGTGGAAGATCTCTTATTTGGTTTCGCACTAATTCTTGGCGTTATCAGTTTGTGGATCTACTGGGGTGCGCGCGGCGTGCAGCAAGAGCGCGGGTAAAAGCAGGGAGGGCAACTGCAAGTCTTCTGGTCGTAGAGGTCTTCGCTCGCTTGGTAAATATTTGATAGTTGATCTTCTCTACCTCATCCACAATTCCACAATAGAGCTCACTTGCAGCTTCGATACATGCGCGACTTTCTGGTGCAAGGAGTTTGATGCCAGGGGCTGCTTCACGTTGGAGCTGGCGCACTCTTTCAATGTTGAATTTGAGCGCCTCTTTTAGCTCAGGAGTAACAACTCGTGCCATTAGCATCTCTTCGCTGACGTTAAAGGAAGATAATTCATCGAGTGGAAGATAGATTCGTCCTCGCTCCAAATCTTCGCCAACATCGCGGATAAAATTAGCAAGTTGGAAAGCGATGCCAAGCTTCTCTGCCGCAGGGTATGCATCGTCAGAGAGTGCTCCCAAAATTGGCACCATCTCTAATCCAATTACGGCGGCAGAGCCATAGACATATTCCATAAGGTTCTCGTAGCTCTCGTATCGAGAGATAGAGATATCCATAGCCATAGAGCGTAAAAAGGCTTCAAAATGTTTAATGGGAATTTGAAATCTTTGGACCGTATCAACTAGCGCTGCACCAACATGATCTTTACTCTCGCCGTTCGCTAGATCCTTGAGGATCTGCGTACTCCATGCTGAGAGGGCAGACTCTTTCTCTTCTGCAGATAGCGTCGATGCTAGATCATCGACAATCTCATCGGCATATCGCGCAAAGCCATATAGCGCGTGCACAAACGGTCGCTTTCCTGGCGGGAGTAAGAGCGTGGCTAGGTAGTAGGTCTTTCCATGGAGCGAGTTAAGACGTTTGCACTCGGAGTATGAGGCGCGTAGCTCCGGAGCGACGATTCCTGCTGCATCTAGTTCGCGCGCACTCATCGACCGATGATTCGCTCTGCCGCTAATTTGCCGGAGATTAAGACCATGGGCACACCAACGCCAGGCTGAGTGCCAGAGCCGGTAAAGACTACATTTTCAATGCCGCGCGCCAAGTTTCGTGGTCGGAAGGGACCTGTTTGAAAGAAGGTGTGAGCGCTAGCAAAGGGCGCTCCTGCCTCCATTCCTTGCGCTCGCCATTCAACTGGAGTCGTGAGGTGTTCAACCTCAATTCCAGCGGCGAAATCGGTATAGCCGCGAGCTTCGAGAGTGCGGACCATCTCGTCACGATAGCGATCTCGCTCCTTCGACCAGTCAATACTGGAGTTGAGGTTAGGTGTTGGGAAAAGCACGTAATACGAGGATTTACCCGCAGGTGCCAAGTTGGGGTCATCGTAAGTTGGCACAGTGACGAGCAAAGATGGATCGGTCATGAAGGTTTTTTTCTTGATTAATTCATCAAAGACGCCATCCCATGACTGACCAAAGTGAATATTGTGATGGGCAATATGGTCGTAACTTTTATTTGATCCGACGAGCATGACGACGCACGATGGTGAGTAATTCAAACGTTTGACGTCGAAAGGTTCTTTATCGAGCAACTCTTTGTAAGCGATAGGTAGATCTGGATTAAGCACCACCACATCACCAGAAATATGTTCGCCAGTATCAGTGATCACTCCCGTAGCGCGACCATTTTTGATTGCAACGCTCGCTACAGTCGTTGAATATCGAATCTTCACGCCATGCTTCTGGGCAGCGCCAGCAAGCGCCCTAGGAAGCGCATGCATACCACCCTTCGGGAAGAAGACGCCATTGACGCTATCCATGTAGGCAATAACTGCATAAATTGCCAGCGCTTGTTGCGGGCTGACACCGGCGTACATGGCTTGGAAGGAGTAAACCTTCTGCGTGCGAGGATCTTTCAAGTATTGATTGACTTTTGGAGCTAGGCGTCTAAAGCCACCGATTGCAATTAATCGAGCAAGATTTGGAGTGAGAAGTTGGAGCGGAGAGTCGATATTGCGATCGATGAAGTCATTCATTTCGTACTTGTATAGCTTGGTCACAAAATCTACATATTTGCGGTAGCCAAGCGCCTCTGATGGCCCGATGACGCGAGCAATCTCCTCTTCCATCTCTGCAGTGTTGGGAAAGACATCTAGCGAAGAACCATCGTGATAGAAGGCGCGATAGAGCGGGCGGAGCGGAACGAGATCAAGCCAATCCGAGAGCTTTTCACCGACCGATGCAAGGGCCTCTTCGATGAGCGAGGGCATGGTGAGCACTGTTGGCCCAGTGTCGAAGCGATAACCCTGATCAGCAAGAAGACCATTTCGACCACCGGGAACTGCTTCACGTTCAACAATTGTTACTTCTCGCCCTGCTCCCGCCAATCGAAGCGCTGCGCTTAATCCGCCAAGCCCAGCGCCAACGACAATCACCTTGTCGGTAGGTCCTGAGACTGTACGCATTACGCGCTCCTTTGAGTGGCCTTTATTGCAAGCTCTGCGAGAAGTTCCCGGCCCGAGCTTGAAATCTTTGAGTTTTGAAGTGCGGTCAGGGCAAGGATAGTTTTCTCTTCGATTAATTTCTCGATGAAATCAACTGCACCGGTGTTCTTAATCAGCAGACGCAATCGGTCAATCTGATCCAAGGTGAGATTCTTCTTACCAAAGAGGGTGGCAAACTCTTCGTGCTCTCTCTCCGAGAGATGTTTTTGTGCATATGCAATAAGGGCGGTCCGCTTTCCTTCAAGTAAGTCATCTCCTGCTGGCTTTCCTGTTATGGCGCTATCCCCAAACACTCCAAGCAGGTCGTCTCTGAGTTGGAAGGCAATCCCAAGGGGAATTCCATACTCGCTGTAAGCCGCCAAGAGAGCGCCATTTTCATCGGGGTGAGCGAGAACTCCGCCAAAATGTAGCGGTCGTTCAATCGTATATTTTCCGGATTTGTACGTTGCAATCTTTATCGCGCTTTCGATCGACATCGTATCGAGGCTACCGCCATGCATGTCGAGATACTGTCCTGCCATCAGCTCGACCCGCATGATGTCAAAAATCGGATTAACAGAACGAAGTTGTAAATCAGAGAGGCCGGAGAGATTGAGCGCTTGGGTAGACCAAACTAAAGCGAGATCTCCTAGCAAGAGCGCTGTCGCATGGCCAAAATTTTCACTATCGCCAAAACCGCGACGTTCGGAGTGCTCTCGTTCGAATCTGCGGTGCATTGAGGGCGCACCTCGCCGAGTATCTGATCCATCCATCATGTCATCATGAATCAGCGCGCATGCTTGAAGAAGTTCGAGGCAAACGCAAGCTCGATAGATGCTTTCGTCATCAAGAGAACCACCGGCGCCAACGAAGCCGGCTGTAGCAAAGAGTGGACGCAATCTTTTCCCGCCAGCGAGGAATTCGTTGAGCGCGCTACTAATGGGAGTTAGCTCGCCATCGATGGCGGTGATTTGCTCATGGGCGCTGGCAAGAAAACGCTCCAGGGCGCGGTCTATCGCCAAACGGGGGCCAGAAAGCATGTGGCAACGCTACCCTGACTGCCGTGGATGAGCCGATAAGCCTCTCGTTTGAGTTCTTCCCTCCCAAGGATGAGGCAGGGGAGGAGCGGCTCTGGCACACCTTGGCTCAACTCGCAGATATCGCACCAGATTTCCTCTCCGTAACTTATGGGGCGGGTGGAAGTTCCCGCGATCGGACGCTTCGAATAACTTCAGAGATAACTTCTCGAACGGGAATTCCGACTGTTGCGCATTTAACTTGCGTGGGGGCAACGCGCACCGAACTTGAATCGGTGCTCACCCAATACAAGAGCGCCGGAATTGACCACGTGCTTGCCTTACGAGGAGATCCACCGGGAGGTCCACGGGATCCATGGGTCGGAACAACCGATGGCGTCGATCATGCCGATCAACTTGTCGAGTTAGCACATGGAATGGGATTTTCAGTTGGCGTAGCCGTCTTTCCGGACGGTCACCCCGCAAGTGCGAACCGAGCTGAGGATCTTGCAACGCTACAACGAAAAGTTGATGCTGGTGCAACCTTTGCAATTTCCCAATTTTTCTTTGATGTGCACTCTTGGGAACGGTTGATGGAAGAGGTGGCGGGCGCTGGTCTTACTGTGCAGTTAATTCCAGGAATCATGCCCGTAACTAATGTCAAACAATTAATTCGATTTGCAGAGCTCTCTGGAACGGAGATTCCACCTCCAATCAAGGCGCGCTTTGAGGATGTTGCAGAGGATCCCATAGCAGTTCAGCGCCTGGGAGTTGAGGTCGCAACTACGCTTTGCCAAGAGTTGCTTGCCATCGGGGTTGATGCGCTTCATTTCTTCACATTGAATACCTCACCTGCAACCCGTGAAGTTGTTGCAAACTTAGGAATTAGATAATGAATCGCAGTGAATATCTTCGAGCCTGGTCTGAGGTGCATGGATACGAAGCTGGTGTTGAAGTCTCAGGTACCGCCAGGGCATATTTGGCAATCAATTATTTTCTCGTGAAGCCTTTTGTATTACTAAAAGTCCCCCCTAATGCTGTGACGTTATTGGCACCTTTTTTGGCAACGCTCGCTCTCTTTGCTGACAGTAACCTGAGCATTGCCCTGCTGATCTTATTTTCATTGATGGTGGATGGATTTGATGGTGCCGTTGCAATCATTCGGAGAAAAACTTCTCCACTCGGTGGAGTTTGGGATGGGATTGTCGATCGAGTCACAGAACTACTCTGGATTGGTTCTCTTTATTATGCTGGAATCTCTCCTGCTCTCTTACTTACTATCTGGGTAGTAGTTGCGACCCAGGAGTACGGCCGCGCAAAACTCAATCATCTTGCGGGAGCGAATTCAGGAGTTTTGGGAGTTGTCACAATCTGTGAACGACCTGTTCGAGGTCTACTTGTCGCCTTCGGTTTCTTGGGTCAAAGTATCTATTCCAATTGTCTAGTTGTGGTGTCTATCATCTGGCTCGCCATGCAGAGTATTGCTCTTGCACAATTTATTTTGATGGCGCGGAAGAGATTACGTTAGCGACAATTTCGCCGCTAATTCCTACCAGTGGAACACCGCCGCCCGGATGGGCAGATCCACCTACAAGATAAAGACCTTCGAGTGGTGAGCGATTCGATGCCCGGTTGAATGCAGCTCTTGCGCCATTGCTGGACTTGCCATAGATCGAACCGCCAGGTGCGTTGAATAGCTCCTCAATATCTGCGGGCGAACGATAGGTCAGGGTTTCAATCCGTGACTTATCAAGCAATCCACGTGCTACGAGAAGATCAACGAGGTGTTCACTGTAACGTTGCGCAACTCCTGGAGCGCGCCAATCAAAACCATCTCTCTTCTTGCCGTTATTGCTATTCCCGCTCTGACGCGGAGCATTGACGAGCACAAACCACGATTCATGATTGGGGGAGGGAGACATTGAAAGATCTTGAGGTGAGCAAATGTAAAGCGTTGGATCGGTCACGGGAGTCAGTGATTTAAATAGGGCATCAAATTCTGCATCGTAATCTTCGGGAAAGGAGACGGTATGGTGGCGTTGATTAACATCTCGTCCTTTTAAACCCAGCAAGAGGTAAAAGCCAGAGAATGACGGGGTCGCGCGCTTGAGTTTCCTTCGTTCGCGAATACCCTTAGAAGCATGGGAGAGTAATTTCTCGTAAGTAAATTCTGCGTCAACATTACTAATGATG
>JBIJBY010000120.1:0-3701 GCA_044344975.1 Candidatus Nanopelagicaceae bacterium | reverse complement strand
AGGCTTGGCAACGGGATTGTCACATTGGATTTCATCGAGCGAGATGAAAAAAGTTCAGATCGTGAACGCACGTTCAGCGAGAAAATGGCCTGCATGAAGTGTGGCATTTCAATCGAAGAGTTAGAGCCACGCTCATTCTCATTTAACTCTCCTTTTGGTGCTTGCGGGGAGTGCTCGGGCATTGGTACCAAATTAGAGGTAGATATGGAACTTATCGTTCCTGATGATTCGCTCAGTATTTATGAGGGAGCAATCGCCCCATGGTCTATGGGCGCTAGTTCGGAATATTTCCTGCGGTTGCTCGAGGCGCTCTCAAAAGATATGAACTTTTCTCTCGATGCGCCCTGGAAGAAACTTTCGGTGAAAGTGAAAGATGCCATTCTCAATGGCTATGACTACGAAGTGCATGTGAAGTATAAAAATAGATATGGCAGAGCGCGTCAATACAGCACTGGCTTCGAGGGGGTAGTGCCATTCTTAGAACGTCGCCATGGTGAAACTGAGAGCGAATTCAGTCGAGATCGATATGAAGCTTTCATGCGAGAAACGCCATGTCCGGCCTGTAAAGGCGCTCGACTCAAAGATGAAATTCTCGCTGTTACGTTGGGCGGATTAAACATCGCTCAACTTTGCGCTCTTTCGATCGCTGAATGCGCAAATTTTATAGGCAAGCTCTCGCTAACGGCTCGCGAGAAGAAGATTGCCGAGCGTGTACTCAAGGAAGTTAATGCGCGTCTGGGATTCCTTTTGGATGTTGGTCTTGACTATCTCTCGCTCGATCGTCCTGCAGCAACGCTCTCTGGGGGCGAAGCGCAGCGAATTCGCCTAGCAACACAGATTGGCTCTGGCCTAGTGGGAGTCCTCTATGTACTTGATGAGCCAAGCATCGGTTTACATCAACGCGATAACCGTCGTTTAATCGATACGCTAACCAGGTTACGCGATTTAGGTAACACGCTAATTGTCGTGGAGCACGATGAGGAGACCATTCGAACTGCAGATTGGATTGTTGATATTGGCCCTGGCGCTGGAGAACATGGTGGCGAAGTTGTGGTTTCCGGACCGTACAAGGAACTTATTGAAAATAAGCGTTCTATCACTGGGGCGTATTTATCAGGACGTAAAGAAATTGCCATTCCCACAGTACGGCGCCCGGTCGACCCAAAAAGAAAGATTTGTGTTAAAGGCGCACGCGAGAATAACTTGCAGAATATTGATGTTGAATTCCCGCTGGGAACCTTTGTGGCAGTGACCGGCGTAAGCGGTTCTGGTAAATCGACGTTGGTCAATGAGATTCTTTATAGCGTTCTTGCCAATAAATTAAATGGTGCGCGCATCGTGCCAGGTAGACATAAAACAATTACCGGAATCGATGCGCTCGATAAAGTGGTTCATGTGGATCAATCGCCCATTGGCAGAACTCCACGTTCGAACCCGGCTACCTATACTGGAGTCTTCGATAAAGTGCGCGGACTTTTTGCGGAGACAGCAGAGGCCAAGATTCGTGGTTATCAACAAGGTCGCTTCTCCTTCAATGTAAAAGGTGGACGGTGCGAGAATTGTTCCGGTGACGGAACAATCACTATCGAAATGAATTTCTTGCCCGATGTATATGTTCCATGTGAGGTGTGTCATGGGGCACGCTACAACCGAGAAACGCTTGAAGTGCATTACAAAGGTAAAAACATCTCTGAAGTGCTTAACATGCCAATCGAACATGCCTTTGAATTCTTCGAAAGCGTGCCGGCAATTGCGCGCTACCTCAAGACGCTCTGTGATGTTGGGCTCGGGTATGTACGACTGGGTCAATCCGCGCCAACGCTCTCTGGCGGAGAGGCTCAACGCGTCAAACTTGCAACGGAACTACAGCGCCGTTCCACGGGACGAACTATTTATGTACTTGATGAACCGACAACTGGGTTGCACTTTGAGGATGTAAGTAAATTGTTAGGTGTGTTAAATCGTCTTGCTGATAGCGGAAATACGGTAGTTGTCATCGAGCATAATCTCGACGTTATCAAGAGCGCTGATTGGGTGATTGATTTAGGTCCTGATGGCGGTTCGCGAGGTGGAAGTGTTGTCGCCGAGGGAACTCCAGAGCAGGTTGCCAAGAATAAAAAGAGTTACACCGGCCAATTCCTGGCTGAAGCGCTCACCAGCGGCGGAAGTCGTGGCTGACCCCACAACTTATCGCCCGGAGAATATCCCGACTTCGCCCGGGGTCTATCGCTTCTTTAATAGTCAGAACCACGTTATTTATGTCGGGAAAGCAAAAAATCTACGTGCGCGACTTAGTAGCTACTTCCAATCGAATTTAGATGAGAAAGTGCGGAAGATGGTGTGGGAGGCCAATCGAGTTGATTGGACCTTGGTCGGAAATGAAATCGAGTCTCTTCAGCTCGAATATACCTGGATACAACAAGAGAAACCAAAGTACAACGTTATATTCCGAGACGATAAATCTTTCCCCTATCTTGCTATATCAATGCGTGATGAAGTTCCACGAATTTTTGTTACTCGATCGGTTCGAAAAGATGGCGCTAAATATTTTGGACCCTATCCGCACGCGTGGGCCCTCCGTGAACTTATGGAGATTTTGCAGAGCGCTTTTCCGATTCGATCATGTAGCAATGGTGTCTTTCAGCGGGCGCAACGAAGTCAACGAGCTTGTCTTTTGGGCTACATTGGAAAGTGCGTCGCCCCCTGCCTAGCAAAAGAGCCAAGCGAGCAAGAGCACCATAATCAACTTGTAGCCTCATTGATCAGTTTCATGAATTCTGATCCAAGAAAATTTATTGATGAACTTCGAATAAAGATGGTTGCAGCTTCGAATCAACAAGAGTTTGAAAATGCGGCTAAGTATCGTGATCAGATAGATGCCCTCGAAAAAGTTGCGACGAGTAATTCTGTCGCGCTACCGCTCGACAGTAATCTTGATCTCTTTGCGAGCGTCTGGGAAGAGATGGGCGGAAAGGGCGCTGTCACTCAATTTCAGGTTCGAGCCGGTCGGGTGACTAGTGCGCACTCCTGGATTGTGGAATCGGGAGTAGAAATTGAACAGGCTGATCATCTGGAGCAATTGCTGGCTACAAAATATCTTGCGTCTGAAGAGGTCGAAATACCGGCGGAGATACTTCTCAATCAGGCGCTACCAGCTGATAGCGCCTTGGAAGATTTACTCTCCCAGAAAAAAGGTGCGCGCGTTGAAATTCGCACACCAATGCGTGGTGATAAACGAGAGCTCCTTGAATCGGTAATTAGAAATTCGCACGATGTTCTATTTCGCCACTTAGCTAAACGTTCGAGTGATATGACTACGCGAAGTCAGGCGTTAGAAGAGATCCAGTTAGCGCTAGGAATGGATCAACCGCCACTTCGAATTGAATGTTTTGACATTGCCAACATGCAAGGAAGTCAGATTGTGGCCTCAATGGTTGTCTTCGAAGATGGATTGGCGAAGAAATCTGATTATCGTCGGTTTAGCATTCACAGTCAGACTGGAAAACCTAATGATGTTGCAGCAATGCGACAGGTGCTTAGTCGTCGATTGGCACGTCTTGATGAAGAGGTTATTGATGAAGCAGATGTTGACCGATCGAAAGTGAAATTTGCCTATCCACCCCAACTCATCATCGTGGATGGTGGAAAACCTCAAGTGAATGCAGCGGCAGAAGTTTTGGAAGGAAGAGAAATCTTTTTGT
>JBIJBY010000119.1:0-3741 GCA_044344975.1 Candidatus Nanopelagicaceae bacterium | reverse complement strand
GATGAAGCAGATGTTGACCGATCGAAAGTGAAATTTGCCTATCCACCCCAACTCATCATCGTGGATGGTGGAAAACCTCAAGTGAATGCAGCGGCAGAAGTTTTGGAAGGAAGAGAAATCTTTTTGTGTGGCTTGGCAAAGCGTTTCGAAGAGGTTTGGTTGCCACACGCGAAGGAGCCCATCATCTTGCCAAGAAATAGCGAGGCGCTCTATCT
Source organism: Candidatus Nanopelagicaceae bacterium (assembly GCA_044344975.1). Taxonomy (GTDB): domain Bacteria; phylum Actinomycetota; class Actinomycetes; order Nanopelagicales; family Nanopelagicaceae; genus IMCC26077. The sequence continues at coordinate 3,526 of JBIJBY010000119.1, read as the reverse complement.
TTTTCAGCGAATCCGGGATGAAGCACACCGGTTTGCAAATACCTATCATCGAAGTAAGAGATCCAAAGAGGGGTTGGCCTCCCTTCTTGAAGAGATCAATGGTTTGGGTGCTGTCCGACGAAAAACTCTCATTGATCACTTCGGTTCTGTTGCCAAGATACGTAGCGCACCTGCTGACGAGATTGCAGCGTTGCCTGGAATAGGGCTGAAGATCGCGGACCACATCCTCCATTCGTTGCGCAGCGAGCCGGGGGCTCTGGAAGGGGTCGATAGCCAGACCGGCGAGGTTCTTGACAGTAGTGAAAGGCTAGAGGCGCGAGAGGAGCAGTGAGAGCGTGGATGTTGTAATCGTCACAGGAATGAGCGGCGCTGGACGCTCGACCGCTGCCCACGTGCTCGAAGACCATCACTGGTATGTGGTTGATAATCTACCGGCTTCGATGCTTTTTCCACTCGTCGATGAGTTGCGCAGCGAGCGCCAGAAGGTCGCCGTAGTCATCGATGTACGCAGCAAAGAATTCTCGACCGAACTCACTACTGGTGTAGCTGCTCTCAAAGCAAATGGTGATGATGTTCGAATTCTCTTTTTGGATTCTCATGACGAGGTACTGGTGCGACGCTATGAAGCAACACGCAGGCCTCATCCACTCCAAGGAGACGATCGAATCGTTGATGGAATCTCGCGCGAACGAGATCTATTACGTAACCTTCGCTCTGATGCAGAGATTGTGATTGATTCTTCATCGCTCAATGTTCACCAATTAGCCCTCAAGATCGATCAGACCTTTTCCAATGAGAGTGAGAGCGCGCTCCATCTCTCGCTCCTTTCGTTCGGGTACAAATATGGAATTCCTTACGATGCTGACTTCATTCTCGATTGCCGATTTATTCCTAATCCACACTGGATTCCTGCTTTGCAGCCTTTAAGTGGAAAAGAGAAGCCAGTTTCTGATGCCGTGCTTTCGCACTCTGCTACCGAGGAATTTATCGCAGGCTTCATCTCACTTTTCCAATCTGCGAGCACTGGGTTTTTACGCGAAGGTAAGCGATACATCACTGTTGCATTTGGCTGCACTGGAGGGCGACATCGAAGCGTTGCCGTTGCGCAAGAAGTGGCGCAACGATGTAAAGAAGCGGGTGTTGATGTACATCTTCAACATCGAGATGTAGATCGATGAGTAGTGCAGACCAAATGCCAGTAGTGGCAATGGGTGGCGGCCATGGATTGGCTGCCACGCTTACTGCGCTGCGCGAAATCACTACGGATATCACCGCCTTGGTCACAGTTGCAGATAACGGAGGTTCAAGCGGAAGGTTGCGCACAGAGTTTGGTGTGATGCCACCTGGTGATCTGCGAATGGCTTTAACTGCGCTCTGTTCAGATGATGAATGGGGGAGAGGTTGGGCCAGAGTGCTGCAGCATCGCTTTACGAGTGATGGCCCACTTAATGGCCATAACCTGGGCAACCTCCTGCTTACCGCGCTCTGGGAGATTTACGACGATCCCGTTGAGGGCTTAACGCGCGTTGGTGAGTTGCTCCGAGTTGTGGGTCGAGTTCTGCCCATGTCCTCCATTCCATTAGAGATACAAGCACGTGTGCGCTCCCGCAGTGATGGGAGCGTTTCAATTATTCGAGGACAGAGTGAAGTCGCACTTGCACGTGGCGCCATCGAGGGAGTGGAGTTGATTCCAGAGAATCCACCGACGCACCCTGAAGCGCTCGCTGCAATCAACCGAGCCGAGTGGGTCACTCTCGGTCCGGGCTCTTGGTACTCAAGTGTGTTGCCGCATCTACTCTTGCCAGAAACTCGGAAGTCTCTTGCACAAACCAAAGCGCGCAAACTACTCATACTTAACCTGATTGCACCTGGCCCTGGGGACGAAGCTGCAGAGTTGGCTCCATCTGGGCGCCTAACTTTCCTCCATAACCATGCCCCGGAAGTACCCATCGATGTAGTTCTTGCCGACCCGAGTATTCTCTCGAGGGAGTTGGAGGAGTATGTGGCCGGATTGGGAGCAAGGCTTGAGGTAAGTGACTTAGCCCACGGCCCAACCAGCGACCAACATGACCCAAAAAAGGTAGTTTCCGCTTTAGCAAGAATAATGACGAGCTAAAGCTTCCACGAGAGAAAGAATTCACCATGGCGATGACTGCGACTGTAAAGGATGAGCTAAGTCGCCTTGCCATCTCGAAACCTTGTTGCCGAAAAGCTGAAGTCTCTGCCTTGCTTCGATTTGCTGGCGGCCTCCACGTCATGGCAGGGAAAGTTGTTGTTGAGGTAGAGCTAGACACAGCGCAGACCGCGCGTCGATTGCTCAAAGAAATTTCCGAAGTCTATGGACATACCAGTGATTTGAGCGTGCTCACCCCCGGAGGGTTGCGAAAAGGCAGTCGCTACGTTTTGCGGGTAGTGGAAACAGGAGAGGCGCTTGCGCGACAGACTGGGTTAATCGATGCGAATGGTCGCCCAGTCCGAGGCTTGCCGCCACAGATTGTTTCCGCCGCCAAATGTGACGCTGAGTCAGCGTGGCGTGGAGCATTCTTGGCGCATGGCTCGCTAACTGAGCCAGGTCGCTCTTCGGCGCTCGAGATAACCGCACCTGGTCCAGAAGCTGCACTTGCCCTTGTTGGATCGGCGCGACGTTTAGGAATAACAGCTAAGGCGCGCGAGGTGCGCGGCATCGATCGAGTCGTTGTCCGTGATGGCGATGCGATCGGAGCGCTTCTTACATTGATGGGCGCACATGACAGTTTTCTTGCTTGGGAAGAGCGACGGATGCGCCGCGAAGTACGCGCCACTGCAAATCGTTTGGCAAATTTTGATGATGCAAACCTTCGTCGTTCAGCGCGCGCTGCGGTGGCCGCATCTGCTCGCGTGCAACGCGCTATCGAAATACTAGGCGCTGAGATTCCCGATCATCTTCTAGAGGCTGGCCGACTGCGAATTGAACACGGCCAGGCAAGCCTTGAAGAATTAGGCGCGCTTGCAGTGCCACCTATGACAAAGGATGCAATTGCAGGTCGGATACGCAGGCTCCTCGCGATGGCCGATAAGCGAGCAGTGGAGATGGGAATACCTGATACTGAGTCGGGAATAAGTCCAGACTTGTTAACGTGAAGATAAACACCAAGCAAAAGAGACGAAGCAAGAGAGAGAAGGCGGGGAGACTCAAATGTCTAAAGCGATAAAGGTAGGCGTAAATGGATTTGGTCGGATCGGTCGCAATTTTTTTCGGGCAATCCTTGCTTCTGAAAGTGCGCGCGCAAATATTGAAATCGTTGCGATTAATGACCTCACCGATACAGCAACTCTGGCGCACCTTCTCAAATACGATTCCATCCTCGGTCCGATAGGAAAGACGATTTCCCACACAGAAAACTCAATTACCGTTGATGGCAAAACTATTGCTGTCTTCGCTGAACGCGACCCTGGTGCGTTACCTTGGAGTTCGGTTGGCGTGGAGATTGTCGTCGAATCAACGGGAATTTTTACTAAAGGTGAACAAGCAAAGAAGCACCTTGCT
>JBIJBY010000118.1:0-3775 GCA_044344975.1 Candidatus Nanopelagicaceae bacterium | reverse complement strand
TGGAACATTCGAGATTTTGCACGGTAAAGAACGTGCAGTTCCTGTTTCGGTCGCTATCGATGAAGCTATTGAGTTAGCGAAACTACTATCTACCGATGAATCACCTCAATATATACATGGCATCCTCAGCGCAATAGCGCGAGAAAACGATGGGCTCGAAGCCTCTCAATAAAATCGCTGAACGAAAGACCTTCACACGTAGCAATCATCTCGAGATCATCCTGCCGTACCGTAAGCACATGGCCATTCCAATCACCACGGGCATTGATGATGTGGTTGATGAATTGTGCAAGCGGATAGCTCTTTGAAGTTATCTCCTGTCGTTTAGCCAGGTTGATCGTCCACGGGGTAGAGGGTGCATTCATGGCCGGATTGGACAGGCTCGCGCCGGCCGATGGAAGAGCGCCCAGCGTTCCGGATGGGAAAATGGCGCTGAGCGGAGCTTGGTAGAGCGCCATCAACGAGCTAAGGCGGCCGACGGTAATTGCACGGTCGGCTCTCTCGTAGGAGCCGACAACAACGGCTTTCCAGCGCCCAGCAGAGAGGGCCTCAACATCGGCCAGCGATAAGCCTCGTTGTTTTCTGATTTTCTTGATCTCTTGTCCTACGCGAAGCGCTTCCAAACGATCGAATTCCATGGTGAGAGGGTAGGCGCGCGCAGAAGTGACCGGTTGGAGATATCCACGGAATCTCCTATATGCTCACCCCGAATCCTTTAAGACTCGTCCAGAGAGGCGAGGAAGGAACGGTGGCCATGAAGGCTGTTCTAAGTGGCGCGGACATATCACGCGCGTTAACTCGCATTTCCCATGAAATTATCGAAAAAAATCGCGGTAGCGAGAATATTCTCCTATTAGGTATCCCTACGCGCGGAGTTCATCTGGCCGAACGTATAGGCCATGAAATCAGTCGGATAGATTCAAACTCGATACCTGTTGGCACTCTTGATATCACTCTTCATCGCGATGATCTGCGCTCCAAACCGCCACGTGCGCTTACCCCGACAAAGATTCCGGCCAGTGGGATCGATGGAAAACGGATCGTTTTAGTTGATGATGTGCTCTATTCCGGGCGGACTATTCGAGCCGCACTCGACGCCTTGGGTGAAATTGGACGGCCAGCGATGGTCCAGTTAGCGGTTTTGATTGATCGAGGGCATCGAGAACTGCCGATCCGAGCTGATTATGTTGGTAAGAACCTACCCACCTCTCACGAGGAAATTGTCAAGGTAAGCATTACGGAAGTTGATGGAGAAGATTTAGTGCAGATAGCAGGCTCCCATGAGTAATCAGCAGACGCCGGTTTTATCGCCGCATCTATTATCGATTAACGACCTCTCGCGGGAACAGGCGATGCTTATTCTGGATACTGCCGATGAGTTGGCTCGGATCTCGGATGCCCCGATCAAAAAATTGCCAACGCTGCGCGGTCGAACCGTAGTAAATCTTTTTTACGAGGACTCAACAAGAACTCGCATCTCTTTTGAGGCAGCTGCCAAGCGACTTTCAGCTGATGTCATTAATTTTTCAGCGAAAGGATCGAGCGTCTCAAAGGGGGAGAGCCTCAAAGATACGGCTTTAACCCTTCAAGCCATGGGGGCAGATGCAGTTATCTTGCGCCACGGCTCATCAGGAGCGGCGCGTCGCTTAGCAGAATGGACTGAAGGATCCGTCATCAATGCGGGCGATGGAACACATGAACATCCAACTCAAGCGCTCCTTGATGCATTCACCATCAGAAAACATCTAAAGGCTGGTGACGAGAGTAACGCTGGGGTAGGAACTGATCTTTCTGGAATTGAAGTGGCAATCGTTGGCGATATTCTGCACTCGCGGGTAGCTCGAAGTAATGTTCTACTGCTTTCGTTGCTTGGTGCAAATGTAACGTTAGTAGCTCCTCCCACTTTATTGCCGGTAGGCGTCTCTGATTGGCCGGTGAATATTTCCTATAATTTCGATACGGCCATTCGCAATACAGATGTTGTGATGATGCTCCGCTTGCAACTGGAGCGAATGAAGAGCGCTTTTTTCCCAAGCGCACGGGAGTATTCGAGATTATTTGGATTAGATGGAGAACGACTTGCCAAAGGAGAGAAATCTCCACTCATACTTCATCCTGGTCCGATTAATCGAGGTTTAGAGATCTCCTCTGAGTGCGCAGATAGCGTCGATTCAAAGATTTTGGAGCAAGTGAAAAATGGCGTCAGTATAAGAATGGCAGTTTTGTATCTACTCTTAGGAGGAGCTGATTAAAATGACAAATCCAGATAATTCCAATGTTGGAAAAACAAGCTACCTCATCCGATCAGTGCTCACCCCAAATCAAGATGTGATTGATTTGCGGATTTCTTCGGGATCAATAAGCGAAATAGCCCCAGCTCAATCATTGCATCCCAATAATTCTGAAGTTATCGATGGAGCAGGTTTGCAACTTTTACCCGGTCTTGTGGATCTACATACACATCTGCGTGAACCGGGACGTGAAGATGCAGAGACGGTACGCACAGGTAGCGCCGCCGCAGCCTTAGGCGGTTTCACGGCAGTACATGCGATGGCAAATACAGATCCTGTCGCTGATACGGCAGGTGTTGTGGAACAAGTTGTACGCCTTGGGCGAGAAGCGGGCTACTGCGACGTGTTTGCAGTGGGGGCAGTTACTCAAGGATTGAATGGATCTGAACTTGCAGAGTTGGGTGCAATGGCTCATTCAATGGCACAGGTGCGGGTATTTAGTGATGATGGAAAATGCGTTTCCGATTCGCTTGTCATGCGCAGAGCCCTTGAGTATGTGAAGCAGTTTGATGGGGTAATTGCTCAGCACGCCCAAGATCCACGCCTAACTGAGAATGCTCAGATGAATGAAGGAGTTGTCTCGGCGAAATTGGGATTGACTGGATGGCCGGCCGTGGCGGAAGAGGCGATTATTGCTCGAGATGTTTTACTCGCTGAACATGTTGGCGCCAGATTGCATATCTGTCACGTCTCTACTGCCGGCAGCGTTGAAATAATCCGTAGAGCTAAAGCACGCGGCATCAACGTAACGGCAGAAGTAACGCCACACCACCTACTCCTTACAGATGCTTTAGCTGAGACATATGATCCAATTTATAAAGTGAATCCTCCGTTGAGGACTGATGAGGATGTCCAGGCATTGAGAGTCGCTCTGGCTGATGGAACGATAGATATCGTCGCGACCGACCACGCACCACACCCTCGCGAAGCAAAGGAATGCGAGTGGAGCGAGGCTGCCAACGGCATGTTGGGTTTGGAGAATGCGCTCTCTGTAATTCAAGAGAGCATGATTGAAAGTGGACTTTCAAATTGGAGCACTATCGCAGAGCGTATGTCTTATGCTCCTGCTCGTATTGGGCGGATAAACCTGAATGCAGGACATGGACAAGAGATCAAAGTAGGCGCATTTGCAAATTTAATTCTCGTAGATACGAAGATTCGTCGGAAAGTGCGCGAGATGAATAGCGCGAGCAAAAGTTCAAATAATCCCTACCTTCAGCGAGATTTACCAGGCCAAGTGCGATTCACTTTCCTGCGTGGCGAAATGATTGTGGCTAATGGAGAGTTGGTGAAACCGTTATGAATCAGAGAAAACGCGCCTATTTAGTCTTAGATGATGGTCGAGTCTTTGAAGGTCGAGCGTGGGCAAAAGAGGGAGAAACTTTTGGTGAAGCTGTTTTCTCCACCGGCATGACTGGTTATCAAGAGACTTTGACCGATCCCTCGTATTTTCAGCAAGTTGTCGTTATGACTGCTCCTCATAT
>JBIJBY010000117.1:0-3776 GCA_044344975.1 Candidatus Nanopelagicaceae bacterium | reverse complement strand
ACATTCTTTAACCAGCGCGTGACGGTGCCCTCAGTTACCGATTCTCCCAAAGCAGGCATCACAACTATTTCACTTGCACCACTATTTGGAGTTGGAGCAGCTGGAGCAGCGGCAGGCGTTACGGCTGCAGGAGTAGCAGGGGGAGCGGCTGCTGGAGCTGCCGGGGCTGCCGGAGCAGATGCGCCATCATTAATAACAACGAGTTCGGCGCCAACTGGAACGGTTTGGTCAACAGCGACAAGAATTTTCGCCACAGTACCCGCAACTGGCGAAGGGATTTCAGTATCGACTTTGTCGGTAGAGACCTCAAGGAGCGGTTCGTCAACGGCAACCTGATCGCCTTCGTTTTTCAACCACCGAGTGACGGTGCCCTCGGTAACGCTCTCTCCCAGCGCTGGCATCACAACATTAAAAGACATCTTCTTCCCCTCTATCCTCGCTAATCGTAATAACTATCCGTGGGCGTGCAATGGTTTGCCGGCCAGCGCGAGGTGTGCCTCGCCCATAGCCTCAGACATCGTCGGGTGGGCGTGAATTAAAGGCGCCACATCATCAGCGGTTGCCTCCCAGTTGTAAATCAACTGAGCTTCGGCCAAGAGCTCTCCGACGCGACTTCCAACCATGTGAATGCCGAGGACTGGTCCATTCTTCTCGGCAACAAGTTTGATTGAGCCTGACGTGCGAAGAATTTGGGATTTACCGTTTCCAGCCAAGTCGTAGACGAGCTCAACCACGTCGTGGCCACGCTCTTTCGCTTGTGCGGTAGTTAAACCAACTGATGCAACTTCTGGCTCCGAATATGTCACACGAGGAACGCCATCATAATTAATTGGTCGGGGATTTAAACCGGCAATCTCTTCGGCGACAAGAATTCCTTCACCGAAACCAACATGGGCAAGTTGCAATGTGGGAATCAAATCGCCGACAGCGTAGACATTTGCAATGTTAGTGCGACATTTCGAATCGACCAATACATACCCGCGATCCATTGCTACACCGATCTCTTCGTAGCCAAGATTCGCTGAAGTGGGACCACGGCCGACCGAAACAAGGAGAAGATCGGCTTCAAATTCACGGCCATCCTCGAGGGCAACTTTGACACCAGTTGCGGTCGGAGTTGCGCTCTTAAAACGCACTCCCAATTCAAAGTTGATTCCACGCTTGCGGTACGCCCGCTCCAATAATTTTGAAGAAGATTCATCTTCAAGTGGTACCAAATGCTGCAGCCCTTCGATGATTCGAACATCAGAGCCAAAAGATTTCCAGACAGATGCAAACTCGCAACCAATAACTCCACCACCAAGAACGATGACGCTCTTCGGGACATAATCGAGAGTTAGGGCGTGATCACTGGTGACGATATTCGTGCCATTTATTTCTAGCCCTGGAAGAGTTTTTGGATAGGAACCAGTTGCCAGCACAAGATTCTTACCAGTGAACTTCTCGCCATTGACTTCAACGGTATCTTTCGAGATCACTTTTCCGTGCCCGTCGATGTATGTGATACCTCTGCTTTTCACCAACCCCTGTAAACCTTTATAGAGTTTTGTGATGACGCCATCTTTGTAGTTATTGACGCCACCCATATCGATTCCACCTAATTCGGCAACAACACCAAACTCGTGGGCATCACGTGCGTTATCTGCTACCTCGCCGGCATGAAGGAGGGCTTTTGTAGGGATGCAGCCGCGATGAAGACAGGTTCCGCCAAGCTTGCCGGCTTCGATAAGGGCTACCTTGAGACCAAGTTGCGCTGAACGAAGGGCGCAGGCGTACCCACCTGAACCTCCACCAAGGATTACAACATCAAAAGACATCCGTTTGCTCCTACCTACTCAAGTCCGTAAAGATTCTTATCGGTTACTGCTGCTCTTACCTATGGGGCTATCTTCCCACTCCTAGCCGGTGGCTGTGACCTCGGCAAAGTGGGTTAGTGAGCGAACAGCAAAGCCCACCCCACCTACCGGGGTATATCCATGGGCCTGGTCCTCATTAAAGGAGGGGCCAGCTATATCGAGGTGGAGCCAGGGCAGATCGGCAGGGACGAACTCTCGCAGGAAGAGGCCAGCGACAAGCATTCCTCCCATGCGCTCCCCAATATTGGCAAGGTCTGCCACGGGGGAGTCAAGCGATGCTCTGAGCTCGTCCGGTAAGGGCATTGGCCAAAAACTCTCGCCGGCGGTTCGGGCAGCGTTGAGGAATCTCTCTTGGAGCTGCTCGTTATTGCCCATCACAGCTGCTGTTCGTTTCCCGAGCGCAACAATCTGTGCGCCTGTCAAAGTTGCTACATCAATGATTCCATCGAGATCTTTCGTAACCTCAGCGGCACGTACCAAGGCATCAGCGAGAATTAAACGCCCCTCTGCATCTGGGTTGAGAACTTCGACAGTCTTTCCACCATAAATCGTGATGATATCGCTGGGTCGCGTAGCGCTCTCGCTAACCATATTTTCAGCAAGAGGCGCCCATGCGTCGATCGAAATTGGGAGCTTTAATCGAGCTATCGCGATGATTGCGCCAACCACAGCAGCCGCACCGCTCATATCAGATTTCATCGCTTCCATACCTTGCGCTGGTTTTAACGCTAAACCACCGGTATCAAAGGTGATTCCTTTGCCAACGAAAGCTAACTTCTTCTTTGTCTTGGTGGGCTTATATGAAAGATGTAGCAGTCGAGGAGGGTTAGCAGAACCTTGACCAACTGCGGTAATTCCTCCATATCCCTCAGATTTTAGTTGGGTGTGTGTCTTTACGCTGGCACGCACGTTACTTGGAAGATTCTCTTTCACTAATGAGATAAACCGTTCAGGTGTGAGGAAGCTCGGCGGCATGTTAATCAAATCTCTAACAAAACGAACCTGCGCTACTAGTATTTCACTTCTCTTAATTGTGGCTTGTGCACTCTTAATGACACGCCCAGGCGTAAAAGAGATTTGCTCTAGCGAAACAGGAAGCTCGTGGCTACCTTTGAATTGGTGGAAGTGGTAGGCGCCAAGTGCAGCGCCTTCAACAATCGCCGTAAACTCATTTCCATCCTTGCAAGCAATGGCAAAGGTGGCGCGTTTGTAGCCGAACAAAGTTCGCGAGGCGACACCAGCAGCCCTACGCAAACCTTCCAAATCTGATTTTTGCGGGAGCGCAACTGCGACTATTAATTGTCCCTCTGGATTAGTAATCGTGCGAAGCTCATCACTCTTACCCGAAGCGCGGGAGTTATTCAGAGCTGTTATCAACCAAGCCTCTTCCTTCGTAGTCAAGTTTGCAGCGCTCGAGACAAGGGTGATCGGTGCGCCTTCACGTAAACAGCGATAACCAATAACAAGCGGTGCGGTTTTGCCGAAATCTCCCATTGAGAGCTTGATCGAGAGTGTCATGGTGAAAGCCTAACCAGTCGAGGTAAGTTGAGCGGGTGGAATCGCCATTACTTTCAATTCATCAAGCTTTGGGAGCAAAGCTCGGCGATTTTGCAGGGTGGCAAATGCCATTGGAATATCCCGCACCTATAGGTGGTGGCACCCTTGCCGAGCACCAAGCGGTGCGGGAGAGCGCCGCCCTCTTCGATGTCTCACACCTGGGAAAGATTCTGATTGAGGGCCCTCAAGCAAAAGAGTGGGCCAACGAGATTTTCGCAAATGACCTCAATCGAATCAATTCTGGCCAAGCACAGTATTCGTTGCTCTGCAATGAAGCTGGTGGAGTGATTGATGACATCATCATTTATTGTCGAAGCGAGAATGAACTGCTTCTTATTCCAAATGCTGCAAATGCCCAATCTG
>JBIJBY010000035.1:0-12528 GCA_044344975.1 Candidatus Nanopelagicaceae bacterium | reverse complement strand
CCCAAATCGATTGCCCAGGAGACAGGCAGCGCCACCCTTCTCACCACCTACTTTGCGCTCCTATTAATAGGTGTGAGCGCTCTTATTGCGATCGAAAGCGTTCAAATGGGAGCGCGGCGCGCCGAGGTGCGAAAAATTGAGGCGGTAGGCCTGGCCGCGATGGATCGCGCCGGTGGGGAGGGCGCCAGCGCCTGCCGTATTGCCAGGGCCCATCTCGATATTCCCTGCGAATTTGGCGGAGGCGAGATAGCCCTTCGTCCCACTTGGGGCGCGGCCCACCAGGTTATTCGGGTCGGTTGGCGAGCTCACTAGCGAGAGATTTGGATGTTATGGATGGCCTTTTTTCCGCAACCGATTCCAAAGATGGCCACTTCTCGCCTTACACTCACTCCAGAAACGATTCTGTCCGCCTACCCCACCGATGCCTGCTGGGCATCGCGCTGGAGTAAATAGGAGTAACTAGACCAACGAGGAGTATCTATGACTTCCAACGTCGCCACTGTCCAGGTGGCTGGCTCAAACCTGACCCTCGCCTACGCCGTTCTCGCAATCGCGATCGCAGCCCTGGCTGTGGCTTTCGGGTTGCGCGCTCGCGTTCTTGCAGCGAGTGAAGGAACTGAGAAGATGAAGGAGATCGCATCCGCGGTCCAAGAGGGCGCCGCTGCATATCTCACGCGGCAATTTCGCACACTTTCAATTTTCGTAGGCATTGTTTTCTTCCTACTACTTGCACTTCCTGGTGATGGTGACGTTCGAATCGGACGTTCAATCTTCTTCTTAGTTGGTGCAGGGTTCTCTGCATTCGTTGGGTATCAGGGAATGTGGCTTGCAGTGCGTGCCAACGTACGCGTTGCAGAAGCTGCTCGCGCAGGAAGCGCAGAGCGCTCAGTGCAGATTGCCTTCCGCACTGGTGGCGTTGTTGGAATGTTGACCGTAGGTCTTGGTCTTGCCGGCGCTGCACTTGTTGTTGTGCTTTACAAGGCTGACGCACCTGCAGTTCTCGAAGGTTTTGGTTTTGGCGCAGCCATGCTCGCGATGTTCATGCGTGTTGGTGGCGGTATTTTCACCAAGGCTGCCGATGTCGGAGCTGACCTTGTTGGAAAAGTTGAACAAGGAATTCCAGAAGATGACCCTCGCAATGCTGCAACAATCGCAGACAACGTTGGAGACAATGTTGGAGACTGCGCAGGTATGGCAGCAGATCTCTTTGAATCGTATGCAGTGACTCTCGTTGCTGCACTTATCCTTGGTCGCGCAGGATTTGGCGATAGCGGATTAATCTTCCCGCTTATTGTTCCTGCCATTGGTGTGCTCACTGCCGTTCTCGGTATTTTCCTTACACGCCTTCGTCCTACGGACAAGAATGCAATGAGCGCAATTAACCGTTCATTCTTCATGTCAGCAATCGTTAGCGCGATACTCGTTGCCTTCGCTACATTCATCTATCTACCAAGTAGCTATTCACAATTCGCCAACGTTTCACAGGAAATTGCGGGCGCAAGCGGAAGTCCACGGACTCTTGCACTTGGTGCAGTTCTGATTGGAATTGTCCTCGCGGCTGCAATTCAGGTGTTAACTGGTTTCTTCACCGAAGTTGGTCGACGTCCAGTAAACGATGTTGCCGCCTCATCACAAACTGGAGCTGCAACTGTAATTCTCGCTGGTATCTCAGTCGGCTTTGAATCCGCCGTTTATTCAGCGCTTCTGATTGCTGGAGGCGTATTTGGTGCTTACCTATTGGGTAACGGCATAGTCGTCCTCTCGCTCCTTGCAGTTGCGCTCGCCGGTTGTGGCTTGCTGACAACGGTCGGTGTAATCGTGGCGATGGATACCTTCGGACCAATCTCTGACAACGCCCAAGGCATTGCTGAAATGTCTGGAGATGTACACGGTGATGGTGCGAAGATTCTTACCTCACTCGATGCTGTCGGAAATACAACTAAGGCAATTACTAAAGGAATTGCGATTGCAACCGCGGTACTTGCTGCTACGGCACTCTTTGGTTCCTTTACTGATGCAATCAAGCATGCTGTCGAGGAGAGCGGCAAGTCCTTGGCAAATCTTGGAGTCGAGTTCTCCGGAATTCTTAACGTTGCAGACCCACGTAACCTCGTTGGTCTAATCATCGGCGCTGCTGTTGTATTCCTCTTCTCTGGCCTTGCAGTAAATGCGGTTTCGCGCGCTGCTGGTGCTGTGGTGATGGAAGTTCGAAATCAATTCAAACTTCACCCAGGAATTATGAATGGAACCGAAAAGCCTGAGTACGGCCGCGTCGTTGATATCTGTACTCGCGACTCACTCCGTGAACTCGCAACACCGGGACTTCTTGCAGTTCTTGCACCAATTTCAGTTGGATTCGGACTTGGCGTAGGCGCTCTTGGCGCATACCTTGCCGGTGCGATTGGAACGGGAACATTGATGGCGGTATTCCTTGCCAACTCTGGTGGCGCATGGGATAACGCGAAGAAGATGGTTGAAGATGGCGTATATGGTGGGAAGGGTTCACCAGCTCACGCTGCCACCGTCATCGGCGATACTGTCGGCGATCCATTCAAAGACACTGCAGGACCTGCAATCAACCCACTTATCAAGGTAATGAACTTGGTAGGTCTACTTGTTACACCAGCGATTGTTGCGCTCACACTCGACGAGCAAGACACTGCTCGCGTGGGCATCGCGCTACTCGCGCTGGCTGTCATCATCTTCTCACTGGTGCGTAGTCGTCGTAAGGCAACTGCGCTCGTATAAATAACTCTCTCTTATCTTTGATTAAGAGTGAATTGCTAGAGCCGGGGAGGTAAACGTGGCTAAAAAGAAAACACTAGTCATCGTTGAATCCCCGGCAAAGGCAAAGAAAATTGGGAGTTTCCTCGGAAGCGACTATGTAGTCGAAGCGAGTTTGGGCCATATTCGCGATCTTCCACAACGTGCAGCAGATATTCCTGCCGATGTTAAGAAAGAGAAATGGGCCAAAGAAGGCGTTAATGTTGAAAAAGATTTTGAACCTCTATATGTAATTAACCCAGATAAGAAAAAGAAAGTTTCTGAGTTAAAGGCGCTCTTAAAAGATGCTGATGAGCTCTATTTAGCAACAGATGAAGACCGTGAAGGCGAAGCTATCGCATGGCATCTACTTGAAATTCTCAAGCCGAAAGTTCCAGTGCGAAGAATGGTCTTTCATGAGATTACGAAGGATGCAATTCTTGCTGCGGCGAATGACACTCGTGAATTAGATCAACGACTTGTAGATGCGCAAGAAACTCGACGCATCCTTGACCGGTTGTATGGTTATCGACTCTCACCCGTGCTGTGGAAGAAAGTTATGCCGCGCATCTCTGCTGGTCGAGTTCAATCAATTGCTATGCGACTTGTAGTTGAGCGCGAACGTGAACGTCAAGCATTCGTCGCATCAGATTGGTGGGATATCACAGCGCATTGTGCGCTTGGCTTCAATGCTCGACTATTGACACTCGACGGGGCAAAACTCGCTGCATCAAGTGATTTTGATGCGCACGGTAAAGTCAAAGATAAGTCCTCTTCAATTTGGATGAAAGAAAAAGAAGCGCTTGCTCTTGTTGATTCACTTGAGGGTTGCCAATTAACCGTCAAGTCAACAGAAGAATCACCTCGCAGTGAGAAACCAAAAGCCCCTTTTACTACCTCAACTTTGCAACAGGATGCTGGCAGTCGTTTGGGATGGGGCGCGCAATTGACAATGCGCGTTGCTCAACGATTATATGAAAATGGCTACATTACATATATGCGTACCGATTCAGTGACGCTTGCTCCATCAGCAATCGAATCAGCTCGCGCGGCAGTTAAATCCCTCTATGGCGCTGACTATCTTCCTGATACTCCGCGGGTCTATACCGGGAAGACTAAGAATGCACAGGAAGCGCACGAAGCTATCCGTCCTGCTGGTGATGTTTATAAGACGCCAGGTGAATTGGCAAAAGAGCTCACGCGCGAAGAGTTCTCACTTTATGACTTGATTTGGAAGCGAACAATCGCTTCACAAATGGCAGATGCAAAAAAGATGCAAATGCGTGTAGACCTCGAAACGAAGACCAAAGATGGAAAAACTGCAGGCTTTCGGGCCAATGGTTCGGTAGTTACTTTCCCAGGTTATCTCGCTGCGTATGAAGAAGTTGTCGATGATAAGAGTGCAGAAACTGATGATGAAGTTGAGATGAGATTGCCGCCAATGAAGAGCGGCGATGTAATGGCTGTAACTCGATTTGTTGGTGAAGGACATCAAACTAAACCGCCAGCTCGCTATACCGAACCTTCCTTAGTGAAGAAACTAGAGGAGCTTGGTGTTGGTCGACCTTCTACCTTTGCCAGCACGATTCAAACTATTCAGGATCGTGGGTATGTAGCAAAACGTGGTCGCGCGCTAATTCCCTCGTTCTTAGCTTTCTCAGTTACTGGATTACTTGAGCAACATTTCCCAAGATTGATTGATTATGACTTTACGGCAAGCATGGAAGAGGATCTCGATAAAATCGCACTTGGCGAAGAGAACCGAGTTGCATGGCTGAAGCGATTCTTTTTTGGTCATGACGGAATTCCCGGACTTGCTGAGATGACAGACGACCTTGGCGCGATTGACGCTCGTGAAGTTAACACTATGAATTTAGGTGATGGGATTGAGATTCGTGTTGGTCGTTATGGTGCGTATTTGCAAAAGGGTGATGGCGAAACGCGAGTCATCGCAAATATTCCGGAAGACTTAGCGCCAGATGAGCTCACGCTAGCAAAAGCTCATGAACTTTTTGCGCGTCCATCAGGGGAACGTCAATTAGGCGTTCATCCTGAATCAGGATTGCCCCTAGTTGCAAAGACCGGTCGCTTTGGTCCTTACATTGTTGAAGTGCTACCTGAAGATACGCCAAAGGTGAAAGGCAAAGCGCCGAAGCCTAGAACTGCATCGCTCTTTTCAACTATGTCACTAGATACTGTGACTATCGAAGATGCATTGAGGCTCTTTGGACTCCCGCGTACTGTTGGCGTTGATCCCAACACAAGTGAGGAGATTACCGCGCAAAATGGCCCATATGGTCCTTACTTGCGTCGCGGAAAGGATTCACGACAGTTAGCGAACGAAGATCAGATTTTTACCTGCACTCTTGAAGAAGCGCTTGAACTCTATGCACAACCAAAACGGCGTGGTCGTGGCGTTGCAAAAGGGCCGCTCAAAGATCTCGGGCCAGACCCAGTTACTGGTAAATCTATTGTCGTCAAAGATGGAAAATTCGGTACCTACGTGACCGATGGTGAGACAAATGCAACCTTGCGTCGTGGCGATATCGTTGAGTTACTTACATTGGAGCGGGGCATGGAACTACTTGCAGAAAAGCGCGCTCGCGCTACTCAAGACTAGGCTTTTCCTATGGAGCCAACACTTCAGGGTGATATTCGAGGTGTTCTTTCGATAAAGCCATTTCGAAAACTGTGGCAATCGATGGCATTCTCAAGTTTGGGTGATTGGCTCGGCCTTCTTGCTACCACTGCTCTTGCGCAGCAATTAGCTGGTGGAGACTATGCCAAAGCTAACTTCGCAATTGCGGGAGTATTTATTTTCCGCCTCTTACCTTCAGTGATACTCGGCCCATTGGCAGGTGTAATCGCGGATCGATTCGATCGCAAACGAACCATGATTGTTTGTGATGTATTGCGAGGAGTAATTTTCGCCACCATTCCAATTGTCGGTAGTTTGCTCTGGCTTTACATCGCAACAATTCTTATCGAATCAATCACGCTCTTTTGGTCTCCAGCTAAAGAGGCTTCAGTTCCAAATTTGGTGCCTCGTCATCATCTAGAAAGCGCGAATCAAGTAAGCCTTCTCGCTGGATACGGAACAGCACCTATTGCCGCGCTCCTTTTCACTTTTCTTGCAGTGTTTAACTCTGCGCTTGCTACGGGAATTCCTTTCTTCAAGAGCAACCCCGTTGACATGGCTTTGTACATTAATGCGGTCAGCTTTCTGTATAGCGCATTTGTCATTAGTAAAATTACGATACCTCGAGCACCAACAGAGAAAAGCGAAGCTCAAGTTGGAATTCTTCGCTCACTTCTTGATGGTTGGAAATTTGTCGGTAAGTCGAAGAATATTCGCGGTCTTGTTCTGGGAATGCTTGGCGCTTTTGTTGCCGCAGGAGCTGTCATTGGTCTAGCCCGGACTTTCGTTGGCGATCTTGGCGGTGGTGATGCTGCTTACGGAATTTTATTTGGCGCAGTTTTCACAGGATTAGCCTTAGGTATTGCATTTGGCCCCAAGATATTTGCACAGTTTTCCCGGAAGAGATTATTCGGTGCATCACTTTCAATGTCGGGAATTATGCTGGCAATTCTCGCCCTTATTTCCAACCTCGTGCTTGCAATATTTATCGTTACTATTCTGGGATTCTTCGCGGGTATCGGTTGGGTATCAGGCTTCACCATGTTGGGGCTTGAGGTCGAAGATTCAAAACGTGGTCGAACTTTTGCATTTGTGCAATCACTTATCCGAATCACATTGGTACTTGTTCTGGCAGTTGCCCCAATTATTGCAGCGGCGATTGGAGAGCATACCTATCGTTTCCGACAAAGCGTTTTGGAGTATAACGGCGCATCGGTAACGCTATTAATCTCTGGAGTAATCGCAACGATAGTTGGCGTAATCTCATTTCGTCATATGGATGATCGCAAAGGAATCTCCATTTTTAGTGATATTGCTGCAGCGCTCCGCGGTGAACTTGGCGTTCGGAGTACATTCTCTGCTACTGGTTTATTCATCGCATTCGAGGGTGGTGAGGGTGCGGGTAAGTCGACTCAAGTGATGAAGTTGCGTGAAGCGCTCGAGAGGTTAGGCGAGCAAGTTGTTGTCACCCGCGAGCCCGGTGGTACTGAATTAGGGAAGAAACTACGAGAAATTTTGTTGAGTAATGAAACAGGAACTATTGCGCCACGAAGTGAAGCGCTCTTATACGCGGCAGATCGCGCGCATCACGTTGAAAGTTTGGTCAAGCCAGCGCTACTCGAGGGCGCAATTGTGATTACCGATCGCTACATGGATTCTTCGATAGCTTATCAAGGCGGTGGCAGAGTTCTTGCGCCCCAGGAGGTTGCTCGTATCTCTCGTTGGGCAACAGATAATCTGACCCCTACGCTCACGGTGCTCCTTGATGTTCCAGCAGAGACAGCGTTCAAGCGCTTTTCTGATCGCGATCGATTAGAGAGTGAGCCACTTGCCTTCCATGAGCGGGTTCGGACGACATTCTTAGAGCTAGCCGCTTTTTCCCCAGATCGATATCTGGTGATTGACGCAACCGAATCTATTGAGAGAATTGCTGAACAGGTCCTAGCGAGAGTGCAGAGCCTCTTAGCTAATCGGAGGAAGTAATGACGCCCCTCTTTGGCGACATCATTGGCCAGGAGCGCGCTGTTGAAATACTTGAGAAAGCTGTAGTCGCAGCGCATGCGCGGGATGGTTCGCAATCAATGGTTCAATCATGGTTATTTACTGGACCGCCAGGCTCGGGCCGGTCACATGTTGCGCTCGCCTTTGCCGCAGCATTGCTCTGTGACGCGGGTGGTTGTGGAGTTTGCCACTCATGTCACTTAGCTCATCGAGGATCCCACCCTGACCTTGAGGTAATCCGCACCGAGGGGCTCTCGCTAAAAATTGATGAAGTGCGCGAAATAATCGGCCGCGCATCATGGGAGCCCTCATCTAGCCCTTTTCGAGTCGTGGTTATCGAAGATGCCGAACGCTTAACTGAAAGTGCCGCCAATGCGCTACTCAAAGCGATTGAGGAGCCAGGAGTTCGAACAATCTGGTTGTTATGTTCACCAACAGTTGAAGATGTACTGCCAACAATTCGTTCACGCTGTCGTCAGATTGCTTTGATTACACCAAGCACCGCAGCTGTTGCAGCGTTGCTAGTCAGGGAGGAGAGCGCGCCTGATGAGATTGCAAAATTCGCTGCTCGTGCGAGTCAGGGTCATATTGGTCGCGCTAGGTTTTTGGTAAGAGAGCCCGATTCTCGAGCTCGGCGGGACGAGGTTATTAATCTTGCGCTGCAATTAAGTGATGTTGCTGGAGCTATGGCAGGCGCAGCACGACTGATGGAAATTGCTGGACTTGAGGCAACAAGTGAAGCAAGCGATAGAGATGAAGTCGAGAGAGAAGAATTAGCAGCAGCGCTTGGTGCAGGAGGAAGTGGCAAGGGAACGCCATCCGGTTCTAGTAAGGCATTGAAAGATTTGGAGAAAGAGCAGAAATCTCGGATTACGCGTGCCACCAGAGACTCTATTGATCGCGCACTTTTAGATATAGCTACGGCTTATCGCGATGTTTTGGTGGTGCAGATGGGTGTTTCAGAGCCACGTGAGTTGATTAATGAGCACTTACGAAAAGAAATAGAAGCTCGAGCAGCAAATAGCAATTCTGAGAGCGTGATGCAACGGTGGGAAGAAATTATGGCTACTCGCCGTAAAATGAAATTCAACGTGGCTCCATTACTTGCACTAGAAGCGCTCTTACTTAAGGTCCGATTCTAAATGGCAAGAAATAGCTTAAAAAAGGGGAGAATATCTCTTCTTGTAATCCTCGTAATTGCGACCTCATCTGCACTTTTCTATCGTGCGCAGACCAGTGAAGGTTGGAGCATGGCTGACTATCAGAGTCAGAAACTGACCTGGACTAATTGTGGCGGTCCATTTCTATGTACAGACCTGACTGTGCCGATGAACTATGGGAAGCCTGGAGGAGAGCGATTGCAATTGTCCTTAGTTAAATACCCAGCTACCGATAAGAGAAAGAGGCTTGGGTCGCTCTTTGTGAATCCTGGCGGTCCTGGAGCATCGGGGGTTCAGTATGCCTATGCAGCAGAGTACATAGTGAGTAAAAAGATTCTAAGCGCATACGATCTCATTGGCTTCGATCCCCGCGGCGTAGGTGGTAGTTCCGCTGAACGTTGCTTAAGTAATGAAGAGACAGACAGATTAGTGGAAGCAAATGGTCCAGTAGTAGATGGCTTGAGTATGGCCACTCTTCAAAAGTCTTCCCAACTTCTTGCGACTAGATGTTTAGAAAAGTTAGGCGAGCGCCTGAAATTTCTTGGTTCAGTTGATGTTGTGCGTGATATGGAGTTAATGCGACAGGTACTTGGCGAAGAGAAGGTGAACTTTCTTGGTAAAAGCTACGGAAGCTACCTTGGTCTTGTCTATACAAGTATGTACCCAAAAAATGTAGGGCGATTTGTCCTGGATGGCGTCGTTGATCCAAATTTGAGTGCTAATGAAATCAATAAAGCACAGGCGCTGGGTTTTGAAATAGCGCTAGATGCATTCTTGAATGACTGCATAAACAAGAAAGATTGTTTCTTTAAAGGAACACTTGATCAAGCACGCGATGAGGTTACTCGCCTGCAAGATTCGGTAGCAAAAAAAGCGCTGCCGGGTAAAGATGGACGCTTGGCAACCGAATCAATTTTGGTACTCGCGATGGTTGCCGCGCTTTATGATTCCGAAACAGGATGGCCAGCACTCAATCGTGCCTTCACAGAGGTCAATCAAGGTAAGGGCGCATCGCTCTTTGATTTGGTCAATAGTTATGTTGTACGTGATGGAAAAGCTCGTTACCCATCGAATGAGAATGAGATTGCCTACATCGTTAATTGTCTTGATAGAACAGATGATGCAAGCCCAGAGCGATTAGCTTCTGATGCTGAGCGTTTTGAGAGTTTCGCGCCACATTTTGGCGCGTATATTGCCTGGTCAAGCTTGCCCTGCCATTACTGGCCTTTCGAACCGGTTCGTCCACCTGTGGCGCTCAATGGCAAGAATGCGCCTGATTTTGTGGTGATTGGCACAACGCGGGATCCCGCGACGCCCTTTAGTTGGGCAACGGAAGTCACCGCAAAATTCCCCTCTGCATATCTGATTACCGCTGACGGTGATGGCCACACTGGCCACGGTCGAGGCTCATCCTGTGTGGATGGGGTGGTAGATACCTTTTTTCTCTCGGGAGAGTTGCCAGGTCGACCCCTCCGCTGCTCGCTCTAGCTTCGCTGGCGGGTGGTCAAGAGCACCCCTTCGGATAGGGCAGGATTTACCTTGTGCATCTAGACCATATCTCTTACGTCGCATCGCATGATCACCTCATCGATGAAGTTCAACGAATTGGCTCACGACTTGGCGCAGGATTTATGGATGGTGGTATCCACCCGCGCTTTGGAACACGGAACTTCACACTCCCACTTCAAGGTGGTCGGTACTTAGAGATTGTTTGTCCACTAGATCATCCAGCCGCAGATGCATCTCCATTTGGGAAAGTTGTTTCACAACGTGCGTTAGATGGTGGCGGGTTATTAACGTGGGTGCTTTCGGTCTCAAATATTTCAACTTTTGAAAAGCGCCTTGGGCGAGAGAGTGTCGATGGACATCGTCGACGCCCAGATGGCAGCGATTTACATTGGAAGCAGATTGGTGTTTTAGGAACGTTAGAAGATCGTCAACTTCCATTTTTTATCGAATGGCTTACCGATGATCATCCTTCAAAGGAAGCCAAGCCAGTAGCAAAAATTGAGAAACTCGAAATTGCTGGCGACCCAGAGCGTGTCCGTGAATGGATCGGCGAAGATTTCGAATCCGCTTTCGCAGGTATCGCTCTTGAATGGGTAGATCCAGCCGAAAATGATGGCGAAACCGGAATCTACGCGGTGCATTTCTCAACGCCTACCGGTTCATTCCGACTCGATTAAATCTGATTTAAAACCTGCCGCCTTAGCTCAGGGGTAGAGCAACGCACTCGTAATGCGTAGGTCCCGGGTTCAAATCCCGGAGGCGGCCCCACCCAGATCAAATCGCTCAGATCAAATTAGTGACGCCGCTGTATTTCTCAATCTTCTCAGGGTCTAATTCAATTCCGATACCTGGTCCCGATGGAATCTCGAGCATGCCTTCCTTATCCAAAACCCACGGCTTTGTCGTGATGTCATCAACATAAGGTGCGCCGGTGCAATACTCGACAAAATTAGTTCGATGGAAAGCAGATGAGAGTTGTAGATCTGTAGCAAGACCAACAGCGGTATTCCAACCGTGTGGGATCATTTGAATTCCATGATCTTCGGCCATATTGGCAATCCGTCGCCACTCACTAATGCCGCCGCACTTGACTACATCAGGTTGAATGATGTCGAAAGCGCCCTGGGTGATAAATGGAATAAAGCTCTGTCGACGAGTTAATACCTCTCCACCAGAGATTGGGACTGGGGAGGATTTGCGGAGCGTCTTGAATCCTTCTAGATCATCCGGATGGAGAGCTTCTTCAAACCAACCAACGTTGTATTCGGCCAACATATGCGAGGCGTTGATTGCCCATCGCAAGCTACCTTTCCAATAGGCATCAGAACCACCTGCATCAACGGCTAGAAAACAATCGTCGCCAATCGCCTCTCGAGCGCTGCGCACGAGTAGTTCATCATTAGCGGGGCTGATTCGGCCAAATGTTCCCCAACCGATTTTGAAAGCTTTGAATCCTTGGGAGAGCAGATTTCGCAAATTTGCTTGCATGATGGGCGGTTCATCCATCAAGAGCGAGGCGTAAGGCATTACCCGTTCGCGCAAGCGACCACCAAAGAAGCGTCCAATTGGTTGCTTCGTGGCTTTGCCGAAGAGATCCCATAGCGCAATATCAATTCCGCTGATGGTGTGGGTGATGGAGCCACCTCTACCAAGCCAGAAAGTATTTTGGTGGAGTTTCTCACTAACCCGTTCTGGCTCTAGAGCGCTCTCACCAATAAGAAGAGGATTCAGGATTTCAAGTGAGGCACGAACTAACTCTGAGCTTGTGAAGACTGCACCAATACCAACGAGGCCCTCGTCAGTATGAATTGCGACGAGAGTGTGCACAACATTCTCAGGCTCAAGTTCCTCACTCCAACCACCTTTAGGAGTTGCACCTCTAAGCCCCGCAATTCTGATTTCAGTGATTTTCACTTTATTCCTCTCTAATTTTCGATGAACTCGCACCTAAAAGTCTTGACAGAGTATAGATAGTTAGTAGGGTCTTGCCAAGAACGAGAGGGTGAGTGGACATGATTGATATTGCGATTCGAGGGGCCCAAATTGTCGACGGTAGCGGTAGAGATCGTTTCATCGCAGATGTAGGAATAGTCGATGACAAAATCACTCAGATCGGTAATGTAGCGCAAGCCAAAGTCGAAATAGATGGATCAGGCTTGACGCTCTCACCAGGATTTATTGATCCACACAGCCACTCTGATTTCACCTTTCACACCAACCCAGATAACGAGAGTTCGGTCCATCAAGGCGTTACCACTGAAATCGTAGGTAATTGCGGTTTTTCGAGCGCACCGCTCTCTGATGCTTCAATATCATTTACTGAGAAGCGCTTAAAGAATTATGCATACACAGGTGAAGTCACCTGGCGCACTTTTGGTGAATATTTGTCAGAGGTCGAACGTTTCAAGACCTCTACTAACTTTGCTTTTCTCATCGGGCATAACAGCCTTCGATTAG
>JBIJBY010000031.1:0-13223 GCA_044344975.1 Candidatus Nanopelagicaceae bacterium | reverse complement strand
GCGGAAATGAAGCAACGCTTTCCTGGAGCGCACCAGCAAATAATGGCGGCGCGGCAATTACTGATTACCTCACTGAGTACTCGTCAGACTCAGGAGCGACCTGGAGTACCTATAGCGACGCAATTACAGCAGAAACAAGCGCAACAGTAGGTGGTCTAACGCCTGGCGTCACCTACCGATTCCGTGTCTCTGCGATCAATGCTGCAGGTGTTGGCGCCTCCTCCACCTCATCTAACTCTGCGAAAACATTTGAGCAAGCTCCAGAGTTAACGACCACGCTTGATCAACAAACTGCCGATGGCTTCTCATTCATTTTGAGCTTCCCAGACCCAATTTCCTTCACAATTGCTGCGACAGCGAATAACCCCAATGCTGTTGTGGAACAAGTTGGCGATTACTTCACTGTTCGTGGTCTTGCGCCTGGCGCATCTGTAACAGTGACTGTTACAGCTAATCGCGCTGATTACCTCCAGGCAATCACCACCATATTTAGTAGCGCACTTCTCGCCGCTCCTGCACCAACGGTGAGCGCTGCCACTTCTCTTGATGGCGCATTCCGAGTAACAGTGGATGGGTACACGGCCAATACCACCGCCGGTACTTCCTACACCGTAACTACTACAGCTGGCGCTGTTATTGATGATGGAGCGGGCGTCTATCGCATCGTTGGTCTGGCAAATGGTGAGAGCGCAATCGCAACGGTGACCTCATCGCGTCCAGGTTATGTCACTAGGACAACTTCGGTTTCAGGAAGCGCACTCTACTTAGGTGTGCCTGCACAAATTTCTGATATCACGGGAACGCGAGAAGGGTTTACCTTCATTCTTGCTAATTACGCACCAGAAGCGACGTATGAAATTACCTCCAACAATTCGAACGCTGTTATCTCACGTACTGCCGAGTTGGTAACAATCACCGGATTGACCAACCTTGAGGTTGCCTCGGTAACTGTGAAAACAGTCCGCACCGGCTATATGGACGCATCTGCTGATGTCATCGGTGTTGCGCTCCCTCAGAGTGAGGTAAACACACTTTCAGCAATATCCCTTTCCAACGGTGCCATTGCCTTTGATCCAGCCACTTACGAATACTCTCTCAATGTAAGTAACACCGTCTCTACTTACCGAGTGACTCCAACAAAGAGCGATATTGATTCAACAATCGCCATCTCCATCAATGGGGGAGCGTTCACCTCGATTACAAGTGGTGCTCAATCCTCCGCGCTGGCGCTCAATGTTGGCATTAACACCATCACAATAGCTGTCACTTCACAGGTTGGCTCAATTCAAAATTACATCCTCTATGTCAATCGCGCTAAGTCCACCGTCTCAACTCTTGGATCAATCTCATTCTCCTCTGGAACGATCACTGGCTTTGACGCTGGATTAACAACTTACGATCTAACTGTCCCTTATGGCAGCTCTTCCATCACAGCAACGCTCGCACCGACAAATAGCGCCGCTACCATGCGTATTAAGGCCAACTCAGGCTCATTTGCAAGCGTCAGCTCAGGGGTTCCTTCGAGCGCTCTTAGCCTCAACGTTGGAAATAACCTCGTAGTCGTAGAGATCACTGCCGAAGATGGCTTAGCGACATCGCTCTATGAATTCACCGTTACACGCTCTGGTGCAGCGAACTCACAACTTGGATCGCTGGCGATTTCGGTAGGCACGATGGCTACTTTCGCGCCAGGAACGCTCAATTATGAAGTGATTGTCCCTAATGGAACGACAAGCGCGACCGTTACTCCAACGCTCGGTAGTGGAGTGACTGGAAGCATCACCGTCAATGGCGTTGATCTCGCCGATGGCGCAACCTCCGCTCCAATTTCATTGACTGGTGGCACAACAAATCAAATCACCATTGTTGTTACCGCAAGCGATGGAAGTTCTACTCCATACGTTATTAACGTGAAGGTAGATGCCCCTCCGGTCGCGCTCGCACTTACTCGCGAAAGCGTTGGTACTCAGAGCAACGTCGCATTTACCACGCAACCTCAGATTTCGATTAACGATGCGCAGAGCAACCGCGTACTACTCAATACCTCCACTGTCACAGTGGCAATCACCTCTGGCGTAGGCGGTCAATTGATCGGCGCCACGACAGCAACAGCGATTCGCGGACTTGCCACCTTTGCAACGCTTGGTCTCCGAGGTGTCGCTGGGAACACCTACACATTGACTTACTCTTCGGGCGACTTAACTATTGCTACACAGCAGATCACTCTTACGCCGGGTGAAGCGAGCGCTCTTGCATTCCGCGCAGGCAGTACCACAGTTGCAAGCGGTGCGCTCTTTACCACTCCACTTCAAGTCGCCGCCGTTGATAGCGATGGGAACACTGTCTCCGAATTTGGTAGCGCAATTACCGTGACAGTGAGTGGAAATGGTGCGCTTTCCGGCTCAACCATCCGTACCCCTGCCTCTGGAATAGCAGGATTTACTGATCTTTCACTCCGAGGAACAGCGGCCAATAGCTACACAATCACCGCATCATCTAGCGGTCTTACCAACGCCACCAGAACTGTTGCGCTGACCTTTGGTGCGCCGAGCGCGCTCGCGATCACTCGCGCAAGCGCAGGACCGGTGAGCGGCAGCGTCTTTACTACCCAACCTGAAATCACCATTCGCGATAGCGCTGGCAATGCCGTTACCTCAGCGACAGGTGAAGTCACCGCTTCTATAGCCAGCGGTGTTGGCGGAACCCTTGGCGGGACGACAACTGTCACACTCGTCAATGGCGTCGCAACATTTACCGATCTCGTTCTCAGTGGCTCTGCAGGAACCGCTTACACAATTGCCTACTCAACATCGGGGGTCACAAGCGCCTCTGAAATTCTGACCTTGAGCGCAGGCGCTGCTGCGAGAGTTCAACTTGCAACGCCAGCAGCTGGATTCAATAACGGCACTGCATTTACCCGCACGCAACCCGTACTTCGAATTCAAGATAGCACCGGAAATACTGTCGCTACTTCAAACGCTATCGTCACGGCTACAGTCTCGAGCGGTGGAGTACTTCTTGGCACAACTGCACAGAGCGCCTCATCGGGAATTGTTACATTTACTAACCTTGGCGTATTTGGAACCCCTGGAAGCACATACACAATTACCTTCGCATCGCCTGGCCTATTAAGTACAACCCAAACAGTGCTTCTTACCTCTGGCTCATCGTTAACGCCAACATTTGGAAGCACCACGCCAACTATCGATGGCTTTACCGTTCAAATTACCAACTTCAATCGAATCTTTAATTGGACCTTCTCGCTTCTTGAAGGTAATCCAGCTACCCAAATTTCACTCGGTGGAAATGGGTTATTAACTGTCACAGGCATGCCTGTTGGCGGAAGCGCAATTATCTCCGCGACAACTTCGCGTAATGGATTTGAAAATGGCGCTGCGACGATAACAGGATCAACATTGCTGGCTCCGCTTAATCCAACCTTTAGCGCGACGACTTCAACAGCCACTGGCTTTAGAGCGCAGGTGACAAACTTTGACTCCTCGTTCACGTGGAGAATCTCGGCCTCTAATGGTGGAACTGCGATGATTTCATCAACAGGTTTGGTCACAGTTATTGATCTCAACCCAGGTGTCTCAAGCGATGTCACTGTCACAACAAGTAAATCTGGTCGCGTCTCTGCTTCAGCGACCGTCACCGGAAGCGCCACTGGACTCGACACCACGACTGGCACACGAGATCTTGCGGCCAATCTCCTGACAGATGCAACGCTCTATCCAATTTGTGCTGGCGGAACTTCAGCTAATGAGGGCATTGGCAACCTCAATGACCGAAATAGCAAGACTAAGTACCTCTGCTTCAACGCTTCCAGCCGCTTAAATGCTTCATATATCCGAAATAGCGCTGGGTTCTATACTGGCAATATTGGAAGTAAGTTGGTAACAGGAATTCAATTTACTTCGGGAGACTCTGACCGCTCTCGAGATCCGATTATTTACTCACTCTTCGGCTGTACATCACTTAACGGTGGTTGTTCACCAATTGTTGTCAATGGTCGAACCGCGATTGATGTTCTTCGAAATGACACAGCATCCGTTCAATCATTCCTCAATACGACGCCTTACAACTATTACAAGGTGACTTTTGGCGCGCTCCGTACATCCTGGACAGATGCTCTGCAGGTCGCTGAAGTTGCACTTATCGGTACAGATGCAAATGGCGCTGGTCTCACGCCAACATTTGGCGCCGTTACGCCAGCAGCTAATGGATTTACCGTTCAAATTACCAACTTCAACTCCGCCTACACCTGGCGTGGCAGCGTCAACAACAATGGCGGCGTCTCTATCGGAGCCGATGGTTTGGTCACAGTCACAGGACTTGCTGGCGCAACCACTGGAACAGTTGCGATTACCTCATCGCGACCAAAGTTTGAGAGCGCTACTGCATCTATCTCAGGAACGTCGCTAAATTCCGCCTTCATCCCAACCTTTGGCGCAGCAACTCCAACAGCTGATGGTTTCATTGTCACTATCGCCAACTACTCAAGTGATTACACCTGGAGCGCGAGCGTTACCACGGGTGCAGCAACAATCTCTGGCGGAGTTTTGACTGTCACAGGTCAGAGCGCTGCAGATCAAGCAGTGGTCACGGTGATAACTAATCGAAATGGCTATGCAACGGGTCGTGCCCAAGTTGTAGCGACGGCTCTTGCCGATGGTTTAACACCGAACTTTGGTCCATCACTTGGCACATCTGATGGCTTCACCATTCAGATACGTAATTACTCAAATCTTTACACCTGGAACCTCTCTGCAAGCTCTGGTCAAGCTGCGATCAACGCTACGGGCTTGATTACCGTTACTGGTTTAGCAGCAGGGGCAAGTTCAACAGTGACGGTATCCACTTCAAAAACTGGATCATTCACGGTCATAACTCAAGCTGCAGGTAAAGCGCCAATTGGTACTGGTCTTACGCCACGTTTCACTCTCAGCACATCAACTGGCGATGGATTCACCGCGCAAATTCTTAATTACGACGCTGCCTACACATGGAGCGGTGCAGTAAATGCAGGTTCAGTGACAATTAGTGGAACTGGTCTAGTGACGGTCACTGGAGTAAGTACCGGAATTATGGCCACGGCAACTATTTCTACTGCTCGCGCGGGATACGTTTCGGCTTCGAATACCATCGCAGGAACAGCCATTGCGCCACGAACTCAAACAATTGTGGGCGAGGACATCAAGTTAGAAGTACCAATTAGCGCAGCAACATCGAGTACCGATGTCACGGTTGTCGTCGATATCCCAGTGGATGCTGCACCTAGCTCAACCTCCTTCACCGGTCGCGCTGTCGCAACCGACACTGTCGATCAAGGTCTTCGCACCATCCGCCTCGATGGCAGTAGCGGTGGCTCTACTGTGACAACAGTAAGCGCGCCAATTGCCATTACCATCCCTGCCTCTGCAGGTATTGGCGTGCCGGTCTACTCGCCAGATGGCACAAACTGGGTTGAACTTCCACTCCTTGCTGCAGCCGCACTTCCCGAAGGTCAAGAGATGGGCTATTTCAAGTACGACGATGGAACCATCTTGATCTTGACGAGAAAGATTGGCGGCTAATGATGAGTAAATTCATCCGCCACTGCGCGGTGTTGGTCGCAGCGCTCCTCACGTTCGCACTCTTGCCACTTCCTTCAGCAGAAGCACAGAGCTTCTTTGGCGTGCTGGCGCCACAGAGTAGCCCTGTCCAAATCTCCCTATCGGCAACGAGTATTCGAATGAACCAGAGCGCTACAGCAACGGCAAGTGGCGGCTCGGGCGATGGAGCGATTACTTTTAGTACCACCACTCCAGCAAAGTGCTCCATAAACAGCAGTGGTGCAATTACTCCAATCGCTACCGGTACATGCACGGTACGGGCAACAAAGACCTCATCGGGAACTTTCTTGCAACGTACCTCTGATGCGATCTCATTGACTATTACCGCAACGAATGCCACCACCACTGAGGAAGAAGCCGCACCCCTTACTGACTCTCAGGGTAATCTCCTGAGCTCTACTGCGCTGCCAACCTTCAGTTCCGATGTTGTCGTTGAAGGAATCAGGGCGCTCGTTACGTGGAAACTCTCTTCAAAAGTCTCTGTTCTTCTCTCCTCCCGCAAGGGCGAGAGCCGATATGAAGGAGTAGCCCGAACGGAAAACGGTGGTGAACTTTCGATACCTAATTTAGAACCTGGCTACCTGTACACAATTACTGTGACCAATGACGACGAAAAGTTTTCTCAAGTTTTCCAGCGCTCTGTTGCGCCTTCGAAAGTCACAAGAATCTCCGGGCTATCCCCATCCAAAGCAACCAATTACGCCTTCGTGGTGAAGTGGGAACCCCAATCTTTCGTTGAGTATTACAAGATTGAAATCACAGGCGAAGGCGATCAACCTCTCATCTATTACTCAAAAACCCCAGACTTCTATCTCTTTGATAAGCAAGCTAAGAACTATCTCTTCGCAATCTCTGCGCAAGGCGAAGGGGGAGATTTCTCTGAGCCAGTGAAATTCCGCGCAGGACTCACCGCGCCACGAAACATCTCGTCAAAACTTCCCACTAATCCGGCAACCAATCGTTTAACAACCACAACTTCCAACCAACTTAAATCAATTGCAAATCGATTAACTGCGCAGACTGTGGTTACGGTGACCACCTATTACGACCCCAAGGTGAAGGGCGCCAAGAAGTTGGCAACTACTCGAATTGCTCGCGCGGCGGCAACATTGAAGGTCACCAAATCAACGCTAGAGGTGCGTACCCAAGTTCGACCTGCAACGAGCGGTAAAACGCTCGCTCAAATTTCGCTCTCCACTAAAGCGCCTGCGAGAAAACTCACCCTTACAAACGCCTAATTAGCCTTATCCTCAATTAGACTGCGGCCATGAGCGAAAAACCAAAAATATTTGTTAAGCCCAATGGATCAATTCGAGTGACTGGTGATGTCGATTTCGTTGATAGCGAGGGAAATGTCATCAAGAGCGAGTCATCATTTTCACTCTGTCGGTGTGGCCATTCGAAAGATAAACCGTTCTGCGATGGTGCACATCGGGAAGCAGGCTTTGAAGCCCCTGGAATGTAGCGTTTAGAGATTAACGCTCAGCAGGGGAGTCAACGAGGCGGTCGGTTTGATCTTCGATCTCGACTGCA
Source organism: Candidatus Nanopelagicaceae bacterium (assembly GCA_044344975.1). Lineage (GTDB taxonomy): Bacteria > Actinomycetota > Actinomycetes > Nanopelagicales > Nanopelagicaceae > IMCC26077. Next base: position 6,075 of record JBIJBY010000031.1, on the reverse strand, counting down.
ACTCGCTTGAGTGAGACGGCATATTCCTTCGAGTGATGGCCGCAGAAGAGCAATTCACCTGTTGCCAATTTGACTCGAACATAAGCCTGGGCGCCGCAACGGTCGCATCGATCTGATGCGCTCAATGGGCTTTGCGTTAGCGTGCTGATACCTGCCATAGCCTTTTCCTGCCCCTCTCTTCTCCTGCTAGTAGAACATATAACCATGCCTGACTTATTCCCCGCGTGATATTTGATAACAAAACTCTGCGAATTTCCCGCGAACGTTCTGACTGTTACTTCGCCCACCTCGCCAATAGCCGTTGATATGCCCGTTAAAAGCAGGCGCCCCCAGTACCCTTGACCATCATGAGCCCAATCACTGACAAGAGCGCCCCAATCAAAAAGGGCGCCAAGAAGGGCGCCAAAGGCGCAGCTGGAGAGGGCGGGGAGTACACAGCCAAGAACCTAGCGGTCTTAGAGGGGCTTGATGCTGTCCGAAAGCGTCCAGGCATGTATATCGGCTCTACCGACTCCAGGGGCCTTATGCACTGCCTCTGGGAGATCATCGATAACTCTGTCGACGAGGCGCTCGCCGGCCATTGCCATAACGTTGAAGTGACCCTCGGGGCGGATGGATCGGTCGAGGTTAAAGATGATGGTCGCGGCATCCCAGTAGATGTCGAAGTAAAGAGCGGATTAACTGGAGTCGAGTTGGTGATGACCAAACTCCATGCCGGTGGAAAATTTGGTGGTGGCTCATACGCAGCCTCTGGTGGTCTCCATGGCGTGGGTGCATCAGTAGTGAATGCACTTTCGATTCGAATGGATGTCGCTGTCGCCCGCGATGGCGCGCTTCACACAATCTCTTTTCAACGGGGCACACCAGGAGCCTTCGATAAAGCAACTCCCGATTCAAAATTCACTAAAGGAAGTGGAAATAAAAATCTTAAAAAGGGTGGCAAGGTTGGGAAGAAGGCAAGTGGCACGACGATCAAGTATTGGGCAGACCCACAGATTTTCCTTCGCGAAGCTGATTACGACATCGACGAAATTCACGCGCGCGCTCGCCAAACAGCCTTTCTCGTTCCAGGAATTACTATCACCGTTCATGACAATCGAACTTTGGTGGCAACAAGCGAAAAATTCCATTTCACCGGGGGAATCTCTGAGTACTGCACCTTCCTCCAACCCGATACACCCATCTGCGATGTCATTCGTTTAAAAGGTAGCGGCCATTATCAAGAGACTGTTCCAGTTTTAGACGATAAAGGTCATTTGCTCCCAACTGATGTAGAGCGCGATATGGAAGTGGATATCGCTCTACGTTGGGGCGAAGAGTATGACTCCACATTGCGTTCATATGTCAACATCATCTCCACCTCAAAAGGTGGAACACATGTCACTGGGTTTGAGCGCGGCATCACCAAGGTTGTCAGTGACACACTCAAATCATCGCGAATTACAAAAGCAAGCGATCCCGACATCATTAAAGATGATGTGATGGAAGGGCTCACAGCGGTTGTCACTGTGCGAATGTCGGAGCCGCAATTTGAAGGTCAGACTAAAGAGATTCTCGGCACAGCGGCAACAACGAAAATTGTGCAGAACGTTGTTAATACCGAGCTCACCAAGTATTTCAACTCCCGAGGATCAAAGGCGCAATCTCGTTTAGTCCTCGAGAAAATTGCTGGAGCAGCAAAGACGCGAGTTTCGGTTCGCGCCCATAAAGATATTCAGAGGCGGAAAAATGCCTTGGAATCCTCGTCGCTGCCAGCAAAACTCTCTGATTGCCGCTCAGATGATGTGGAACATACCGAGCTTTTTATTGTTGAAGGTGACTCTGCTCTCGGCACAGCAAAATCTGCGCGAAATTCAGAGTACCAAGCGCTCCTGCCAATCCGAGGCAAGATTCTCAATGTTCAAAAGGCATCTTTGTCGGCGATGCTCGATAACTCTGAGTGCGCTTCGATTATTCAAGTTATTGGCGCTGGATCTGGCCGTTCATTTAATCTCGAAGAGGCGCGCTATGGCCGAATTATTTTGATGTCCGATGCCGATGTTGATGGCGCACATATCCGTTGCTTGATTCTCACACTTCTCTTCAAATACATGCGCCCACTTATTGAAGATGGTCGAGTCTTTGCAGCGGTACCACCGCTCCATCGCATCGAAATATCGGGAGCCAAGAAGGGCGATTTCCACTACACCTACTCCGATGATGAGATGAAAAAGTATTTAGCATCGCTTACTAAGGCAGATAAAAAATGGCGGGAACCAATTCAGCGCTATAAAGGCCTTGGCGAGATGGATGCCGAGCAACTCCGGGAGACCACGATGGACCCAGAGAAGCGCACCCTTCGCAGAATCACCATCAAAGATGGCGTACATGCCGAGAAGATTTTCGAACTATTGATGGGTAATGAAGTTGCCCCACGGAGAGATTTTATCGGCACCAATCAGATTGATCTCGAACGAATCGACCTCTAATGGTCGCTACGGAACGTCATCCACAACAGAGTAAAACGCTCCGTAAATTAGCGGGAGCGCAGACGCTCTCTGGTCTTGGCGTAACTGGAACATTTGCTGCAGGTTCCTTATTGGTGGTGCAGATATCAGGCTCCGAAGCTCTCGCAGGTTTAGTGCAGACATCAACAGTTGTGGGGGCCGCCTTACTTGCGCTACCGCTTGCGCGTTGGACAGATAAAGGAGGCAGGCGTCGCTCACTTGGCTTTGGTTACTTCCTTGGCGCGCTTGGTGCAACTTTTGCCTTTCTGGGTGGAGTCAACAAAATGTTCCCCTTGATTTTGATTGGCGCAGCGATGATTGGCGGCGCATCTGCAGCTGGTTATCAAGCGCGTTTCGCAGCAGTGGATCTTGCCGATAACGATCATCGCGCAAGTGATCTCTCTAAAGTTGTATGGGCTTCAACAGTCGGGTCAGTTCTCGGGCCAAACCTTATGGAACCGGCGGGGGAGATGGCGCTTGCCTTTGGCCTTCCGAAATTAGTTGGCCCGTACATAGTGGCAATTGTGATGCTCTTTTCGGCGGCCACCTTAATTACCCTCTTACTCAAACCAGATCCATTCCTCTTAGCGCGCGAAGAACGCGGTGAGGTTTACAAGCGCGAGAAACGCGCATTTAGAAAAGCCTTCACCACTATTCGAACGATTCCTCAGGCATGGCTTGCGCTGCACGCAATTGTTATTGGCCACATTGCGATGGTGACCATCATGGTGATGACGCCTGTGCATATGGCCCACGTTGATGTTTCACTTCGCCTCATTGGTTTAGTTATTAGCGTCCACGTTTTAGGTATGTATGCGCTCTCGCCCGTTGTGGGAAAAATTGTCGATCTAATTGGGCGAATTAAAACAATCGCGCTCGGTGTATTGATTCTTCTAGCAAGTGCGGTGATCTCTGGCGTGGCCTACGCAGATGCTGTTGTGCAGTTGGGTATCGGCCTCTTCCTGTTGGGCTTGGGTTGGTCCTGCACCCTTATCGCCGGCTCAACGCTTCTCGCTGAATCACTTCCAGCCGAGATTAAAGCCTCTGGACAAGGGTTATCCGACCTCTGCATGAATGGCGGTGGCGCACTTGGCGGCGCACTTGCTGGCGTTGTTATCGCCTTCTTAAGTTACGGCTGGCTCTGCGCCATTATGGCGCTGCCGGTGCTCTATCTCGGAGCCAAAGCTGCGCGATTGGGCCTTACTTCGAATTAAAGAGGAAAGTTCGTCGCGGTGTAGCGAACCTCTTTCCCTCTTCTTTTAATTCAAGAGAGACCTGTGCTCGAATTTTCCCCTCATCTTTGAGTAAGGCTGTGAGTTCGGCAATCGTCTTTTTGAGTTCCTTCTCTTCAGTATCAAGTTCTAGTTTTGAAAACTTGGTAAGGCGACGGAGCGGCATCTCAAGGATGTAATTTGCCTGAATCTCCGAGAGTTTAAATGTGCTCATCAATCCCTTGCGGGCAGCCTCTGTATCATCACTTGCTCGAATTAACTTGATGACCTTATCGATATCAATGATTGCCTTCAGCAAACCCTCGACAATGTGGAGGCGATCTTTTGCCTTCTCACGACGGAATTTTGATCGGCGGGTAACCACGGAGATCCGGTGATCGATATAGACCTGGAGTAGCTCTTTGAGTGGGAGCGTCTTTGGTTGACCATTAACGAGTGCGACTGCGTTGATCGAAAATGACTCTTCCATGGGGGTGAGTCGGTAGAGATTTGTCAGAATCTCCTCTGGGTCATAACCAGTCTTTGCTTCAACAACAATTTTTGTGCCGTTTTTCCCATCTGAGAGATCAATAATGTCGGAGATTCCTTGAATCTTCTTTGCCTTTACTAAGTCGGCGATTTTTTCAACAACTTTCTCTGGTCCAACATTAAAGGGGAGCTCGGTAATGACAATTCCTTGTTTCCGTGCCGAAACTTTGTCGACGAATGCCGTTGCTTGGACTTTAAAAGCGCCCTTGCCAGTTTCGTACGCCTCGATAATTCCATCAGTGTCAACAATCTTTCCACCGGTAGGAAAATCTGGGCCAGGCAGATGTTTCATCAGCGCCTTCAAAGTGGAATTGGGATTATCAATCAAATGACAGGTCGCAGCGACAACTTCACCAACATTGTGCGGTGCCATATTTGTCGCCATGCCAACGGCAATGCCAGTTGCGCCATTGATTAACAAGTTGGGCAACGCGGCAGGAAGTACTCGAGGTTCTTTCATCTGCCCGTCGTAATTCGAGGCAAAGTCGACCGTATCTTCATCGCTCTCTTCCACCATCGTTAAGGCAGCAGGAGCAAGACGGGCTTCGGTGTAGCGCATCGCTGCTGGCCCGGCATCGAGCGAACCAAAATTTCCATGGCCATCGATGAGCGTCAACCGCATCGAGAAGGCCTGCGCCATCCGAACGAGCGCGTCATAAATTGCGCCATCACCATGAGGATGGAGCTTTCCCATCACCTCGCCAACGACTCGAGCGCTCTTTACATGGCCTTTATCTGGGCGAAGGCCCATCTCGGACATTTGAAAGAGAATTCTGCGGTGCACGGGCTTGAGGCCATCGCGCGCATCGGGAAGGGCTCGGGAGTAGATCACCGAATAGGCGTACTCCAAGAAGGATTCTGACATCTCATTGTTTACATCGATATCAATGACGCGCCCAACGGATGGGGGTGGGGGCGGTGCGCTCTTTGTCTTGGCCATGGCGTAATTCTCACCTGAAGTTGGCTAAATTATTGGGAGGCAACGCCCAATGTGAGTCATGTTGTAGATTCTTGTGGTGTCCAGTGCGCATCCTGAATTTTCAGATTCAACATCTCCAACGTCTTCAACATCTTCAAGTTTTTCGCTAAGAGACGTTTCCCGTGCGATTTATCAATCACTTGGCTTGCCGCTCTTTGCACCGATTTCCTTAACGCCATCAAAGGGAATTGAAATTCTCTTTCTGATAGATGGATTAGGCGAGCAATCCTTGATGGAACATGCGCAGTGGGCGCCGAATATCACCAGCATGGTTTCATTGGGAAGGCTATCGAGTGAATTCCCATCAACTACCGCAACCTCGCTGACAAGTGTGGGTACAGGTCTTACCCCAGCTGAACACGGAATGCTGGGATATACAGTGCGAATTCCTTACAGCGATAATCGATTACTTAACGCCCTCAAATGGGATTCGCGAGTTGATCCCGTCATCTGGCAATCACATGAGACGCTCTTCGAGCAAGGCAAGCGATATGGAATCAATGCATTCAATATTTCATCAGAGCGTTATGCCGGGACTGGATTTACCGAAGCAGCGCTCCGTGGCGCAACATTCTTGGGCGCCAACACCTTTGAGCGAATGGTTGAACAATTGCGTTTCGCTATGAAGAGCACGCCCGCATTTATTTACCTCTACATTAATGATATCGATGCCGCAGGCCACGAATTTGGCGTAGGTTCGCAAGAGTGGATTGATGCGCTCGTTCTTGCTGATGATTTCGTTGGCATCTTGAAAGAGAATCTGCCAAGTGGCGCGCGGCTTACGCTCACCGCAGACCATGGCATGCTCAACGCGCGAGAAAAAATCATGATAGATGGGGAACTTATGCGC
>JBIJBY010000030.1:0-13248 GCA_044344975.1 Candidatus Nanopelagicaceae bacterium | reverse complement strand
TGGCAGGCGCTTGTGCGAGTACAACGCCACTGGGTTGATCCGCATCCTGAGTTTCGATGACATTTGGGATGAACCCAGCTTGTATCAAAATAGTTGTTGCCTGAATTTTTGATACACCAATAACATCGGGAACAAAAACTTTTCCACTTGCGATATTTAGGACTACGCCACTTCCAGCGGCAACAGTCGAACCCGGTTCTGGAATTACGCCTACGATTGTGCCTGGCGCCTCGCTTGATTCGACAGGATTAGTTTTTGCAAGCACTAGCCCTGCACCATCGAGAATCACCTTTGCTTGATCGATTGTGGTGCCAATAAGCGTTGTGGGAATAGATGTTTTCCCTGGGCCATCAGAGAGAATTATTTGTACTTGACTACCAGGTTCGACTTTACTTCCCGCAATTGGCGTTTGGGATGCTACTCGATCTAGTGGAACGCGCGGATCTGGTGCACGTTCAATCACGATTGTAAAACCCGTGAGCTCTTGTCGTGCCTGCGATTCAGTTAAACCAGTTACATCTGCGAGCGTCAGAAGAGAAACGGTTGTGGGTATTCGCGAGATTAGGTATCCACCCGAAGTAAGAAGTATGACTGTTGCAACAATGGCAGCAATAATTAGGTTACGTCGCTTGGGATTCCTTATCTTTTTCTGTACCTCTTCGCCGCGGTCAAGTCGATTTACATCGTCGAGCATTTCGCGAGCATTCTGGTATCGGGCAAGCGGATCTTTAGATAGTGCACCCGAGATGATGTTCTCTATTCCTGCCGGTAAATCCGGATTCATTTGAGAGACTGGAATAAATTCAGCTGAGACATGTTGATATGCAATTGCTACCGGTGTATCCCCGAGGAATGGTGGCCTGCCAGTAATCAACTCATAGAGTAAGCAACCAACCGAATAGATATCACTACGTGAGTCAGCGGCCTCTCCTCGTGCTTGTTCAGGTGAGAGGTAGTTAGCAGTACCAACCACAGTCCATGCGTGAGTCACTGTTGCGCTCGCATCATCCAACGCCCGTGCAATACCAAAATCCATCACTTTTACATCACCGCCATTTGTGATCATGACGTTTGCAGGTTTGATATCTCGATGCACAATTCCGTTTCGATGCGAATACTCAAGAGCTTCAAGAATTCCTCGAATGACTGCAATGGCACGACTGAGCGGCAGGCGTTCGCCGCTTCGAATGACTTCACGGATTGTTTTTCCGTTGACTTGCTCCATCACTATGTATGGCAGGATGCCGTGATCAGTAGCTTCTTCGCCAGTGTCATAAACCGAGACAATTGCTGGATGATTAAGTCCTGCAGCAGCCTGTGCCTCTCTTCTGAATCTCGCCAAGAAAGCAGGATCGCGAGCCAGATCACTTCGTAAAATCTTGATGGCAACAGGACGTGAGAGCCTAGTGTCACGCCCTTGAAATACATCGGCCATACCGCCAGCGCCGATGAGATCACCAACCTCATATCGATTCGCGAGCATACGGGTCATCTCTCACCACCTTGAACTGCACCAACAAAACCAGGGCTTTTGCTCTTCTTTGAGCTTAACGTGGCAACAATAATGGTTAAGTTATCTGGTGCACCTTTTTTATATGTCAATTCTTTGAGTTCGCTGAGCGTCTCTTCACTCACTCCATGAGTGGTAATACTTTTAATGATCTTCTTCTCCTCTACTACGCCAACCAATCCATCGGTGCAGAGTAAGTAGATATCTCCTTCGAGCTGCTCTATTTCAATAAAGTCAGGACGCTCATTCTGATCAGACCCCATCAACGCTTTGGTGATAAAAGATTTTTGTGGATGGCCATCAATCTCATCTGGAGAAATTCTTCCTTGGTCAAGAAGTTCTTGCACCACAGTGTGATCTTTAGTCAGTTGTCTGATTTTTCCTTCGCGAATGAGATAAGCACGCGAATCACCAAGATGGGCTAAGTAGAGCTTCTCTTTGCCAAGAAATAGTGCAGTTAATGTCGTTCCCATGCCGCGCAGTTCACTTTTACTCTTCATGGTCTTAGCAAATGATTTATTTATTTCTAGGAATGTCTCTACGACAGTTGTTTCAGCATTTCGCTCTGTCAATGAGATCTTCTCTAACTCAGAGATACTCCGTATCGCTAACGAAGATGCAATTTCACCAGCAGCGTGGCCACCTAGACCATCGGCTACCGCAAGTATGGTTGCACCGGCCCATGCGGAGTCTTCATTTTCAGTGCGATGCAAGCCAACATCGGAGAGCGAAACGCTCTGAAAATACCGGCTCACAAATCACTTTCCCTTGCTGATAGTTAATGAGTTAGCCATGCTACCCGGGGCCTCAAGTCCCCCTGATACGGTCGATATCGCGTAGAGTTTTCTATATGTCCCGCTATACCTATCTCGGACCCGCCGGCACCTTTACTGAGGCGGCCTTAGCTCCCCTACTCAAGAGCGGCGATAGCGCAGAACCTGCAGCAAACGTGACGGCCGCACTTGAAGCGGTGCGACATGGAAGTGCGGATTACGCCTTAGTGCCAATTGAGAATTCAGTCGAAGGAGTCGTTGCGCGCACGCTAGACGAGTTAGCCGTAGGCGCACCACTAATGATTATCGGGGAGAACGTCTTACAAGTTTCATTCGCGCTGATGGTTAAACCTGGAAGCTCAATGAAAGAGATACGTCGAGTAGCAACTCACCCTCATGCCGAAGCGCAATGTCGTGAATATATTGCGAAGAATCTGCCGCACGCGGAAGTTGTGATGACCAATTCCACAGCTGCAGGGGCAGAGAGTGTGGCTAAAGGTGATGCAGATGGGGCAATAGCTGCTGAAGTCGCAGCGAAGCATTATGGCTTGGAGGTAATTGAACGGAACATTGGCGATCGAGAGGCGGCAGTAACACGATTTGTTGTCGTATCAAAACTCGGAAAAATTCCAGCGCCAACTGGTCATGATCGAACTTCACTTGCGCTCTTTATCTCTGCAGACCACTCAGGTGCGTTGTTGGAGATATTGACTGAGTTTGCAGTACGTGGCGTCAATTTAACTTTCATTCAATCTCGTCCAACCGGAAGTGAGTTGGGTCAGTATCACTTCATTGTTGATGCCGAAGGACATATCCTCGATGAACGAGTTGGTGATGCGCTAAAAGCACTTTATCGCATCTGTGCAGAAGTTCGATTCTTAGGTTCGTATCCACGCGCAGATAAAATTCAACCAACTTCTACTAAGGGTATGACAGATGATGCTTTTAAATCTGCAGAAGAGTGGTTAAACGAAGTACGCAAGGGAGCACGCGCGTAAATGATTGATTTAAAACTCCTTCGTGATAACCCTGAGGTTGTTCGACAATCACAGCGCGCGCGAGGTGCCAATGTTGAAGTAGTAGATGCTGCAATAGCCGCAGATCAAAAGAGACGGAGCGCAATTGTTGACTTTGAGCGGGTGCGCGCGGAACAGAATGCGCTCTCAAAGAGTATTGGGAGTGCAAAAGGTGATGAAAAGAATGAACTTCTAGGAAAAGCCAAAGAACTTGCGGCAGCGGTAAAGGAAGCAGATTCGCTCCGCGCTCAGGCCGAACTCGAAGCTGACAAGATACTTACAGAATTAGCTAATATCGCTGATACTCGCGCACCAATTGGCGGCGAGGAGGATTTTGTAGTCCTGGAAGAGATTGGCAAACCAACTACTTTTTCATTTGAACCGCGGGATCATGTGGAGTTAGGGAAGATACTAGGCGCAATTGATACTGAGCGCGGCGCAAAAGTTTCTGGATCCCGTTTCTATTATTTAACAGGTAATGGAGCGCTCCTCGAATTTGCTCTAATTAATTTAGCCATGGCTAAAGCGGTTGCCGCAGGATTTATTCCTGTAGTGCCACCTGTACTAGTGAAGCCGCATGCAATGGAAGGCACCGGATTTCTTGGTCAAGCGGCAGAGAATGTTTTTCATCTTGAAGAAGATGATTTTTATTTAGTCGGAACAAGTGAAGTGCCACTTGCGGCTTATCACATGGACGAAATCCTTGATAGCGCAAACTTTCCACTTCGTTACGCTGGTTTCTCTTCTTGTTTTAGACGTGAGGCGGGCACTTACGGAAAAGACACTCGGGGTATTATTCGAGTACATCAATTCGATAAAGTAGAAATGTTCTCGTTCTGCGCACCCGAAGATGCAGCAGCAGAGCATGAACGACTTCTCGGTTGGGAGAAAGAGTTTCTAGATGCCTTAGAGATCCCTTATCGAGTGATTGATGTTGCTACAGGCGATCTTGGTTCAAGCGCTGTTCGTAAATTCGATTGCGAAGCATGGATACCAACGCAGAATGCATATCGAGAGGTGACCAGCACATCTAATTGCACTGAGTTTCAAAGTAGACGTTTAAATATCAGATATAAAGATGAGAATGGCACTCGCCCGGTTGCCACTTTGAACGGGACCTTATGCGCCATCCCACGAATTATCGTGGCAATTTTAGAGAATCATCAACAAGCAGATGGTTCAGTGAATATTCCACAGGCGCTTGTGCCATTTCTAGGTAAATCTCGATTTGAGCCCGTGTGATTCTGGAGTGAGAAGACCTAAATTAATCGGCACCGATCTTGACGGAACGATCGTTCCATTTGATCGCCCAATTACTCAGCGCACTATTGATGCTTTTACAAAAGCAAATGCTTTAGGGGTAGAGATTTTCTTTGTGACCGGTCGCCCACCACGATGGATGAAGCAGGTGCGCGATGCGTTTGATTTCGGTACCGGAATCTGCGGTAATGGTGCGTTGCTCTATGACTTTCGCGAAGATAAGGTCATAGATTCATGGCTTATTAATCCGAAGGAATTACTGGAGGGGGCTGCAACGCTAAGAAAGGTAATCCCTGGCGCAGCATTTGCGGTTGAGAATTTTCAAGGGTTTCATCGCGAAAAAAATTACAACCCGCGTTGGGATAAAGGACAGGACGATCTGGGAGTTTCCTTGATTGAGGAGCACTTAAGCCAACCTGCAATCAAATTTCTCGTTCGAAGCCAAGGAGATGAAATTTCAGCAGATGAGATGTTGGCGCTAGCCGATGCAAGTGTGGGTGAATTTCTCACTGTTACGCACTCTAATCCGCATGAGTCTTTACTGGAAATCTCGGCTCATGGTGTGAGTAAGGGGAGCACGTTAGAAAAAGTTTCCGCGCAACTAGGTATCTCAAAAGATGATGCGGTTACTTTTGGTGATAACCCAAATGATCTTTCAATGTTGGCATGGGCCGGTCGGTCGTATGCGATGAAGACTGGCCATCCAGCCACGCACGCAATCGCTACTGGCATTGCCCCAGAGTGCAATGAAGATGGAGTTGCTCAGGTAATTGAGGAGTTGCTGGATCTACCGGAGTAAGCACATTTTTATTGAAGCTTGGTACTCAATTGCTTAGCAACTAATTTTAGATTATCGCCAATTATTCGTATCTTCTCAGTGGACATACGTGAGGCAGGACCAGTGATACTAAGCGCACAGAGCGCTTTGCCACTCTTATCAGTTACTGCGACAGCAACACATCGAGAGCCCAATTCATTTTCTTGGTCGTCGATTGCAAAACCAATCTTTTTTGCACGAGAAATCGCTGAGACTAAATCCTTCTCTGTTGTTATTGTTTTATCTGTTTGGGATTTCAAATCGAGTTTCTTCAGAGTTTTTTCAAGTTCTAATTCGCTAAATGTACTGAGAATTGCTTTGCCAAGCGCAGTTGAATGGACATTATCTTTCTCTTCACGAGGATTACCGGAGCGAAGGCGTTGACTACTCTCGAGTGAGTGTAAATACTTAATCTTGTTTCCGTCGAGAACCCCGAGATTTACCGTTTCATCGAACTTCTTGAGAAGCGCATCCATATAAGGTGATACAACGCGTGGCAGATTTGCTGATTGATCATGTTTGCGAGAGAGTCCAGTGAGAAATTCACCGAGCATGTATTCGCGTCGGTGCTCATCCCGAGCGACGAAGTTTCTCTCTTCGAGAGTATGCAAGATTCTATAAACAGCGGGCTTCGTTACACCGGTGCGTTCGGCTAAATCACGGACAGAAGCTGGTCCTTCGAGAAGCACCGTGAGAATGTCCATCGTCTTTTGTAAGACTTGAATCCGATCGCGCTCTGCTGAACTCATGACTCCCCTGGCGAGTTTTTTGTTTCGCCAAATGTACCGGAGGGTGGAAGCACTTCCGGATTACGGAAAAGTGTAGACCCTTGCCCTATTGCCTGGTTTATCAGAGAGTAAGCCCGTGGCCTCTTTACAAACTAGCGCGGTAGTTACGGGCGCCTCACGGAATATTGGTGCGGCCATTGCGCTCCGCCTTGCCGCTGATGGTTTCCCAGTGGCAATTAACTACTTCTCCGAGAAAGAGAAGAGCGATGCTTTGAGTGTGCAGAGTGAGATTCGAAGTGCTGGGGGAAGTGCGCAGATCTACCAGTGCGACGTTTCGAAATCTGATCAAGTGGAGCAGATGTTTCATGATGTGAGTGTTGATCTTGGTCCGCCATCGGTATTAGTAAATAACGCAGCCACATCGGTTGCTTCGGCAATTACGTTTCGTGAAATTGATGAAGCCGCATGGGACGAAGTAACAGATACCAACCTCAAAGGAGTTTTTCTCTGCTGCAAGGCCTTCGATAAGTACAGCATTGATGGGAGTTTTCGAAGCATTATCAATATCTCCTCAATTCGAGTATCAATTGGCATGGAAGGCAATAGCCATTACACCGCGGCCAAGGCAGCGCTTATTGGTTTAGGAAGAGTGCTTGCTCGAGAGCTTGGTCCATCGGAGATTCGAGTCAATTCGATTCTTCCGGGCGCGATCACCACATCAGATCAAGCGGCATATGGAGATGTTGCGGCGCTGCACCGGATGATTCTGGATTCACAATCCCTCAAAAGGTTAGGTATGCCAGTCGATATCGCCAACTTGGTCTCCTTCCTCGTTAGCCCAGATGCATCCTTTATCACCGGGCAATCGCTCCTTTGCGATGGCGGGTGGGCTTTCCAGTAGGGGGAGAATTGGCTGGAGCCCTGCGCTATCGGGTAGATTTTCCGGTGGAGGGCTCGCATAGCGGCCGAGTGCACCGGTCTTGAAAACCGGCAAACGAAAGTTTCGTGGGTTCAAATCCCACGCCCTCCGCCATTTTTCTTAGCCAGGGCCTCTTAGGTTTTGTGGCTGAGTTCATACTTCGCAAGCCTCGATATACCTAGCCACATTTCCAGCAAAAGAGGAGACTATTCCCAGTTGTTTTTAACCCAGGGGAGTTGTCAATGTCAGGTGTTTTTTCACCAACACGCGCCAAAATCGCAGAGCGCACACTGCGAACAGATAAGTGGTGGATACAACCATTACTAACATTTAGCGTCTTAATCTCATTTGTCATCTATGCAACCTTTCGAGCATTCGAGAATAAGTTTTACTTTGTAAAAGAGAGTCACCTAATCTCACCCTTCTACTCTCCGTGCTTATCTGACAGTTGTGACCCTGGTGCAACGATTGCAAACTTCACACCGGTAAGTTCAAGCATTTTCAATTTTGCTTTATCGCCCGCGCTAATTATTTTGATCTTTCCTCTGGGTTTCCGAATGACCTGCTACTACTACCGAAAGTCTTACTACCGCTCATTTTGGATGTCTCCCCCAGCATGTGCAGTAGCGGAGCCACACAAGAAGTACACAGGGGAAACTAGATTTCCATTAATAATTCAAAACTCACATCGTTATTTCTTTTATGCAGGCCTAGTGCTCAACGTAATTCTTACTTATGACGCCGTAATCTCGTACAGAAATGCGCAAGGCGACTGGGGTCATATGAGCGTTGGTTCACTTGTCTTAACAACGAGCGCATTTATGTTGTGGATGTACTCGTTGTCATGTCACTCCTGCCGCCACACGATTGGTGGACGCTTGAAGAATTTTTCAAAGCATCCTGTACGTTACAAGATGTGGTCATGGGTATCCGTACTCAATCATTCCCATCAACGTTTTGCTTGGCTATCTCTAGCAGCTGTTGCATTCGCCGATATCTATGTTCGCCAAGTTTCATCTGGCGCATGGACTAACTTCTACTTCTTCTAAAAGGAAAATCGACCATGACACTAGAGACACTAGAACGCCATAAATACGATGTCCTCGTGATTGGCGCCGGTGGCGCTGGATTACGTGCTGCTGTAGAGGCTCGCGAATCTGGGCTTCGGGTAGCAATCATCTGTAAATCCCTATTTGGCAAGGCGCACACAGTTATGGCTGAAGGTGGCGCTGCCGCGTCTATGGGAAATGTGAATGACAATGACAATTGGATGGTTCACTTCCGCGACACAATGCGTGGTGGAAAGTTCCTCAACCACTATCGCATGGCAGAGCTTCATGCGAAAGAGTCACCAGATCGCATTTGGGAGCTTGAAGTATGGGGAGCGCTTTTTGACCGCACTAAAGAAGGAAAGATCTCACAACGTAATTTCGGTGGGCATGAATACCCACGCCTTGCGCACGTTGGTGATCGCACGGGTCTAGAACTTATCCGCACAATGCAGCAGAAAATTGTCCAGCTGCAACAAAAGGATGGCCGCGAAACTGGCGATATGGAGAGCGGAATAAAAGTCTTCGCAGAATTAACAATCACCGAAATTCTTAAAGAGAATGGAAAAATTTCCGGTGCATATGGTTATTGGCGCGGAACTGGCGAAGAGGTTTTGTTTGAAGCCCCTGCAGTAGTCATCGCAACTGGTGGAGTTGGAAAGACTTTCAAAATTACTTCTAACTCATGGGAAGGTACTGGCGACGGACATGCACTAGCGCTCAAAGCCGGTGCAAATCTTGTTGATATGGAGTTCTTACAATTTCATCCAACTGGAATGGTGTGGCCTCCATCTGTTCGAGGAATCTTGGTGACTGAATCAGTTCGTGGTGAAGGTGGAATTCTCACCAATAACCTTGGTGAGCGTTTCATGTTCAAATACATCCCAGATGTTTTCAAAGATAAGTACGCTGATAATGAAGCTGAAGCAGATCGTTGGTACGAAGATCAGGACAACAACCGGCGTCCACCGGAACTTCTTCCCCGCGATGAGGTTGCACGCGCAATCAATAGCGAGGTCAAGGCTGGCCGTGGAACTGAGCACGGTGGGGTGTTCCTCGATGTTTCTAAGCGGTTGCCGGCAGAGTTAATTAAGAAGCGTCTTCCATCTATGTGGCACCAGTTCTATGAATTAGCAGGCGTGGATATCACCAAGGAGCCGATGGAAGTTGGCCCAACATGTCACTATGTAATGGGCGGTGTTGAAGTAGAACCTGATACTGCCTCCGCGGTAGGAGTCCCAGGCTTATTTGCTGCGGGTGAAGTTGCTGGTGGAATGCATGGCTCAAACCGTCTCGGTGGAAACTCACTTTCAGATCTATTGGTATTCGGTCGTCGCGCAGGCATGGGCGCGGTTGAGTATGTAAAGAAAAACGGTGTAAATCCAGCAAGCAATGAAACAATTCAGGCAGCTGCTGCAAAGATTCAAGCTCCATTTAATCGACAAGGTGGAGAGAACTCATACTCGCTACATGCTGAACTTCAAGAGGTCACCCATAACCTTGTTGGAATTATTCGTACTGGAAGCGAACTGAAGGAAGCGATTGCAAAAATCGCAGATATCAGAAAGCGCAGTGCAAACGTTGCGGTCTCTGGTGGACGTAAATTCAATCCAGGATTCCATTTAGCTTTTGATCTAGACAACATGTTGTTAGTCGCAGAATCAACAGCGAAATCTGCAGATGCACGTGAAGAGTCGCGCGGTGGACATACACGTGATGATTTCCCAAGCATGAATAGCAAGTGGCGTCAGGTTAACCACATCTCATCATTTGATGGCGAGAAGGTAAATGTTCGAGCGCAAGCGCTACCTCCAATGCCGAAAGAATTGTTTGAACTCTTTGATGTTCACGAGCTGGAGAAATACATGACACCAGAAGAAGTTGCGAAAGGCGGTTCCAACTAATGGCACGCAATATAAAACTTCGGATTTGGCGTGGGGATTCCACCGACGGTGGACTCAAAGATGTTGTTGTTGAAGCTAACGAGGGGGAAGTTGTCCTCGATGTAATTCACCGTGTTCAAGCGACACAGATGGGTGATTTAGCGGTCCGTTGGAATTGCAAGGCAGGTAAGTGCGGCTCCTGTTCAATGGAGATTAATGGAAAGCCACGCCTTGCATGTATGACACAAGTTGCATCATTTGGTGAGGACGAAACCATCACAGTGACGCCACTGCGAGCTTTCCCAGTGATCAAAGATTTGGTTACCGATGTTTCATTTAACTATAAAAAAGCGATGGAAGTTCCTGCATATGAGCATCCAAAGAATCTCGCCCCAGGCGAGGCTCGTATGGAGCAGATAGATGTCGAGCGTTCACAAGAATTTCGCAAGTGCATTGAATGCTTCCTTTGCCAAGATGTATGCCACGTTGTCCGCGATCACGAAGAGAATAAGAAATCCTTTGCTGGTCCACGATTCTTCATTCGTATCGCTGAATTAGATATGCATCCTCTAGATACATTGCGAAACCGGAAGCAAACTGCGCAAGAGAACCACGGACTTGGAATGTGCAATATTACGAAATGCTGTACCGAAGTTTGTCCAGAGCACATTCGAATTACAGACAATGCAATCATTCCTATGAAGGAGCGCGTTGTTGATGTGAAATACGATCCAGTTCGTTGGCTCGGCTCAAAGATTCGTAAACGCGAGGATATTTCCTAAGTGGAGCAGCTCCACCCTCGCCACCTCCTCTTGGTAGGAGTTGGTGGAGTCGTTGGAGCGCTCTCTCGCTACGGCGTAGATGAAGTATTCGTCGACGTTGCACTTGCAACCTTCATTGTTAATCTCTTTGGCGTTGCTCTTGCCGCGATAGGAACTTATCGTCTCTCGCTTACTACCGAACAGAAGCTTTTTTGGATTCCTGGATTTTCTGGCGGCTTTACTACTTACTCCGCATTTGCACTCTTGCTCTATGACCTCACAATCGCACAGGCAGGTCTTTATATAATCGCATCACTTGTTCTCTCGTTGGCAATAATCCGAGTAATTCGAGCGGGTGCCGCATGAGCACTCCGTTGTTAATTGCACTTGGCGCCTTTTTTGGTGCGCCACTTCGTTATTACCTCGATCACCAGTTTCGTCGTCGCCTCGCTTTCCCGGGCGGAATCTTGCTTGTAAACATCTCAGGCTCCTTCCTTCTTGGTTTGATCTCGAAAGCTTCCTCCGAAACCTGGGCGCTTGTTGGTATTGGATTCGCTGGCGCATTTACAACGTGGTCTGCCTTTGCGCTCGACTTAAATAAGGACTTGCGACACCCTCGCCGTTTCCTTGGAAATGTTTTTGCGACACTAATCCTTGGAATCCTCGCTGCAGGCCTTGGCCGGGCGCTGGCTGGCTAACATATAGATGTGAGCGCAAATAATCAGATGCCCTGTGATTTCTGTGGGGTTGCATATGATCCTGTTGCGACGCGCTGGCTATGTCCGCACTGTCACATGAAGACTAATTGTTGTGATGGGGCTCCATGCCCTGTACCGAGCGAATCCACGCTTCAAGTGAATCAGGATCGCGTGGAAGTTCGCGGCTAAGCACTTCTACCCCATTTTCTGTAACAAGAACATCATCTTCAATTCGCACACCAATTCCTCGATACTCCTCCGGAAAGAGGAGATCGTCAGGTTGTATGTAAAGACCCGGTTCAACAGTCAGCACATGGCCGACAGCTAATTCGCCATCAAGATATTGCTCTCCACGCGCTTTAGCGCAGTCGTGTACATCAATTCCTAACATGTGCCCTGATGCGTGGACGCTCCATCGTCGATGAAGACCAACATTTGGATCAAGTGATTCTTCGGCGCTTACTGTAAGTACTCCTAGTTTCACTAAACCTTCGGCGAGGACTTTCATACATGCATTATTGATATCGCGATACTTAGCACCTGGTTTAACTGCTTGAATTCCTGCTTCTTGTGCAGCAAGGACTAGATTGTAGATTTCACGTTGTGGAGTAGTGAATTTTCCATTGATAGGAATTGTGCGCGTGATATCTGCGGTGTAATGGCTCTCAACTTCAACTCCTGCGTCGAGCAGAAGTAAATCTCCAGAGAGCGCTGGTCCATCATTACGAATCCAGTGAAGGACACAAGCATGCGCACCTGCAGCGGCGATTGTGTTATATCCCAACTCATTTCCATCGATCCGCGCTCGTCGATAAAAAGTCCCATCGATAACTCGCTCACCACGGGGATTATCCATCGCTTCTGGAAGTGACTTCACCACATCAGTGAAACCCCGGATAGTTGCATTAACTGCGCTCCGCATTTGCGCAATTTCATATTCGTCTTTGATCAAGCGAAGTTCAGAGAGCGCAACGGTTAATTCGTTATCTTTTTCATGCGCAGGAATGGTGTTATCAAGTTTTTCATCCTCGCCTCGATGAATCAAAGTTTCCTTGGTAGTGAGCAGGAACTCATCGAGCTCTTTGATATTTCGAGCGCTAATTTGATACTTATTCTTGAGCTCTGCTAGCGCTGGATATCTACCAACCCAGAATTCACCATGTCGACGGTCTCTGTAGAAGGTTTCGAGATTACGATCGTTCTTGGGATGAACAAAAAGCGAAACGTCATGCCCTGTCCGTGTTGGTTCGAATAGGAGAATTGATTCCGGAACGATGTCACCAACAACCATTCCAGTTAGATGGATAAAAGCGGAGTTAGCTCTAAAGGCGTAGTCACAATCATTGTTTCGCACTTTGAATTGCCCAGCAGGAATTAGTAGCCGCAAACCAGGAAAGAGTGCGCTGAGTTTGGTTCGTCGAGCAGCAGCCCATGGTGCGCTCTCGGCCGGAACTGCAGAGTCGCTCTGTGGTGCGCCCCACCCTCTTCTCATTAATTCACGAAGTGGCTCGGTAACGGGCAGGTCATACGAGGTCGTGACAGGTTTTGCGCTATCGAATGTCATCTCCAGCGACCCCCAGCTCTCTTGACTCAGTTCAAGTTTATCTCTCTGGCAGAACTTGGCTAATCTCCTCTCATGAGCGCAACGAGAGTAATCACCAGCACCAGCCCACAGAAGCCAAGCGATATCGTTTTGGAGGTACCGGCGCTTACTGCGCCTGAAGTTGCGGAGCGAGTGCTCCGCGCTCGCACTGCACAGAAAGCTTGGAGTGAAAACGCGATGGCTCGCGCGGCAGCGCTTCGTGGATGCGCCGAAGGTCTCCGAGCTCGTAGC
>JBIJBY010000115.1:0-3817 GCA_044344975.1 Candidatus Nanopelagicaceae bacterium | reverse complement strand
GCTCTCATTTATGAAAATGGGGCACCGGAATTTAAAGATGGCACGCTCAATTACAAGGTTGCTGGATTGCATCACCTAGCCGATGGAGTAACGCTCACTCGTGGAACTTATGATCTAGCCATTCGCTCTGAAACAGCGCGCTGTGTCTATGGATTTACTGATGCGCCATTTCAAGCCTCAATCTCCGTTATTGGATCCGATGGGCAAGAACAGACCATTGCCACTGAAAGTGTTCGAGAAGATGCAAAGCGAGAGTGGTTATTCCTCTCTGCGCAGAACTTCACTTTCTCTTCTCCGGTGATTAAAGTGAAACTCACTCAAGAGAAGAAAATTACGGAGACAGTAGCTAAGCCGAAAGTCGGAGCAAAGATTTCGCCTGCGAAAAAGAGTATCTCCTGTATAAAAGGAAAAGCGATTAAGAAAGTCACTGGCACCTCGCCAAAATGTCCAAGTGGATATAAAAAGCGGTAACTTGCTGATAGTTCTTACTTAGATTTAATAACGCGGAGCATTCCGTGTACGTTCAACTTTTGGTCCGCGTTTGCCACGCGAATTCCAACATGGGGTATGCCAGTGGCGACGATTCTCCGGATCCTCTATTGGCCAGGAAACGATGTGCGGCGTTGCCATCCGAATCTCATGATCACACCCAGGGCAGCGATAGAGTTTGGTAGAGCCAGCACCTGTGAGAGCGCGAACGGTAAAACCATCCTCTTCCCATTCATTGGAAGGGCGGGCACCCCGCTCACTCGCCTGGTCATCGCCAGAGCGAGAATCTTTTGAACGGTAGTTCTTTCGTGGGCTCACCCCGCTATTTTCGCAGTAAATCGCAGGTAATTCTCATGTAAACGCTCACACCCGGCGGTTTTTCCGCTTTCTCAGGGTTCTACGGCAGGATATTGGCATGAGTAATGCAATTGAGGTGCGCGGCTTACGCAAGTCATACCGCTCCGGCAAAAGCGTGCTCGACGCTGTGCGTGGAATTGACCTAGAGGTGCGTACGGGCGAGATTTTTGCGCTCTTGGGGCCCAATGGCGCGGGTAAAACCAGCACAATTGAAATACTCGAGGGATACCGCTCTCGCGATGGCGGCGAACTCAGAGTGCTTGGTGAAGATCCAGCAACTACCAATCTTCCGATCTGGCGGAACCGAGTGGGCATCGTCTTGCAATCGACCAAAGATGGAGCTGATCTCTCAGTCGCAGAAATTCTTACCCACTTTGCGCAGTATTACTCCAACCCACGGAATGTCGATGAGGTAATTGCCTCTGTCGGTTTAGAGGAGAAGCGGAACGCTCGAGGTGAACATCTCTCTGGCGGTCAGCGACGCCGCTTAGATGTGGCGCTGGGAATTATCGGAAATCCAGAGTTGCTCTTTCTTGACGAGCCAACAACAGGATTTGATCCTGAAGCCAGACGTTCATTCTGGGAGTTGATTCGCACTCTGCGCAGCGAGGGAACAACTATTTTGATGAGCACGCATTATCTTGATGAGGCAGAAGCGCTTGCTGATCGCGTAGCTGTTATGAACAACGGTGTAATTATCGACTGCGCTCCCCCGGAACGATTAGGAGGAAGAGATCGCGAGAGGGTAAATGTGCGTTGGCGAGAAGATGGCGCCCTTCATCAAGAGTTGACCGATACACCTACCGAGCTTCTCCGGAAGTTAGCTGCGCGGATCACTGGCGAAATACCTGAGCTCTCTATCAGCAGACCGAGCCTTGAGGAGATTTATTTACAGATGATTGGTGGGGGCGAGTGAGCAAACAACCTGGCGTGCTCGCCATTGGCTTGGCGCGCGGCGTATTAGAGATTAAACAGTTTATGCGCCAACGGGAGAGCGTTGTCTTTACCTTGCTCTTCCCGATTTTATTGCTATTAATTTTTGGCGCCGTGTTTAAAGACGAGATCGCGCCAGATGTAACATTTAGTCAATATTTTGTCGCCGGAATGATTGCATCTGGGCTGGTGAATACAGGCTTTCAACAATTAGCTATAACTATCCCAATGGAACGCGATGATGGCACGCTCAAGCGCCTTCGTGGCACGCCAGCGCCAACCGCCTCATATTTCATCGGAAAAATCATCCTGGTCTTTGTCAGCATGATTGTGCAGGTAGCGCTATTACTTGCCTTTGGCGTTGCGCTCTACGGCATCAATCTCCCATCTACCCCTGAGCGATGGCTGACATTTATTTGGGTGATGCTCTTAGGTATCGCCAGTTCCACCATTCTCGGCATTGCCTTCTCGGTCGTGCCAAAGAGTGGACGTGGTGCATCTGCCGTAGTTTCACCAATTGTCATCATCTTGCAGTTCTTTAGCGGCGTTTTCTTCGTTTTCACGCAACTGCCAACGTGGATGCAAAATTTTGCTGCGCTATTTCCACTCAAATGGCTGACGCAGGGAATGCGATCGGTCTTTCTGCCTGATTCCTTTGCTACCCAAGAGGTGGCACAGAGTTGGGAGCACGGTAAAACTGCAATCATTCTTACCGCGTGGCTAGTCGCTGGCTTTTTCATAGCTTTAAAAACTTTCCGATGGGAACGCTCGTGAATATCGCCCCTAAAGCCTCATCAAAAAGAGTTGGAGTAATTCTTGCGCTAACGTTATTACTCTCTTCTACAAATACTGGTTTTGCTATTCATGCAACTGCTGAGAGCAAGCCCACTCCTAAAGCAACAAAGAAGAGTGAGGTTAAGAAGAAGCCAGTTAAGAAGAAGCCAGTTAAAAAGAAAGTCGTTAAGAAACCACGGAAAATTTCTAAACCTTTACCATCGCCATCGCCAAAGTGGCCACCCAGAGGATTTAAAAAAGCAGACAATGTCTACATCTCTACACCAAAGA
The DNA here is from genome assembly GCA_044344975.1 of Candidatus Nanopelagicaceae bacterium. Classification (GTDB taxonomy): domain Bacteria; phylum Actinomycetota; class Actinomycetes; order Nanopelagicales; family Nanopelagicaceae; genus IMCC26077. The sequence goes on along the minus strand of JBIJBY010000115.1, from coordinate 973 downwards.
GTGAGAAGGAGTTGGTTGGAGTTCTAAGCGCCAAAACCACGCTACTCAGTGAGATAAGAGCATGCGATAAGCAAGTCTGTGCAGTCATTTATGTAGCCTCTGCAGAAAAATGTAAATGGTGGGAGGTGCAATCGATTGTGATTGGCAGATATGCAGATGTTTTAGGAAATCTCCAAACTCTCGCCAAAGGTAGTAAGGCTCGAGAGGTGAAGACCATTATTCTCGTCAGTAAAGAACCTGTTGAAGATTACGCCGAAATCCTTAATATGAGAGCATTCTGCAGAAATGATCAGGTAACCGGAAAAATTCCAAGCAATAGATTTACCCCCAACCCTGAGTTGGTGCCAACGCCTACGCCTACGCCTACGCTCACGCCCACACTTGCACCCACTCCTACTAGCAATCCCTCTCTCGCTGCGAGCTGACCTACTCTCAACTATCCTCTGAGGATGCTCGGCGGTATCAATAATCAGCTCTTTCTCCAGGCCTTTGGTGGATTCTTTGCGCTCTTGCTTTTAATTCCACTCCTGCGCTGGACCTTCTCGCGTGGAAAATCTCATGTCGCTCGCCCTGCGCAGAGCGGCAATAGCGATGAATACGGGCTTCTTGTTCCTGTTGCAAAGCCGACAAATTATGTCGAAGGGGAGCTTGCGCGAAAGAAATTGATTGATGCCAACATCAAGGCAAATCTCGTGACAGCTAAAGATGGTATTGCGTTGCTCGTATTCCCAGAGGAACTTTCAATTGCTCGCGCTGTACTAAAAGAAAAATAAGAACCTCTAGCGATTAGCTCCAGGAACCCAGAGCTCATCGCCGACGCTCTTATTCTCATAACGAGCCAAGACAAAGAGTAAATCAGATAATCGATTGAGGTACTTCGCTGTTAGTGGATTCACTCCTGCACCAAATGCATGGATAGCGGCCCAAGTGCAGCGCTCCGCGCGACGGACAACTGTCCGTGCGACATGTAGAA
>JBIJBY010000029.1:0-13512 GCA_044344975.1 Candidatus Nanopelagicaceae bacterium | reverse complement strand
GACTCAACGTCTCAAGACCAATCGAGAGTAGCCAGGCGTTAAATGGACTCACTGCAGCTCCGGTATCGCGAAGGAGCGTTAAGCGAATCTTGAAGATGTAGGAGAGGTTTGCGCCAAATGGCGAACCAACACCTAGGTTCACTGCATAAACAAGACCGTGATAGCTCGGGTCTGGCTCATTGAAGTTCTTAAAGCGATCTGGATGCTTTGCATAATCGAACTTGCCGGCATCGATAATCGCGCCAACAACAGAGTTGCCATGGCCGGAGAGGAACTTTGTTGCAGAGTGCACAACTACATCAGCGCCATGCTCAATCGGCTTGATGAGATAGGGCGTTGCAACGGTGTTATCCACGATAAGTGGGACGCCTGCATCGTGGGCCACCTTTGCTACCGCTGCGATATCTAAAAGATCATTCTTTGGATTGGCAATCGTCTCGCCAAAAAATGCCTTGGTATTGGGGCGGATTGCCTTCTTCCAGGATTCTGGATCTTCTGGATTCTCCACGAATGTGACCTCGACACCGAACTTGGGCAAGGTGTAGTGGAAGAGGTTATAGGTGCCGCCATAGAGCGATGGTGAGGAGACGATATGGTCGCCAGCTTCAGCCACATTCAAGATGGCATAGAAAGTTGCAGCAGAACCTGATGCAACAAGAAGCGCTGCGACGCCGCCTTCGAGCGCGGCAAGGCGTTGCTCAACGGTGTCCTGTGTTGGGTTCATGATGCGGGTGTAGATATTTCCGAGCTCTGCTAAACCAAAGAGGTTTGCTGCATGCGTTGTGTCGCGGAATTGGTAGGCAGTTGTCTGATAAATCGGCAAAGCACGCGCACCTGTTGTTGGATCAGGAACTTGCCCTGCGTGAATTTGTTGCGTATCAAATGACCAGTTAGCTGACATGACTCAATATCCCTTCATAACTTTCTATAAGGGGGTATTACCGATAATCGGTGAGATACCCGCGCTTGTCGCTACGACTTTCGCAACGACCTGGTCTTCACCCGGAGCACCCCACCGCGGTGGAGGGTTGCCGTCCAGTTAGCCGGGGCTTGAAACTGGAACTCATGACCTAGGTAAAAAGATAGGGAAAAGTCAGCTAAATGTCCAATGCTCTGTTATCCGAGCAGTTCAGCGCGTAGCTTCGGATGGAGCTCATGACGCATTGTGGTGAAGGCTTCCGGCGGCCACCCTGCAGCGAAGGTTTTCTGCAAAAGATGTGCAAGTGAGTAATGCGGATCATCACAGAGCGCTAATTCGAGAGTGGCTCGCGCTCCTTCGCTATCGCCATCTTCGTAGCGCAAGAGCGAGAGCACCGTGGCAACCGGTGCGCGACACCCCTGAGGTGCAACATCGAGCAACTCCTGCCATAGCGCAAGATGAAGTTGCAAGTTCTCATCGCCATGGGATCCGATGGCAAAATCACGAACATGAATGTCGGTAAAAGCTATGAGCGCCTCTGCAGCCAAGCGAAGATCATCGATACTTTTGCTGATGGTGAAAGCGGAGATCAAACGCAGAAGCGTGACCACCCCGCGTTTCGAACGGAGCGCCGGCTCAGAGCACGCAAATTCACGCTCTGCCGAGGCAAGAAGCGTGAGTGAAATGGTGCCATCTTCACTGAGTAGTGGAACTTCTGGGCGAGAGATCGCGGGCATCAATAAACCCTGAAAAACATGCTCCGCTGCAATCGCACTCGATTGAATGTCGGGCAACTCTTGCCCACTTTGATCGCAGCAACTTTCATCTCGGCAGAGAAAAGAGCGCCAACGCCCGCGTTGGATAACGAGAAAATCCTTTACTGGGGCAATCTTTTGAGCAAGTTTCTGCACTGCGCTACAAAGGTGTTCGCTCCGCTCCTGTTCGTACGTTGTCGGCAGATAGGCAAGGAGGAGTAATTGCTCTGGTGCGCAAGCCCGCAGATCTGCGAAGAGCTCTTCACCGCCATCAAACTCTTTCGCCTCAGGTATTTGCGCGCAATGCGCTGACAGAACAGCTCCATCGCGAAGCGCAATGAAAACAAGTGCATTTTCTGGTTGACCATCAAGAAGGAAAGGCACTGCAGTAATTAATTCGGTAGGTGTTGAAATTATTTTCATATCCCGAAGGGTGCTTGGCAGATGCGACCTTTCAGACGCTGAGAAGTAGCTCTTGTGGATGAGTTCACTCCGTGAAGAAAACCTGCGCGCGAAAGAGCTCGACGCTCTGCACTGAGGAAGAAGTGATACCGGTGGGAATCGACGCCCATCCGCTCTCTGGGGTGCGATACGCCCCGCTCCAATGGCAGCGCATCACAATCGAATATCGGCCCGCTTGCCGGTAGATATGAGCGCCCCGCTGAGCGGCGCCCCGCCAGCTCTCTGAGCTGCCATCACCCCAATTCCATTCAAGGGTTGGTGTTAACTCCAAAAGAATTGAGGTATCAAGAATCGGCAGCGTTTTTCGAAATGGTGCGCACCCCTGCGCATGGATCAATAGCGGTTCATGAATAACCGCGCCCGCTCTCGGCCAGAGCGTAAAAGAGCCTGATGGAAGTAGTTCACGAATCTGATCGGAGAGCGAAGGGCGGGGGGTTCGTTTCCGGAGTGGCGTTTTACTTATTCCTCGCTGAGATGACGCTGCGCTTTTGGAAAGTGTTGGGGTCCGGGTTGGAGTTGGAGTTAGGGCCGGTGTTGGCGAGCTTTGCACTTTCGCTGCACGTCGAAGGGGATCGCGACGGGCAGTAATCACCAACTCGCCACCCTCGCGGACAACGCTCACACACGTTTTCGCACATCCGGAAGCGTGCGCATTCGGAAGCGCGCTCTTGCCAACGAAAGTTATGAAAATAATTGATAGGAATGCGCCAGCAAAATGGAGATAGCGACGAAGTATCGAATTGCGTTTTACAGTTCGCGCCATCTCTTCCCTCTTGCAGTAAAGCGATGCACATCTGTTCTTGTTTCATCGGGTAAAAATTCGCGCATGATTTCAAGCGTCCAACTCTCTTCACCAGAATCCAGCACAGAAATTGAGAGAATTTCCCCTTTTTTTGCTCTCGTTGCCTCACGCGTAAAAATATAAGTGAGGAGAGAGGGTGGAATTTCCGGTGGGATGAGATAGCTCTCTCGCGCCTGCACACTTGGTTCAGCGATCACTCCCGTTGGCCCTAGTTCGCTAGGTACTGCGCTACCGCCTTGCCTACCGCTGTGAGATGTACACCCACTCAAGACAAGTGCACAGAGCAAACCTACGATGGATTTGATTTTCACGGTCGAGAGAGTAGAAGGGGAGATTTCACCAACGCGTTCTGCGCCTGAGAAATTGTGCAGACAATTCCAATCGGGAAAACCTGCATCCTCGAGTCCGCTGTGGTACCAATAGCCATGGCCCCGCGCGATGGTGATGGTTGGCTCGACTGCAACTGTGGGAGCAAACATTGGGGCCTATACGGCGCCGCAGGTCTACTTCTGCTCCGCGAATCTCAGGTTTTACTCCAGCATCGAGCGCCGTGGGTCCATAACGGCGATACCTGGGGTATCCCTGGTGGTGCGCGCGATTCGCACGAAAGTTATTTAGAGGCTGCGCTGCGCGAAGCCCATGAAGAGATCGGAATTTCTACTTCAGAGGTCGAAGTGCTCTCCGAGAGTTGCCAAGAACATGGTGGATGGAGCTATCACACTGTTATTGCCAGAGCTCTCCCAGAGTGTGATCCGATTGCGGCAAATCAAGAATCGGTTGAGGTCCGCTGGGTCGAACGAAGTGAAGTTTCTGCGCTCGCGCTTCATCCGGCATTTGGTAAGAACTGGGGAAAATTACTGGAGTTGCTTCAGACTTTGCCGTAGGCAAAATCTGCAACCCCGATTACGCCTGCATCATTACCTAATTGCGCACGTTTAAATTCAGGAATCGAACGAAGCGCCGGCACCACGATGTTTTCGCGGAGGCCCCGTTGCGCACCGTTCTCCCAGAGATCAAAAGTCGCGCCAAAACCTCCGCCGATCACGAGCACTTGTAAATCAACAACATTGGTTAAACGTCCAGCGATTGCGCCAATCGCCCAACCCATCTCATCAAAGAGCGCGCAAGCTCGCTCCTTTCCTGCGCGAGCAGCATCAGCCAACTCTTGTGTCGAAGCAAATCCACTTTCTAACGCACGCCGCTCCATCGCCCGCCCGCTCGCCACCGCTTCAACGCAACCGATCAATCCGCAGGGACATTTTTCGGTGGCGCCAGGAACGTTGAGGTGGCCGAGCTCTGCCCCTAGACCGTGCGCGCCAAGAAGCAGAGAGCGGTTAAGAATGAGCGCCCCGCCAATTCCAGTGCCCACAGCGATGAGGGCCATATGGCTAAAACTTCGCCCTGCGCCGTAACGGAATTCGCCCCAACCTGCTGCACTTGCATCATTAGTTAACGAGATCTCCCGATTAATCTGTGGCGCCAGCAGGTCTCGAAGAGGAAAATTTTCGAAATCAAGATTTCCTGCAAAGGTAATCATTCCGTGCTCTGAATCAATCAAACCGGCACAGGCAATTCCCACGCTCTCGACTTCACGTTCTGGATCTAATTCGTTAATCGCTGTAGCTAAATCATCGATCACGCTCTGGCGCTGATAGGCGCGCTCACTCTTCTTAATTATTTCGCCATTGCGCACCAGAGCTGCCGCAATTTTTGTGCCGCCGATATCAATCCCAAGTGTTAACGCCATAGCAGACTCATATCGTTCTCAGATCGTTCTCAAATTGTCTGGGTAACTTTGTTAAGACCGCGTGGTTGATCGGGATTGAAACCACGTGAGTGAGCAATTCGTTCGGCAAGTTTCTGCCCTGGAATTACCTGAAGAATAGGAAGTAATTCATCAGAAATATTAGGCAGTGGCAGGTGATGAACCGGCACCCCTGCTGCACTCACGCCACCAATGTTGATGATTGGAGCGCCTGCTTGATGAGCTGCGCGCTGCAAATCATGGAGACCAGAGAGCAGTGGCGAGCGCTCGGAAAGTCCAAGTGAGATAAGCGGAAAACCTTGGCTAAATACCGCAACTGGACCGTGGCGAAGATCGGCAAAGGAGAGTCCAGAGGCATTGATAAGTGCACACTCTTTGAGTTTTAACGCAATTTCACGGGCGACAGATTGTCCATAGCCGCGCCCTGAAACTACCAAGGTATGTGCAGGGCCAATGGCTCGCTCTAATTCGCTCCAATGAAAAGTAGTTTTGAGTACTTCACGGACCTTCGCTGGAAGTTCTGCCAGTTCACCATCTAACTTTCCGCCATCAAGTGCAGAGGTGATCCAGGCCATCGCCGCCATTGCGCTCGAGAAGCTCTTCGTTGCTGGTACCGCTTGTTCACTACCGGCATGCGTAAGGAGCGTTAAATCAGCCTCTTTTGTCAGCGGACTATCAGCAACATTAGTTAAGGCGAGCGTGCGCGCACCTGAGCGTTTTGCCCACTGGAGGGATTCGACAATCTCGGCAGTGGAACCTGATTGGCTGATGCCAATAACAACGTGGCCAGCAAGATTTACTTTCGCATTAAATGCTGTTGCTAATGATGGGCTACCACTTGAAGCTAAAACTCCTGTTTTGGTGGAAATTAAATATTGGCCATAGTCGGCGACATTGTCGCTTGTGCCACGGGCCATGAAGAGAACTGAACTGGCGCCCTGAAATAACTTCTGTACGTCAGCGCGCGAGGAGGTGAGTTCGTGCAAAGTCGTTTCAATCGCAACAGCCTGCTGATTAATCTCACTACTCATAATGCTCACCTGGCCACCTCCACTCCACCTATCCAGGTACGAATACTTCCACTATTTGAAAAGAAGGTGAGGTCAGCAAGCGCTCCCACCTTTATCTCGCCTAAATCCGCGCGTCCCAGGAGGCGAGCGGGAGTTCTCGTTGCGCTGAGTAAGGCCTGCCGTAGCGGAGCCCCCAGTTCAACTGCGCGGGCAATCACTTTATCTAATGTGAAAGTCGATCCAGCAAGAGTGCCATCTTTTCGATAAGCACCACCCTTACCTTGAGCATCTCTCTCAACAGGTTGATCGCCCAACATCGGGCCGAGCGCATCAGTGACGAGCGCCAATCGATCGCCTAAAGTCTCAAAGGCCCACTTAATCTGCTCGCTCTGATTATGGATTCCATCGGCAATAAAGCCAACGGTTAACTCTCTCAATTCACTCGCAGCGCGAATAATCCCTTCGTTTTTATTTTTCTCCATGCCATTAAAGAGATGGGTGATCATAGAAAGCCCTGCAGCGACGGCATCTACCATCTGCTCAAAAGTTGCGCCCGAATGTCCAGCGCTTGCAATTACGCCGGCCTCGCGCATCGCGGCAATTGCATCGAGTGCGTGCGCTCGTTCTGGCGCAAGCGTAATAATCGACACTCTTCCCGTTTCTAAAAGTGGATCTAGGCGTTGCGAAATCGGGTCGAGAAAGAAACGCGCATCATGCGCCCGCGAAAAATCATCTGCAAGAAAGGGACCCTCGATGTGATAGCCAAGATGGCGAGTTCGCGCGATTCCTGTTGGCGAACCTTCACCGCAATCAGACGTCTCTATGGCCGCAACTAATTCACCAATCGGTGCGGAGATCATGGAGGGGGTGCAGGCGGTCACTCCGCTCTGTGCGAGCGCTACGAGCGCGCGCTCTAACTCTTTTTTATCTGCGTCGAAGAAATTGATATCGGCGATGCCGTTAATTTGAAGATCGATAAATCCGGGCGAGAGCACGCCATCGCTCTCTTTAAGAAGGATATCCCCCGCTAATGTGGAGGGAGCAGAGATGACTTTGGTGATAATTCCATGGGATATCTCGATGGAGGCCGAGGTCAACTCGCCATTGATAAGCGCGCGCTCGGCCCCTATCGAGAAAGAATTCATCACTTACTTAGGGATTAGCTACATCCTGAGGTTGAACCGCAACCTTCGCAGACATAGCAGGCTCCTGCAGCGCGCATCTTGACGCCACATGTCATACACATCGGAGCATCTGCACTTCGCCCCATCATCGCCTCTAACAACTCGGTTGAAGAACCGATTTGAGCAGGCGCTGCTGGCGCTGAAGTGATCGCAATATCTTGAGCTTTTGCTACTGGAGCAACTGGTGCTGGTGTTGCTGGCGTTTCTATCGCCACCTCATCCATTGCTGGTGCGCTCTCTGATGTCTCGGCAACGCCGTAACTTCCGCTATCGAGCGCGCGGGCGCGCTCTGCTGCAGAGAAGATTCCAAGCGCTGCTCGCTCATCGGCAGGAAGATAATCGAGGGCGAGGCGACGGAAGATGTAATCCATCATCGATTGCGCCATGCGAATATCTGCATCATCTGTCATGCCTGCTGGCTCGAAGCGAAGATTGGTGAACTTCTGTACATAGGTCTCGAGTGGTACGCCGTACTGCAGACCAATGGAGACTGCGATGGAGAATGCATCCATCACACCAGCAAGAGTGGAGCCTTGCTTGCCGAGCTTTAAGAAGACTTCACCAAGGGCGCCATCATCGTATGCACCTGCAGTCATGTAGCCCTCTGCGCCACCAACATTAAATGAGGTGGTTCGTGATGGGCGCGACTTTGGTAGACGCTTACGAGTTGCGCGTGCCGGCGCTGCGCTCTCGACAACTGGCTCATCTTTCTTCTTCGCCTTGCCATCAGAGAGAGGTTGGCCAACTTTGCAATTATCGCGATAGACAGCCAGCGCCTTAAGGCCAAGCTTCCATCCTTCGTAGTAGACCTCTTCAACCTCTTCAACAGTTGCTTCTTCAGGAAGGTTGACGGTCTTAGAAATTGCACCAGAGAGGAATGGTTGGCAGGCAGCCATCATTCGCACGTGGCCCATCGGAGCAATTGAACGTGCACCGAGCGCGCAATCAAAGACGTCGTAGTGCTCAGGCTTGAGACCTGGCGCATCAATCACATGTCCATTTGCTTGGATGTATTCGACTACTGCCTCAATCGTCTCTTCGGTATATCCGAGTTTACGAAGCGCTGCAGGGACTGTCTGGTTAACAATCTGCATGGAGCCGCCACCGACGAGCTTCTTAAACTTCACGAGAGAGAAGTCGGGCTCGATACCAGTGGTATCGCAATCCATCATCAATCCGATTGTTCCGGTAGGAGCAAGAACGGATGCTTGCGCGTTACGCCAGCCATTCTTCTCGCCAATCTTCAACCCTTCATCCCACTGCTTACTTGCCTCTGTCCAGACATCACGATCGAGCGTTGTCACTGATCGTGCGGCAACAGATGCAGCAGCGTGCTTACGCATAACACGAGTATGTGCAGCAGCGTTACGGGCATAGCCCTCGTATGCGCCAACAATTCCTGCAATCTCTGCAGAGCGTCGGTAGGAGGTGCCGGTCATCAAGGATGTAATCGCACCAGCAAGTGCGCGACCGCCATCGCTATCATAAGGAAGGCCAGAGGCCATCAAGAGCGCTCCGATATTGGCAAAGCCAATTCCGAGTTGGCGATACTTACGAGTGGTCTCACCAATTGCCTCGGTTGGGAAATCTGCGAAGCAGATAGAGATATCCATCGCGGTGATAATCATTTCTGTCGCTTTAACGAAAGTCTTCGCATCGAAAGAGCCATCAGCCTTAAGGAACTTCATCAAGTTCAATGAGGCGAGGTTGCATGAAGAGTTATCAAGTGACATGTACTCAGAGCATGGGTTCGATGCATTGATGCGACCGGTCTCTGGGTTGGTATGCCAATCATTAATCGTATCGTCGTACTGAATTCCTGGATCAGCGCATGCCCATGCTGCCTCTGCCATCTTACGGAAGAGAGAACGTGAGTTGACCTGCTCGATGATTTCACCGGTTGAGCGAGCGCGAAGGCCAAACTCTTTTCCTTCTTCGTAGGCGCGCATAAATTCATCGCTTACCCGAACGGAGTTATTTGCATTTTGATATTGGACCGAGATGATGTCTTTTCCACCAAGATCCATATCGAAGCCTGCATCGCGCAAGACGCGAATTTTCTCTTCTTCTGCAACTTTTGTTTCGATGAACTCTTCGATATCTGGATGATCAACATCGAGAACAACCATCTTTGCTGCACGACGAGTTGCGCCACCAGATTTGATTGTTCCAGCAGAGGCATCAGCGCCGCGCATAAAGGAGACTGGGCCCGAAGCTGTTCCGCCGGACTTGAGGAGCTCCTTGGAGGAGCGAATGCGAGAGAGGTTAAGGCCTGCGCCTGAACCGCCCTTGAAGATCATTCCCTCTTCGCGGTACCAGTTGAGGATTGAATCCATCGTGTCATCGACAGAGAGGATGAAGCAGGCGCTGACCTGTTGTGGCGCAGCAGTACCTACGTTAAACCAGACTGGAGAGTTGAAAGAGAAGACTTGGTGCAGGAGCATCCATGTTAATTCGTGCTCAAAGATTTCGGCATCTGCATCAGTTGCAAAGTAACCGAACTCCTTTCCTGCTTTGGTGTAGGTGAGAACAACTCGATCAATCACTTGCTTAAGCGACCACTCGCGATTCTCATATCCAACCGCGCCACGGAAGTACTTCGTGGTGACGATGGTGGAGGCATTTACTGACCAGAAGTCAGGGAACTCCACGCCACGTTGTTCGAAAACAACTTCACCAGTCTTCCAATTATTCTGCACGACATCACGTCGCTCCCAGGTCACCTCATCGTAGGGATGAACTCCGGCGGTGGTGTAGATCCGCTCTGCCTTGAGCCCAGCGCCACGCTTGCTCCCTGCCCGGTTTACGACTGTGTCTGACATGTTCTTTTCCTCTTTCTCCTCTTAGCTAACTCTCTTTACTTACTCTCTTTACTTATTACTTAACTCTCGAACTTCTTCGCTCTGTTGACTCTCTTGACTCTCGTCGCTTGCATTACTTGCATTACTTGCATTACTTTCGCTGCCCTTTTCAAATGGCAGTGCGCGAAGGAGCGCAATCTCTCCCTCAAAATCATCTAGTGAATTGAAATTTCGATAGACCGATGCATATCGAAGATAGGCAACTTCATCGAGCTCGCGTAGTGGAGCAAGAATTGCCATGCCCACCTCTTGCGCTTCAATCTCTGCTTGACCAGTTGCGCGAAGGCTCTCTTCAACGCGTTGCGCAAGGAGCGCAAGATCATCATCATTGACTGGACGACCTTGACAAGCCTTCCGAACGCCAGCGATCACCTTCTCGCGACTAAAGGGCTCTGTTGCCCCGCTCCGTTTAATCACTGAAAGAACTGCCATCTCTTGCGTGGTAAAGCGCTTCCCGCAGGTGGTGCACTCGCGGCGACGGCGGATAGAGCTGCCCTCGTCGATAGGACGGGAATCGACGACTCGGCTATCGGCCTGTCGGCAATAGGGACAGTTCATCCCGGACACCCCCTTATAACCCTTAAAATTGAAAAACTAGATTTTCTGCTCAGTTGCTACTCAGTTGCTGCTCGGTTACTACTCAGTTGTCCTCACCATGCGAACCAGAATCGCGCCGCCCTGGGGATAAGGCTGTGGAGGACCTGGGGAGTAGTAGGCACAACCTGTGGAATAACTACACCGTTGTTACTACTACATCTAGTGGGAACAGTAGAGGAGTGGTCGAGGGTTCGCAAGCAGAAATTCGGTGTGTCGCAAAAAAATTATTTGCTGGCGACCGGCACGCGTAAGCGCTGCCCAGCCTGAAGCGCCGAACCTGATAAGCCATTGAGATCGATAATCGCTGCTACTAGATCGCCTTTATTAGCCTTCGAATCGACCTGACCTGCAATCGACCAGAGGCTCTCCCCTGGAAGGACGGTAATGGTCTCGTAATAGGCGCTGGCGGAGTTGGTGCTAGTGGTGCTGCTCTCTGTCTTAGCCGCGCTGCCGAGAGCGGTGGTGGCAGAGAAGAGCGAGAGGGCAACGACCAGGCCTGAGGCGCCCAGGAGTAGACGGCCACGGGTGGTTAAACGGAGCTGCGTGGGGGAAGTGCTCATCTTGCTTCTTCTCGCTTTCTTCTGAACCAAACGCCCTGACGGATTAGAACGTGTGTTCGAATTTAACCCTAGCTCACCCCCTTCTGTCAACATTTTTTCGAACAGGTGTTTGAAATTCTCACCAAAAACCCGTACCCTCTCTGATATGGCTAAGAGAAACTCACTTCCCACACCTTCTGAGAAAGACGCCGCCGCTATCAACGTGGCAGAGCTCCCCGATGGCCCCGCCAATGAGGAGGGCTTAACGCCCCGCCAAATGAAGATCCTTGAGGTGATTCAAAGCGCCCTCGATAGCCAGGGGTATCCCCCGTCGATGCGCGAAATCGGCATCGCTGCTGGCCTCTCCTCACCCTCCAGTGTGAAATATCAACTTGAGGTCTTAGAAGAGAAGGGTTGGATTCGTCGCGACCCCACTCGTGGTCGCGCGCTAGAAATTCTCTTGCCAGAAGGTCAACGCGATGGCAGCGAAAGTGATGCTCCAATGGATCAAATGCGCGTAGTGCCCCTTGTTGGTCGAATCGCAGCAGGCGGTCCCATTCTTGCCGAACAAGCAATTGAAGAAACTTTCCCACTACCTGAATCACTAGTTGGGCAAGGCGAACTTTTCATGCTCAAAGTTGTCGGCGATTCAATGATTGATGCAGCAATTTGTGATGGAGATTTCGTCGTGATTCGGGCGCAGAAAACATGCGAAAAGGGCGAGATAGTCGCAGCAATGATCGATGGAGAAGCAACAGTTAAAACCTTCTCCCGTCGAGATGGGAAGATTTGGTTGCTTCCAGCAAATCCGAACTTCTCCCCTATCCCAGGAGATCACGCTGAGATCCTTGGGAAAGTGACCGCGGTTCTACGCTCTGTGCGCTAGAGAAATTACGCGCTAAACCTTTCTAGAGCCGACGCAAGGTGCGCATCAACTAGCGCTCGAACATGGGTGCCATCTGCTAAGTGCTCTTCGGTAAATATTTCGCCCCGCTCATGAATCTGATGGAGCAAATCTCCTCTTGTGTACGGAATCACGGCGCTTACTTCAATATCTGGTCGTGGCAGCGCTGATTCAATTGCTCGCTTTAACTCTTCAATTCCAAAACCGGTATGTGCAGAAATCGGAATACTTCCTGGCAACATATTCACTAATTCAACAATGCGGTGGGGATCCGAGATATCAACTTTATTGATAACGATTAATTCTCGAATTTTCGAGCCACCAATCTCATCAATCACTTGATGCACTGCACGGACCTGCTCGAGCGGTTCTGGATGCGAGCCATCAACTAAATGGAGAATTAAATCTGCACCAGAGACCTCTTCGAGAGTGGATTTGAAAGCATCAACTAATTGGTGCGGTAGATGACTGACAAATCCCACCGTGTCGGTGAGCGTGTAGATCCGGCCATCGCTTCCCTCGACTCGGCGAGTGGTGGGATCCAATGTGGCAAAGAGCGCATTCTCAACTAGGACTCCAGCTCCAGTAAGTCGATTAAGAAGTGAAGACTTTCCTGCGTTGGTATATCCAGCAATTGCCACCGATGGAATGCGGTGGCGCACTCGCTCTTGTCGCTTCGTGTCGCGAGCTACTTTCATCTCGCTAATTTCACGGCGCAATTTTGCCATCCGATCACGAATGCGCCTTCGATCAATCTCTATCTTTGTCTCACCAGGGCCACGTCCGCCAATACCCACGCCACCGGCTCCGCCAGCTCCTGCTCGACCACCCACTTGGCGCGAGAGCGATTCACCCCAACCACGTAGCCGTGGCAATAGGTAGGAGATTTGCGCGAGCTCCACCTGCGCTTTACCTTCTCGGCTCTTCGCATGCTGGGCGAAGATGTCGAGGATTAACGCAGTGCGATCTACTACCTTTACTTTGACGCGCTCTTCGAGTTGGCGCAATTGACCTGGTGAAAGTTCACCGTCACAAATAACGGTATCTGCTTTTGTTGCCGCAACAATTGATTTTAATTCGCTGACTTTTCCAGAACCAATAAAGGTAGCGGGATCTGGTTTATCTCGACGCTGAATAAGTCCCTCAAGCACTTCGGATCCTGCAGTCTCTGCAAGGGCGGCTAATTCTTTGAGAGAGTTTTCTGCATGCTCTCCTGTCCCTTCAGTCCAAACTCCCACTAAAACCACGCGTTCGAGTCGAAGCGAGCGATATTCGGCCTCTGAAATATCCTCAAGTTCAGTTGAGATTCCCGCTACACGTTTAAGGGCTCTACGTTCCGATAACTCTTCGCTTAAATCACTCTGCGAAACGCTTTCAAATTCCAAACGTGCTTGCTCGTTCTCCTGAAGTAGGCGTTGAAAAAGCTCTTCAGATTTCACAGAGTAACCTCGTGATCGCGCACCAGCAGAGCGGGACCAGTTAAGACCGCATTGGAGTGCGAATCAATTTCAACTTTTAATGTGCCGCCTGGTACATGGACAATCCACTGGGCGGGCAATCTCTTCTTCTGGTGAATAGTTGTCGCAAGTGCAACAGCACAAACACCCGTTCCGCAGGATTTTGTCTCCCCCGACCCACGTTCATGTACGCGCATTCGCACTTCATTTCCTTTTAGTTTTTCAACAAATTCAACATTGGTTCCCTCAGGAAAAGC
>JBIJBY010000028.1:0-13561 GCA_044344975.1 Candidatus Nanopelagicaceae bacterium | reverse complement strand
AAGCTCTGCAATTGAGGAGACTTTCTTATTCTCAAGAATGCGATGCTCTACTTTATGAAATTCACTCGGCGGAACATCGCAGACGATGCGACCAAACATGTCGACGAATCGGCGATAGGAGTCCCAAGCGAAACGTGGATTGCCGCTGGCTTTCGCGATGCCCTCTGCAACTTCGGGTGTCATCCCTACATTGAGTACGGTTTCCATCATTCCCGGCATCGAAAACTTTGCACCAGATCGAACCGATACCAAAAGCGGATTACTTGGATCACCAAACTTCTTACCTAGAGCGTTCTCAAGGTCGGCGAGCGCTTGTGCAACTTCAGCGAGTAGCGCCTTGGACATCTCTTCGCTTGCTAGATATTCACGACATGCCTCCGTGGTGATGGTGAAACCAGGAGGTACGGGTAATCCCATCCGAACCATCTCGGCAAGGTTTGCACCCTTGCCACCGAGAAGATCTGATTGCGTTCTATCACCGACAGTAAAGGGATAAATCAGCGCCTTGCTCTGAATGCTTTGGGATGCCATACCCGAAATCTACCGACCCCTAGGGGGTGCTCGATACCTAATTCGCCCCCGGTGGCGCCGCTATCAGAGCTGAGGTGGACCGTTCGGCGTTGCCGGATGTAGCACCTTCTTCGAGGCTTTTCCCTCTCTCCGAGGAAGCGATTAGATTATGGGTATGAGCGAAGAGCGCATCGATAAGGATTTTGCCGGTCTGACCGCTGTCATCACAGGTGCGGCCTCCGGAATTGGTTTAGCCACCGCCCAACTGCTCCACGCCCGCGGGGCCAACATCATTGGACTGGATCTCAACGAGGGTGAGCTGGCTAGCTTCGCGCACTGGATTCATTGCGATGTAAGCAGTCAAGAGTCTGTGAACTCAGCCTTTGAAGCGCTCTCGAAAAAAAGCGACGTAATTGATGTACTTATTAATAACGCTGCAATCGGATCAACAGGAACTGTTGAGAGCGAGAGCGAAGAAAATTGGCAGAAGGTTTTCAATATCAACGTCTTTGGCTTGGCTCGCGTCTCGAAAGCTGCGCTTCCACTACTTCGGAAGTCGAAAGTGCCTGCAATCGTCAACACTTGCTCTGTAGCCGCGATAGCTGGGATACCTAATCGAGCGATCTATGCCGCCTCTAAGGGCGCGGTACGAACCCTTACCTTCTCAATGGCCTGCGATTTAATTAAAGATCGAATTCGAGTTAATTGCGTTAATCCCGGAACTGCCGATACCCCGTGGGTGCAACGCTTACTTAGTCAGGCTGATGATCCAGCTGCAGAGCGTCTGCGCCTTGAAGCGCGTCAACCTTGGGGACGTTTAGTCTCGTCCGAGGAAGTTGCCAGCACCATTGCTTACTTAGCTAGTCCGCGCCAAGGCTCCACCACCGCGACAGAAATTTCAGTCGACGGCGGCATGCTCAACCTACGCATTCCTAAATAAACGATAGTAAAACTCTTAGGCGAGTCCATATCGTTTAAGCATTCCCACACCAATACTTGCGCGTCGTACTCGCTCGCGACTTGTTGATTCAACAAGCCCTTGAATATGTCCGCCTGATGGATAGAGTCCGGGGGCATTTCGTACAGTGAATTTGAGATAAATCGGCGCAGCAACGCGAACTAAATCAGGAACTTCATAATGTCGGACCGCTCCACCAAAATCATCTGCAGCCTCTACATAAACATCTACAGGAACGTCTACCTGTGCGCGAATCGCAGCAATCTGCGCGAGCGAGAGATCGGTTGTGAGATTAAGTGTCGAAGCTCCTAAATCTTCATAGAGTGCGGCAGTTGCTGGGTTATTACATGGCAACGCCACTGAAGTTTTCAACACAAAATCACTTGGCAAATCTCCCTTGCGTTTTGCCTCACCTAGAACTTTCAGTAAGCCAACATCGCCAACCAAAATTGAACGCACACCCAATGCGGCGCCATGGAGAACATCTTCCATTGCAAAGCGAACTTGATCAGCTCCGCGAAGTGAGGGATGCACGGTCGCACTTGAAGTACCAACAGTTGCACGGCCAATATCCCAAGATGAACGCGGTCCAACGAAGAGACAGACCTCTGCGCCCGCCTCTTTGCCAAGAGCCAAATACTCTTTGATCTCTTCATCGCGAAGCATCATGATTCCGCTGCCTTGGCTAGCGCGATGGAAATCGAGCGAATACTTCTTCGCTTCATCCATCACTGCACGCATCGCTGCAGGTCCTTCAACTGATGGAATCTCTACCTTCCAGCGCGCGCCATCGCTAAAGCGCTTTCCGCTCTCTGGTAATCCATCTAAATCTTCATAGCCGACCCCTTGTGCAGCCAGCGCTGCAATCGCACGCTTCATTGGTCCTTGTGGATCCCGAGTGCTCTTCCATTCGCTATTTCCCATGATTAACCCCTCGCCTTGGCTACTGCTGCTAAGAATGCCTTTACATTACCCTCAATTGCATCCAACCCACCCTTGATGAGCGGACCACCCACGCCAACGGTATTGGCGCCAGCTGCAAACCAATCGCCTACGCTCTCTGCGCTTAACCCACCAGTGGGGCACCAGAAATTTCCCGGAAATGGATCGCGCAGCGCTTTTAAATGTCCAGGACCAAAAGTTGAGGCAGGGAAGAGTTTCAAAATATCTGCACCATACTTTTTTGCTGCTGCAACTTCACTAGGAGTGGCAACGCCAGGAAGTGAGAGCAAGCCTTGGCGCTTGGTTTCACCAATAACATCTTCATCGGTATTTGGTGAGACGATAAAAGTAGCTCCTGCGCTCTTAGCGCGAACTACATCTGCACTATCAACAACAGTCCCAACGCCTACTTGAACTCCGCTTTGTTTCGCTAACTTTTCAATAATATTGAGGGCGCCTGGATTGGTAAGTGTGATTTCGATAGTGGTTAATCCGGCAGCAACAATCCGATCTGCGACCTGCTGGCCAAGCGCTTCATCAGGCATCCGAACAATTGCGACTGCGCCAGCTCGAAGGAGATCTTCCCTTGTGACCATTCTCAATTCACCTTTCCTAAAATTTCATTGATATAACTCTGCTCAGTTACGCCGCCTTTACCTCGCGGCAGCCCTGCCCAATCGCCAAATTGACTTGCTACCCGGGCACCGGAGATTGTTCCTTGTCGGATCGCATCAGCGGCTGTCAATCCGCCCAATAACCCTGAGATCACTCCACTTGTGAAGGCATCACCTGAACCAACAGGATCAATTGATTTCACTTGAGGAGGGCGCACGAGGTGAACCTCTCCATTAAGGGCGTAACTCAACTGCTCAGGACCTTTTGTCATGATGGCCAGCGCAATATTTCGAGAAGCGGCTATCGTGAGCGCCTGCTGCGGATCGCTGGTACCAAAGACCACGCAATACTCATCTTCTCCACCGATTAACAGGTCGACATCACGCGCTAACGGTTCAAGTACTTTCCGCGCCTCTTCCTCGCTCCACAATTTACGACGAATATTGAGATCGAAACTCTTAAGCGTTCCTAAATCTCGCGCATGCTGCAAAGCTGCACCCACGCTTGAGGCAGCGCTCGAGGAGATGGCGCAGGTAATGCCTGTCGCATGCAGCCAGCGAGATTGTGCAATAACTTGTTGGTCCAAATCTGCAGGAACCATCAATGATGCAGCGGCGCCCTTTCGCAGATAGCTAGCTTCCACTGGCACAGTTGTGCCGGGATTGCGAACCATCGCGCTACTAAAACTATCGACCCGCTTCACTCCTGAAACATCGACACCTTCGTCAGCAAAATCGGCGAGTACTGCGCTACCCAATTGGTCGTTACCCATCAAAGTGAAGAAATGTGCTGATAGCCCAAGTCTGGAGACTCCGACTGCAACATTTCCCTCTGCGCCTGCAGTGCTTCGCGTGTAGGTGCGCGCAGTGAGAACTGAATCGGTATCGCTGGCAAGAAAGAGCGCCATCGCCTCACCGAAAGTGTAGAGATCAGGCATTCGCACCCGCTGCAGAATTGGCGGCAAATGTAAAGGAATTAGTTACCTTTCCCTTCACACCAGGGGTTGCGATAAAAGTCATTCCCGCCTCGGGAGCTTCGCCAGCTGCATCATCATCACGTGCACTAGTAATAATTAATTGATCGAGATTTTCTCCAGCAAAAGCGCCAGAGGTAATTCTGCGCGCAGGTAGATCAATCTGTTCAATCAACTTTCCACTCTGGCCATCAAAGCATCTAATTGCAGAGCCCTCCCAAAATGCGACCCAGAGATTGTCGTTGGCATCCATGCAGAAACCGTCAGGCATACCAAACTCATCTGGAAAGTTAATAAAGGTCCGACGGTTTTTGATTTCACGCTCATCTACATCGAACTTATCTACTCGACGAAGTGGTGTATCGACATAGAACATAGATTTTTGATCGACAGTCCAATCGATTCCATTACTAATCGTGACATCACCAAAGAGGCGGCGGATATGTGTGCCGCCCTTTCGCAATTGGTAGAGCGCGCCAGCATTTGTTTCAAAGTCGTAGGTCATGGAGCCCAAGAAGAGATCGCCCCACGGCGCAACCTTGGCATCGTTCCACCGTAAATTCTTTTTTGCTAAATAACCATCGGCTTCAACTCGACCAGGAGCTTTTCGATAATTTCCAGAGAGATCACGTACATGCGGTCCATGCGCGGTGCCGAGCAGCTCGCCGCCCTCAGCGAGTGGAATGACAAATCCAACATCTTCTGGCGTTTGGTACTCCCCAATTTCGCCGCTTGCTAAATCTCGCCAGCGAACAGCCTTGCCATAGATATCAACCCACATCACGTGGTTGTTCTTCGGACCTGATGAGGTCGGACCTTCACCGAGAACGTTCCGACGGGAATCGAATACTTCTGCCTTCAGCGCCATGATTGGAAGCCTCTCACTATCGCACCGTTACCCAGTAGCCTAGGGCTACTTTAGAGGAGGAGAAAATGGCAGATTCGCAATTGGCGTCGGCCCTCGCCTCCCTTTTAGGCGCCGACCGAGTCCTCGACGACGCGGCAGCGCGTGAGGCGTATAGCCGAGATGCCACACCTTTATTTAAAGGACTCCCTGAGGTAATTGTCTCCCCACACTCCACAGCAGAAGTTAGCGAGCTAGTGAAGTTTGCCCGGAGCACAAAGACGCCAATCATCGCTCGGGGCGCAGGGAGCAATCTCTGTGCGGCAACAGTTCCACTTAATGGCGGAATCGTATTGAGCATGATGCAGATGAAGCAGATTCTTGAAGTCTCTCGAAATGAAATGTTGGCGGTAGTGCAGCCTGGGGTATCCACTCAACAACTTGATGATGCCGTGGCAAAAGAGGGGCTGATGTATGTGCCTGACCCTGGCTCAAAAACTGTCTCCACCCTAGGCGGCAATGTTGCAACGAGCGCCGGTGGTTTACGTGGATTGAAATATGGCACGACAAAGAATTACATCCTCGGATTGGAAGCGGTGTTGGGCACCGGCGAAGTTATTCGAACAGGTGGACGCCTCGTTAAAGATGTTGCCGGTTATGACATCACGCGTTTGCTCATCGGTAGCGAGGGAACGTTGGCGATCTTCACGGAAATCACCACAGTGCTCAGCCCTCGTCCTAAAGCCTCTAAATATGGAGTGGCATATTTCAATAACCTCGCTGAAGCCTCGGTTGCTGTCGATTCAATTGTCGCTAGCGGGATTTTGCCGGCAACGCTCGAATTTCTCGATAACACCTGCATTAAAGCTGTTGAAGATTTCGCCCACCTTGGTCTCGATAAAGAGGCTGGCGCGCTCTTGCTTTTCGGTGATGATGGCGGCGCCGAGAGCGTAGAGAAGGCTGTCGCAGAAATGGCAGATATTTCGAGCCGAGCGCGCGGAGTTCGTGGTGTGACTCTTGCACCAGATGTCGCTGCAGCAGATGCGCTCCTCTATGCACGCCGTTGCTCTCTTCCCGCGTTAGCGCGCCTAGGTTCAATATCAATCCTTGAAGATATTTCCGTACCAAGACCACAACTAAGCCGAGCGGCAGAGGCGATTGAAGCTATTGGCGCGAAGTACTCGCTATTGATTGGAACTTTTGGTCACGCTGGCGATGGCAACCTTCATCCAACAATTGTTATAAACAAAGATGATGAAGAAGAAGTAGCTCGAGCCGAAAAGTCTTTGGCCGATATCTTTAATCTTGCGCTAGATCTTGGTGGCACCATCACCGGAGAACATGGCGTGGGAAGTGCAAAACTCCCCTACCTCAAGCAGAAACTCGGCGATGTCTCCCTTGCGCTCCACCGCAATATCAAATCAGTATTTGATCCCGATGGAATTCTCAATCCTGGTCGCGTGGGCTCATGAACGAAGAGCGCGAACCAGGAAAGTTCACTCAATCTAAACTCGATCGATGCATCTCATGCGGATACTGCCTTCCCGCTTGCCCTACCTATCAATTAACGGGTGAAGAGCAATCCTCACCGCGTGGACGAATTACTCTCATGCGTGCCCTCCAAGATGGAAGACTGCCCTTTGCTGATGAAGGTGCAACTGAGCAAGCATCCTTCTGTTTAGGCTGTCGCGCATGTGAACCGGTCTGCCCTGCTGGAGTGGAGTATGGCGTGCTCATTGAAGAGTGGCGCGATATCACTTGGCGTGGCAGAAAACGACCACTAATTATCAAAGCGCTCTTCCAAATGGTTAAGGCGCCATGGCGGGTAAACCTGATGAGCGCGTTGGCTCCTATCGCCCGTAATCGCAAAGGCGCAACGCAAGTACATCTGGCACTTGGTTGTTTCGAGCGCAGGCTCTTTCCCAAGGTGAGCAAAGTGGTGGCGAAGTTAGCGCCAGAGATTTCCATCGATCGCTCGCAAGGCTGTTGTGGTGCGCTCCATGCACATAATGGCGATTTAGAGGGTGGCAAAGAGCTAGCGAAGAAACTTGGCGAAAAACTTCCTGGAACGATTCTCTCTACTGCTGGCGGTTGTGCCGCTCACCTCTCTGCAGTACTCGGCAAAGAACGCGTCCAAGAGTTCTCCCAATGGTGGGAGAAATCTCTGACACCGATTCTTAAAAATGGGAAGCAGATTCGAATCGGCCTCCAAGATTCATGCCACTTAAGAAATGGTATGGGCGTCTTTAAGGAACCACGAAAGATTTTGCAGCAGCTCGGTGAATATGTTGAGGTCCCTAACGCGCAAGGATGCTGTGGTGCAGCGGGAAGTTACTCTCTTCTTCGCTCTCGTGATAGCAAGAGGGTAATCGCGCCAAAAGTTGCCGCCATTAAAGCTCTTGAACTCGATTATCTAGTGAGCGTCAATCCAGGTTGTACGAGACAGCTGAAAACTGCGCTCCGAAAGGCTCGTGTCAAAACTAAAGTTGTGCATATCGCAGAATTGATAGCGCTCGCTTCATGAGCGAAGTCTTTACAGAGAGAACGCTTGAGAAGTTACTTGGTGCCCATCAATTCACAGTAGAGCTTTTATCTGGTGGCGTCTCTTGTGATACCGCAAAAGTCTCATGGCCAGGAAGTGGCGCAGTGGTAAAGCGTGCCCTCGCACAACTTCGCGTTCCTGGCCAATGGGAAGCTGATGTCGATCGCATCCTCGCTGAAGCCGATGCCATCGAACTCTTCCGAGCCCTCACTCCCAATAATGTCCCGGCGCTCATCTCGCGAAGTAACGAAGATCTCGCTATTGCGATTGAACTTGCCCCGGATGATATGCGCGATTGGCGCTACGCGATGCTCGCTGGTGAAGTCGATCCAGAAGTTGGCACCACGTTGGGAAGGGTCCTCGCAACGTGGCACAACCAGACTCGCGGAGTTGAACTCCCTCCCCGAATCGCGGCAGGAAAGAAGCGGCTATTTGATTTACGCGCTGGTGCGTTCTATGGCGGCATGGCCAACACTTGGCCAGAGTTTGCTTCACTGATAAATGAGTTAGCTGATGAGTTAATGAGATCAACAGAGTGCGCTGTTCATGGCGATTTCAGTCCGAAGAATATTCTTCACGGAGCTAGCGGTACTTGGGTTCTTGATTTTGAAGTGACCCATCAAGGGGCGCCAGTCTTTGATTTGGCCTACATGTCGGCGCATCTCAATCTCAAGGCGATAAAACTCTCAGGCCAACGAGAGCTAGTTGCACAAACTCTAAAAAACTTCTTTGACAGCTACCAGGAACATGGCGGTGTAGTGCCCAAAAATGTCTCTGCACATGCCGGCACCATCATGGCAGTTCGAGTCGTTGGTATCTCCCAAGTGAACTATCTCGTTGAAGATGAGAAAGTTCTGGCAGTGCAACGTGCCAAAGATTTACTCAAGGGCGCATCAGTACTTATCCCTTAAGCGAACCGCTGAGCAATCCACGAAGGAAGTAGCGTCCTAGGAAGATATAAACAATCAGCGTTGGCAACGACACGATCAACGATGCCGTCATATTCAAGCCGTAGAAAACTTGATTGCTAGATCCCGTGATGAAGTTAAGCGCAGTCGTAGCCACCGAAAGTTTTGGCGAGCCACCGGTCAAGAAGATCGCGAAGAGGAAGTCATTCCACGCTGAGGTGAATTGCCAGATGAGGACGACAACAAATGCAGGCAGCGAGAGCGGCAAGATGATGGAGCGATAAATCCGAATTCGTGATGCCTTATCTACCAATCCTGCTTCAATCAATTCATCGGGAATGCTCGCATAGTAATTGCGGAAAATCAGCGTACAGATGGGAATTCCATAAATGACATGCGCCATCACCAGCACATAGATCGACTTATTCACCCCTAAGTTGGTAACAAATTGAACCAACGGGATCATGACTGCTTGATAAGGAATAAACATGCCAAAGAGGAAGAGCGTGAAGACAACATTAGAACCAGGGAATTTCCATTTCGCGAAAACGTAGCCATTAATCGAACCAATAATCGCTGAGATGATGGATGACTGGAGCACGAAGAAGAGGGTGCGCAGCATTGATTCGCCCAAACTAAATGCTGAGAAGTAATCGCCACCGCTCCAGGCAATCGGCCAGGCAGAGAAATCAAGCGCTTTTGGTAAATCAAAAGCATTGACTAGGTAAACATCTTTGACGCCCTTGAGGGAGTTGACGACCAAGACGTAAATTGGCATCACGATAAGGAACCAGATAAAGGTAAGAGAGATGTAGCGGAAAATTAACCAGAACTGCTCTTTGCCCGAGCGCTTACGTTTCTGTGAGGCGGCAGGAGTAACTTTCTTTTCGAGTAGTTCGGCGCTCATCGGTTCTCCTCCTCCTGTTTAATGACCCAACGTAGGTACGGAATGATGATTAGTGCAATGAGCAGTAGGAGCACAACTGCAATTGCCGTTCCCTTTGCATAATTTCGCTGATCGAAAGTTGCTTCCCACATGTAGACGGCAACGACCTGGGTCACATATGACTTGCCATTGATACCAATGATTAAGTCGAAGACCTTCATCGAGACGTGGCCGAGAATAATCAAAACGGTAAAGAGCGTTGGAGTGAGCTGTGGGAAAATTACAAAGCGATAGATCTTCGATTCGGAGGCGCCATCAACGCGTGCAGCCTCACGTAAATCGTCGGGAATGCCCCGGAATCCTGCGAGAAATAGGGCGAGAACATAGCCAGCCATCTGCCAGATTGCAGGGAGCGCCAGCGCATATGCGGCGCCATTCTCCGATAAATACCAAGAGTTCTGGAGAAAACCTAACCCAACTTTTTGTAGCAGAAGATTGAGACCACCAGCATCGGCATCGACATTTGAATTAAGGAGCCAGTTCCACACTGTTCCCATCGCGATAAAGGAGATTGCCAGTGGATAGAGATAGAAGGAGCGGAAGAACCCTTCGCCCTTAATTCCCTTCTCCAAAAGTAGCGCCATGATAAAGCCTGCGATGGTCGTGCCAACGATAAATACAACAGTGAATTTCACGAGATTTTCAAAGGCGTGGGTAAATCGAGTATCTGAAATTAAGTTTGTGTAATTCTGAAGGCCAACAAATTTTGGCTCTTTTATTGAGGCGCTGATGCGATCGGTCATCGAAATTCGGACCGTCCAGGCGATCATGCCATAAACAAATACTGCAACTGCAGCAATGGACGGAACAACAAGCAGGAATCCACCAATCCAAGTGGAGACTCGCTTACTTGATTGCAACGCCATTTTCTAAATATATCCCTTCACTTTATATAACACTCTAAATAGAGAATCTGGTGAGCGGTCGCCCACCCACCAGATTCACTATCTCTTACTGATTATTTAAGACTTAATGTGAATTAAGCCTGTCCTGCATCGTATGCAGCTTGGAGATCTGCAGCGAGGCCCGCGTTATCCTTTGCGCCACCGCTGAAGTACTTACCAACTGCTGCGTTGTATGCAGCCATCAAAGCGTTGTTGCCAGTGACGCCGTGGACAGTTGAACCGACGAGGCGGTCTGTCTTCCACTGCTCCATAGCAGCCTTGAGGTAATCGTCATAAAGGGCGGTATCAGCATCGGTACGAGCTGGGATTGAACCCTTCTTTGGATTGAAGGCATCCTGTCCGGCCTTTGAGCCAGCGACTGTTAACCATGCAATACCTGCATTGCGGTGCTTAGCACCAACAGGAAGTGTGAAGGAGTCAGATAGCCATTGATAGATACCGACGGTACCTGGAGCTGGAGCCCAGGTGTAATCAGTTCCAAGAGTCAGACCATCTGCCTGCCACTGAGCTGATGCCCAGTCACCCATGATGAAGAAGCCAGCTTTGCCGGAAGTTACGAGCTTGCCAGCATCTGGCCAGTCGAGGTTTCCTGCACCCTTATTTCCATAAGAGAGCGCCTTCTGGAAGTTCTTCAACGCTTCTGCAACTTCTGGACCAGTCCATGAAGTGTTGCCATTGAAGAGACCTTCGAATGCATCTGGTCCGAGAGTTGCAAGGAGCATCCAGTCGAGGAGGTGAGCAATTGCCCAGTCGCCCTTACCAGCAAGTGCTAGTCCTGGAATACCGATCTTCTTGAACTTCTCGAGAGCTGCGAAGAAATCATCGAGCGTTGCTGGGGCGGCAGTGATGCCAGCCTTCTGCGCAGTTGCAGGATTCCACCAAATGACGTTTGCACGGTGGATATTCACTGGAACTGAGTAGATCTTTCCATCAACGGTAAGTGTCTTGATGAGATCTGCTGGGAAGATTGTGTCCCAACCTTGCTCTTTGTAGAGGAAGGTGAGGTCTTCTAGCTGTCCACCCTTGACGTAACCATCAAGCTCCATACCTGCGTGAGCTTGGAATGAGTCTGGTGGATCATTTGCATCGAGACGGCTCTGGAGAACTGCCTTAGCGTTAACGCCGGCGCCACCTGAGATTGCCGCATTGATGTACTTGGTATCTGGGTTGTTTGCTGCGAATTCAGCTTCCAAGCCTGCAAGGCCTGCTGCTTCTCCACCTGCAGCCCACCAGGTAAAGATTTCGAGTTCAGGATCAACAACTTTTTCAGTTGATCCTTCCGAGCCGGTCTCTTCGGACGCGCTGTCGCTCGATGAGGAGCAACCTGCAGCGAGAAGTGCGATAGCAAATAGACCAGCAAGGAATTTAAGTGTGCTTTTACGCATCCATATTCCATTCTCTGCGAGGGTTTTGTGTAGCAGAACTACAGGACAAAGGTTTGTTCATAATGCGGACCTTGTCAATTTTTATGGCGAAAAACACATGGCGATTCTCTCAACCTCTGCTAGAGGGTCTGCTAGGCCGTACCCTTTCCCTATGACAACTCCTGCCAATCAACAGCTCCGCCCCGATCTAGAACCCCTCCGCCCCATCTTTAATGCCGCCCTCACCTCCGATTGCCTCGACCACCTTGGCTTTCGAAACCAGGTTCTTGGTTCGGATATCGCCATGATCTCTGGCGAAGGTGTGATGCTCGGTTACGCCTTCCCAGTTCGTTTGGAACCAGTCGATGTTGCTCCAGAAGTTCCGTACGTTGGATTGTTAAAAGCGCTCGATGCCATCGGTAAAGATGAGGTCTTCATCAAACCTTCTGGTCGGCGCCATAAATCTGCGCTCTGGGGAGAGCTACTTTCGAATGCTTGTAAGTTTAAAGGCGCTGCTGGTGCACTCACTGATGCGCCTGTGCGCGATGTAGCACGAACGCGCGCACTCGGATTTAAAGTATTTGGTTCCGGCACGTGGCCAATTGATATCAATAGCCGCTACGAAGTAGTTGCACATAATGTTCCCGGTGAAATTGATGGCGTTGAGATTAATCCAGGCGACTTAATTGTTGGCGATGTTGATGGTGTCGTTGTCGTTCCAAACCGATTGATTCCACAAGTTATTGCCTTTGTTGAAGAGAAGAATTCTGGTGAAAACCTCTTCCGTAAAGCAGTTAAAGAGGGAATGTCACCGAGTGAAGCCTTTGCAAAATTCGGAGTCCTGTAACAGGGTTAATCGTGACTGACATCTCGCGCATTGACCTCTGGCAAGTCTTAGATTCACGAGGGAATCCAACGGTCGCTGCGCGGGTACATCTTGGAACGCACCATGCCATTGCCATCGCTCCGGCGGGAGCGAGCACTGGTGGACATGAAGCGCTCTTCCTACGCGATGGCAGTGGGGCATTTAACGGAAAAAGCGTTAGTAAAACTATTGATCGTTTTACCCGTGAAGTTTCTCCGTCATTAATTGGTATAGCCGGCAATGACTTTCACGAACTCGATCGAACTCTTCGAAGTATTGATTCAACCGCTACTCAATCTCGTTATGGCGGCCACATTCCAGTCGCGATCTCTATCGCCACCTGGTTGGCCTATGCAAAGCGCGCAAACTGCGAACCTTACGAAGTAATTGCTGCACATGCGGGGTGCAAACCATCGCTGCCCATGCCCATGGTCAATATCTTCTCGGGCGGCGCCCACGCTGGAAGCGCTATTGATATTCAAGATATCTTGGCGATTCCAACTCGAGCCAGCTCATTTAATGAGGGTTTGGAGTGGGTGTGGAATATCCGAGAAGCTGTTCGAAAGAACTTAACAGCCAAAGGGTTTGATACCGCGCTTGTTGCCGATGAAGGTGGACTTACTGCTCGACTTGGCAGTGATGAAGAGGCGATTGCTCTAGTTGCTGATGCAATCTCTGAAGTTGGCCTATCAGGGAGAGCGCATATTGCTCTTGATATCGCTGCCAATCAACTCTTTAGTAATGGGAAATATTTGATACATGAAGGTGGTCAAGAAATTTCGCTTGCTTCAGAGGAATTTGTTGCACGGTGGAGCTCCTGGCTCGACAAATATCCGATTATCTCCGTTGAAGATGGTGCAGCTGAAGATGATGAGACAGGTTGGGTCGCGCAGCGCGAGCTCACATCAAGAATTCAGATACTTGGTGATGATCGATATGCCACGCAATCAACTAGATTGCGCGAAGGCTTATCAAAGAGTGAAGCCAATTCGGTTTTAATTAAACCTAATCAAGCAGGGACGCTCTTTGCTGCGCTGGCAACGTTGAAACTTGCAAAAACGAGTAATTGGAGCACGGTGGTCTCGGCTAGATCGGGAGAGACCGAGGAGAGTTGGCTCGCTGACCTTGCAACCGGCAGTAGCGCCGGACAGATAAAAGTTGGCTCCACGCATAGATCCGAACGAACAGC
>JBIJBY010000114.1:0-3910 GCA_044344975.1 Candidatus Nanopelagicaceae bacterium | reverse complement strand
GTGGAGCGCGGCGAATTTTTGCGTAACCAAGGAACGGGAGCGTTACTTTGCGGCTTTGGCGCAATCTCACTCTTAATTCTCCTTGGTAAAGATATCGGCACAGTTATGGTGTTGGCGCTAATCATGCTGGGGATGCTCTTTATCTCAGGCGAGCGGGTCTCCCGACTCTTAGCGATTGGCGGAATATGTCTAGCGGTAATAATTGGATTGGCCCTCTTACGTCCAACATTGTTAAGTCGATTAACCGCATTTCTTGATCCATTTTCAGCTGCCAATTATTTGGGATTAGGTTGGCAACCTGCGCACTCACGCATGGCGCTCGCCTCAGGGGGATTCTTTGGAGTGGGCCTTGGCGGCAGTAGACAAAAATGGGGCAACTTAGGGCCTGAAGCGCACACAGATTTTATCTTCGCAGTTATCGGCGAGGAGATTGGTCTGTTAGGAACGACAATTGTGCTCGCTGCACTCTTCATGATTGCTTGGGCGGGCGTTAAAACAGCTATTGCAACAAGTGATCCCTTCTCACGCTACGCCGTTGCTGGCGTCACAACGTGGATCATCGCTCAAGCCTCGATAAATATAGGTTCAGTTACCGGAGTGTTTCCAGTCGTCGGACTTCCGTTGCCTCTGGTCTCGTATGGCGGCTCTGCACTTATCTCTTCAATGGCAGGACTGGCATTTATTCTTGGTGTTGCTCGGCGAGAACCTGAAGCGAAGCGATACTTTGATTCGCGTCCAAAAATCTTAGAGTGGCGTGGACGATGAGCCTTTCTCGACTCACAGTTCTTTTTGCCGGCGGCGGAAGCGCTGGCCATCTCTTGCCTGCATTTGCTACTGAAGAGGCGCTTCGCGCAATTTCGCTCACTCCACCCTTCGATGAGCTCAAGAGCGTCTATTTGGCGACAGCGGGCGGCGCCGAGTTGCCGTTACTTAGAGAGGCAGATGCAGAATTCGAACTCGTACCCAAAACTGATTTTCCTCGAAAGATCAACCGCGATCTTTTAACCTTCATACCCCGATTGACTGTGGCTATATCGCGGACGAGTAAATTGATTAACAGATTAAATGTCGATGTGGTTATTGGCTTCGGAGGTTATGTCGCGCTCCCAGCATATTGCGCGGCAAGATTGACCAATACCCCTCTCCTTATTCATGAGGCAAATGCTTTAGCCGGCCTGGGCAATAGATTCGGCAAGAGGATTGCTGCTCGGTCTTTCTCCAACTTTCCAATCGATAATTGGGGCGCAGAGAGCGCAATTGGACTTCCGATCCGTAAAGCAATCTCTTCGATTGCCAAGCTAAGTCCAGAGCAGAGAGCAGAGTTAAAGCGTGCTGCACGAAGTGACTTTGGGCTCGATTTAGAGCGAAAGACAATTTTGATTTTCGGTGGATCGCTTGGCGCTGCAAAAATAAATGAAGTAGTCGGCCAGTCAGTAGATGAATTACTTGGGCGAGGCTTTCAAATTCTCCATGCTGTGGGGCCGGATAATTCTTTACCAATAAACCGCCCGGGCTATCAGGCGCTACCTTTTATTTCGAGGATGGAGCAGGCCTATCTCGCAGCAGATATCGTTCTGTCGCGGAGCGGTGCTGGTACCTGTGCCGAGATAGAGGCTTCTGGATTACCGGCGCTTTTGGTCCCCTTGCCAATCGGAAACGGGGAGCAACTTCTCAATGCCCAAGCGCTTAGCAGAAGGGGAGGGGTACGCATTATCGAAAACGCTGCTCTCTCTCGAGATAATCTCATTACAGCGATAACTGCGCTTACAGAAGAAGGATTTGTCAGTACTTCTCATCAGAATTCTCAATCAGCGGCAGAGGTTCTTGCCAAGAGCATTTTCCAACTTGCCAGTCAACGTAAACAGAGACGATCGGCTTAGGTTCGTGGAAATTTTAAATCCACCAATTCACTTCATTGGTATCGGCGGCGCGGGAATGAGTGGCATCGCGCGAATCTGTATTGATCGCGGCATGGAGATATCTGGTTCAGATATCAAAAATTCAACAACTCTTGAAGCATTGTCGCTCAGAGGGGGCAAGATCCATATTGGGCATCAACCGTCAAATATTGGCGCTGCTCAGACTGTTGTCATCTCGAGCGCAATCAAAGAATCCAATCTTGAGTTAAAGGCCGCACGAGAAGAGGGGGTGCATGTTTTAAGTCGAGCCCAGGCCCTAGCTACCCTCCTCGACGGCTACACATCAATTGCAGTAGCAGGCACACACGGCAAGACAACTACTACATCAATGTTGACTATTGTGTTGCAGAATCTTGGGTGGGATCCATCTTTTGCCATTGGCGGCACGCCGCATGATTCACGTTCAAATTCACATCATGGACATGGGGTTCACTTTGTTGTCGAGGCCGACGAATCGGATGGTTCCTTTATCGAGTATCACCCAGAGTTTGCAATAGTTACCAACGTCGAAGTAGATCACGTCGATCATTTCGCTGACGAAGCAGCTATTAATCGCGCATTTGAGGAGCTCTTAACAACTGTAAAGCGCGGGGTAGTTCTATGTGCAGATGATGCCGGTAGCGCGCGGCTTGCCTCTAAGGCGCGTCAGTTGGGTTTGGAGACCTATTTATATGGTCAGAGCGATTTGGCAGATTTACGTATCTCACACCTTTACACCGCCGCAGATTCATCTGTATATCGAGCAACATGGCAGGGACGAACCTTAGGTGAGGTGAGATTGGCTATCCCAGGTGAACATAACGCCCTCAACTCAGCTGGCGCACTTACGATGGCGTTGGTACTCAAGGCGCCAGCTCAAGAGGCAATTTCAGCTCTAGGAACT
Source organism: Candidatus Nanopelagicaceae bacterium (assembly GCA_044344975.1). Taxonomy (GTDB): domain Bacteria; phylum Actinomycetota; class Actinomycetes; order Nanopelagicales; family Nanopelagicaceae; genus IMCC26077. The sequence continues at coordinate 1,108 of JBIJBY010000114.1, read as the reverse complement.
TTCACCGGAGTGGGGCGAAGATTTGAGTTGCGCGGAACGGCAAAAGGCATTCGCGTTATCGACGACTACGCCCATCATCCAACGGAAATTAGAGCAACTATCGCAACCGCGCGCCTTGCTGCCGGGGATGGCAGCGTCATTGCGATCTTCCAACCACATCGATACTCGCGAACTTTGGCTTTCTCTCAAGAGTTTGCCGAGGCCCTGAGGACGGCCGATAAAGTGGTGTTGCTTGATATTTATGGCGCTGGCGAGGAGCCAATTCCTGGCGCAAGTAGCGCTGCCATTGTTGCGGAAATAAAGGCTCAAGGTGGATCTGCCATATTCGAACCAAATCTCATGCGCGCAATTGATGAAGCCAGCGCTAAAGCTCAAACGGGAGACATCATTCTTACTTTGGGAGCAGGGGATGTGACCTCATTAGGGCCACAGATTATTTCGGCAATCAATGAACGTTAAACTTAAAAAACTTCTTATTCCCATAATTGTGATTTCTTTAGCGGGGTATCTATTCGGTTGGTCGAGCGTTTTTGAGATTCGCACTATCCAAGTCTCTGGAATAGCAGAATCCAAAACTCTCTCTACTAAGAAAATTATGAAGAAAAGTGGAATTAAAGTTGGAGATAAACTGGCGCGCGTTAATGCAGGCTCTGTTGCGCGAGCGCTTAGCGCATACCCAGAAGTTGCTGGCGTAGAGATAAATAGAAGACCTCCCCACACAGTTGAAATAGCGATCACCGTGCGAGAAGTGGATATTGCGTTCGCTTCCCGAAACGGAAAGTTTCTGTTGGGAGATAGGAACGGGGTTACCTTCGTTGAAAGTTCGAGACCACCCAGGGGAGTTCCTATCATCGCTGGAGATCGTCGATTTATTCGAGATGCGATGAGCATTTATGACGCATTGCCAGAGAAAATTCGAAAGCGAGTTGTAAGAATGGAGTTACCAAGCAAAGCCTCCATAACTCTCTCGCTTCGTGGCGGCTTAAACATTCTTTGGGGTGGCATAGGAGATCAAGGTGCGAAACTCACTGTTCTTGAAGCGCTGCTGGCCGCTCCTGAGAATAAAAAGGCTCGATTTATAGATATCGCCACGCCGTTAACTCCCACC
>JBIJBY010000027.1:0-13570 GCA_044344975.1 Candidatus Nanopelagicaceae bacterium | reverse complement strand
GAAATCATCAAAGCGCAGTGAAAGTTCGTCTCTAATTAAATCTGGGGCTAATCTAGCAATATGGATGTACGTACGATTGATCTCAAATTACATGGAATGACCTGCAGTTCATGTGTTGCGACAATTGAAGGTGCTCTCAATGATTTGCCCGGAGTAAGTGCATCAGTAAATTTTGCTACCGAAACAGCTCATGTAATTGCTCCAGAAACAATCACTATTCCAAGTGTGATAAACGCGGTAACAAATACGGGATACCGAGCAGAACTGCTGAGCGCTACTAATAATCAACTGCTGGAGGTTCCCCGCATAGGTTGGCGCCTTATTCTTGCAGTCATCTTTGCAATTCCAACAATCATTATCTCGATGTTTATGTCGCTACATCAACCAATTGATGATGCCATACACTCACTTTTAGATGCACTGAATATCCTTCAACCAACAAATCATCCATGGGGTTGGCTGGCAATTACGCTAACCGTTCCTGTTCTTTTCATCGCAGGATGGCCAATACATCGGGTGGGGTTGCGTTCATTTAGACGCGCAAATATGGATACTCTGATCTCCATTGGGACTCTTGGTGCATTTTTCTGGTCATGCTACGCGCAAGCCACCGCAACAGGAGAAATTTACGTAGAGGTCGCTGCCGGTGTAATGCTTTTCATTCTCTTTGGCCGCTACCTTGAAGGTCGATCAAAAATTAGGGCAGGAGCTGCACTGCGCGCCTTGCTTAGCTTGGGAGCCAAAGAGGTTTCAATTCTGCGAAATGGTGAAGAGGTTTTAGCGCCAATTGATCATCTTCTTGTAGGAGATCTATTTCTGGTCCGTCCCGGTGATTTAATTGCCGCTGATGGAGTAGTTGTTGAAGGTGAGAGCGAGGTTGATCTCTCGCTACTGACCGGTGAGTCACTTCCAGTACATGCCTCACCAGGTGCACAAGTTATCGGGGCAGCGATTAATGGGAATGGCCGGCTGGTCGTGCGCGCGGAGCGAGTTGGCGCACAGAGTGAGCTCGCACGGATTGCTCGAATGGTTGTGCAGGCACAGGGCGAGAAAGCTCCTATCGCGCGACTTGCTGATCGCATCTCGGCAATCTTCGTTCCCACGATTATCGCTTTATCCCTGCTTACTTTCACAATTTGGTTTCTCATAAGTGGTGATCTCACTCAATCAATTGCGCCAGCTATTACCCTCCTGGTAATTGCATGTCCGTGTGCCCTTGGTTTAGCAACCCCCATCGCATTTCTTGTTGCATCTGGACGGGGAGCCCAATTAGGAATCATTTTGCGCACGCCTGCGGTTTTAGAACGCGCACAAGTTGATGGAGGGAGGAAAAACCAACCTATACTCTTATTGGATAAGACTGGAACAATTACTACTGGGCAGATAGAAATCGTATCTGTACAGACTTTTGGGATAGATGAGCCATTATTGCTCGCTATTACCGGGACTATTGAGAATCAAAGTGAACATCCAATTGCTCGCGGAGTAGTTGCATTAGCTAAACGTGCAGGCGCGAACTTTGGATTAATTTCGGAATTTGAATCACATCCAGGGCGAGGCGTTGCAGGACGTGTCGAAGTATCTGGAAGAAGTTATCTCGCTCTTATCGGATCACCAGAGGCTATTGCATATGGCACGGCTGGGTACTCTGCAGAGCTGCTCCGTGCTATAGATGAGATTAAATCACGCGGTAGATCACCAATTATCGTTTCATTAGATGGAACTGCCCGCGCAATCTTTGAGGTCGGCGACCAAATAAAGAGCGATTCTCATCAGGCGATTGAAAAGTTATCTAAGTTGGGTTGCGAGAGCATCCTTCTAACCGGCGATTCTACAGAGGCTGCTGCACATATATCTAACGTAGCTGGCATCAAAGAATTTCGATCTCAGGTTCTCCCTGAGCAAAAGGTTGCTGTTGTAAAGCAGTACCAACAAAAAGGGCGACATGTCATCATGATCGGCGATGGTGTAAATGACGCTGCCGCGCTAGCTGCCTCAGATTTAAGTATGGCTATGGGAACGGGAACTGATAGCGCAATTGCAGTTGCCGATATTACGTTGATGCGACCTTCACTAACCGCTGCTGCTGACGCGCTTCGACTTTCACGTCAAACGCTACGAGTAATCAAAGAGAATCTTGGTTGGGCATTTATTTACAACATCATTGGAATTCCACTTGCCGCTACTGGCAATCTCAACCCCATGTATGCCGGAGGCGCAATGGCGCTCTCGAGTCTTATTGTGGTTGCTAATTCACTTCGGCTGCGCCGATTTAACTAGCGTGATGATTGGCTAGCCAAATCACGAACTAATGGCTTTTCTAGTAGCGGGGGCAGGATTTGAACCTACGACCTCTGGGTTATGAGCCCAGCGAGCTACCGAGCTGCTCCACCCCGCGTCGGTAACCCCATCGTAGAGTGAAGCAGAGAGCTCGACCAAATCGCTCGCAAATATCTCGCAGAGCGAAGCGCCCTGTTACTCGGTAGAGAGCTTGATGACGCCAAGAGTTATCGCAAGGGCGAACGTTCGGGTAAATCCTGAGCGCTCGGGTAAATCCTGAGCGCTCGGGTAAATCCTGAGCGCTCGGGTTATCTTCTCTTACTTACTCTGGTTTTGTGCGCGAATCGCATCGTTAATTGCTGCCTTGAGAGCGGTCTGCGCCTTGCCATAGGCAGCAAAGTCACCTTTAACAAGGGCGGCCTGTCCATCAGCAATCGCTTGCTTCGCTCGTTGCAACGCATCAGCAAGATTCTGGCCGGCAGCTCCAGCGGAGTTATTTCCATCACCGGAAACTACTCCCGAGGACTGCTGCCCTGAATCACCACCGAATACCTGATCGAGCGCACCTTTTAGCGTGTCAGAGAAACCGATTTGGTCGCCGAATGAGACGAGGACCTTCTGTAAGAGTGGATAGGCGGCAGTATTTGATGTCGCCCGGACATAAACCGGTTGCACATATAGAAGTCCACCACCCACAGGCAGCGTTAATAAATTCCCAAGCTCTACATTGGAACCGCCTTGGCGTAATAGCGAAAGCGAGGTGGCGACTTCAGGTTTTGCTTCGAAGTTCGATGACACCTGTGAAGGGCCTGCGACATTTGTACTGCGCTGAAGCTGAAGCACTTTAATCTTTCCATAATTTGGCCCTGGATCAGCATTCACTGCAACGAATGCAGCTAAGTTCTCTCGACCGCCTCGGGGGACGAATGGCGTAGTCAAGGAGAATGCCTCTTTAGCTTCACCCGGCATCTTTAACGTCAGATAGTACGGAGGTTGTGCACTTGCGTTACCACCGAAAGTCGAAGGATCACGTGGCACGCGCCAGAAATCTTGACCACCGTAAAACGCTGTCGCATTTTGTACGTGATAAGAGCTCAAGATGTCACGTTGTACACGGAAAATATCTTCCGGATAACGTAAATGCGACATCAATTCCTTTGAGATCGCTCTCTTCTCTTTTACTGTTCCAGGGAATGCTTTAGTCCAGGTTTGGAGAACAGGATCTTTTTCATCCCACTTGTAGAGCGTGACTGTTCCGTCGTATGCATCGACCGTTGCCTTCACTGAATTCCGAATGTAATTGATTGAGGAATTTCGTTGCGCAGTAATTGCATTTGAGTTGGTAGTCAGAGCATCTGCTGTAGATGATGAGAGATTTACCTTACGCGAATAGGGGTATCCAGCGCTGGTTGTATACCCATCCACAATCCAAAGAACTCGACCATTAATAACCGATGGGTATGGGTCTCCATCGAGAGTTAACCATGGCGCAACTTTTGCTACTCGATCACGAGGATTACGATCAAAGAGAATCTTTGACTCAGAATTGATCAAGCTAGAGAGAAGAATTCTTTGCTCCTGATACTTGATCGCAAATACCGCGCGAGCAAAGAGATTTCCGATGGGAACTCCACCCTTGCCGGTGTAGGTATACGTCTTTGAACCGTTCGGAGATTTATCATCTGGATAATCGAATTCCACTGGAGAATCAGAATTCTTTCCACCGATGATTGAGTAATCTGGTACGTTCTCGCCGAAATAAATTCGAGGTTGAAACGCACCAAGGGTCTTTGTGGGTGGAATATCACCCAAGAAGAAGTTTGGTTTTCCATCAGCATCACGAGTATTTCCATACGCGCCGACAAAACCGAAACCATGTGTGTAGACAAGGTGATCATTGATCCAGTTTCGGTTGGGGTTACCCTCAATATTTAATTCACGCACTGCTACTACTGCGTCGCGGACCTTGCCATTTATCACATAGCGATCAACATCGAGCGACTCCGGGAAGCTGTAGTAAGGCTTTATTTGCTGCAGCTGCCTAAATGTTGCTGAAATAACATTCGGGTCCATCAATCGAATGTTATTGATGGTCTCAGCATCTTTAGAGAGCTGACCTGGCGCAGTATTTACTGTTGCGGCGTATTCGACAATCTCTGTCTTATCAATTCCATATGCCGCTCGAGTCGCCTTTATGTTTCGTTCAATATAAGGCGCCTCTTTGGTGGATTCGCTTGGTTTCACCTGGAATTGTTGAATCGCTGCCGGATATAGCCCCGAGATAACAATTGAACTGATTGCCAAAAGAGCTACACCAGCGCCAGGAAGTTGCCATGATTTACGGATAATGTTTGCGAAGAAAAGAAGTGAACAGATCACCGCTATACCAGCAAGAATCGCTTTCGCTGGAAGGACAGCATTGACATCGGTATAGGTAAGACCGGTGATGATGCGATCATCTTTTAAGGCGAGTGCGTAACGATCAAACCAATAAGCAACAGCCTTCGCTAAGACGATTACGCCAAGAAGTACTGATAATTGAACGCGCGCTGCGACTGTAGTGCGCTCGCCCGGACCCTGTGGGCGAATGCCACCGTATAGATAGTGAACTACTGCTGCCGCCAAAAGTCCGATTACTACCGTGGAGATAAACCATCCAATAAGAGCTTGGTAAAACGGCAACTTGAATGCAAAAAATGAGATATCTAAATTGAATTGGGGATCTTTCTCGCCAAATGGCGTTGCATTGCGCCACACCAACCACGGTCTCCACAATTGCGATCCAGCTGAACCTGCGAAATAAAAGATCGCTAGAGAGCCACCAACTACTGCTAATTTCTTGATGGGCTCAATCTGAGAGCGGTACCGCTCCAAGCTATCTGTCTCGACCGAAAGTGGTGCAAATACTGGGCGAGCGCGATAGGCAAAGAGAACGTTCGCGATAACTAAGAGCGCAGTAACTCCACCGGTGATAACGAAGAGGGTTGCTCGAGTAAAGAGCGTCGTTTGCCAAACTTCAAGGAAATCAACTGAACGGAACCAGAGAAAATCAGCATAGAAACCACTCAGGCTCACAGCGATGACGCCCAGGACCACCAAGATGGTGACGGTCAATGGGAGTGAGCTGCGGCGGCCACTTCGAGGGCCATTGGGCATATTTGGCATTGGCATAGAAAATGTCATGGGGTCGAGATTACCTAGTTCTGGTACCGCACGCTAACTAAGGGGCCTTTGCTGAAGTCTGAGAGTAAGGCGAGAATAAATGACTGAAATGTTTTGAAAGTTTGACTACCCGCACATCGGGAGCGTCTCGGGGTCGGTAGCGCGAAGCGCAGCGATTGCCTCATCAAGATCATCCACCGCAACCACGCGTAAACCCTTTGGGGTGTGCCGAATATCTGGGCAGTTAAGCGAAGGGGCAAAGAAGAGCGTGGCGCCCTCGCGGGCCGCGCCAATCAGCTTCTCCTCGATCCCGCCAATAGGACCTACTTTTCCAGAAGGAGAGATTGTTCCCGTACCTGCAATGTTCCGGCCGCGCACAAGATCTTCCTTGGTCAGCTTGTCGATTATGGCAAGAGCGAAAATCAAACCTGCGCTCGGACCACCGACATTCTTCAATCGAATTTTGACAGTGAAGGGAAATTCGTAATCTTCAGAGACCAGGATGCCAATCATATTCTGCTTAGAACCATTTGATTGCACAGTCTGCACTCTCACAGGAATCAGCAATTCTTTTTCATTTCGAATTACTCCTAAATCAATACTTTTATCTTTTGTATTGAGAATGAGCTCCCGTAATTGGGTTGAAGAAGTAATCTTTTCGCCATTGAAAGAGATTATTTTATCTTCTTTTTTCACGGAGGATTTGTTTAACGAATTTTCGGTAAATCCTTTTATTACCAATTGCTCTGCAAAAGGAATCTTCAGGTGATTTAGCGCAGCTATCGTCGAAGAGAGTTGGGAATTCTTCATATCGGCGACGCTCTCTTTGCGCACCTCTTTAGGATCCTCACCCTTGGGATAGAAAGCTTCACGTGGTTGAACAGATCGTTCACCATCAACCCATGCGCGAATGAGTTCAAAGCTATGGAGACGAGATTCTGGATTGGTAACCCAAATGCTGGTGAGATTTAATTTACCTGTAGTTGGATAACTCTCTCGACCCAATATCTCCAAAACTTGCTTACCTTTTACTTTTCCGAAAGTGTCATCTGGAGTTCCAGGTTCGACAAGCACAAATGGAAGTGGAGCAAACAATGCAACAAGAAGGAGAAGCGCTGCGAAGAAATAGCGGCGAGGTGAAACTCTACGAATCATGAAAGATCAAGGCTTCCGGTCTTCTCGGTCTTCTCGGTCTTCTCGCTCTCGTAGATCGAGCAGCTCTTGTTTCGCTGATTTCTTATTAAACGCTGACCTAAAATTTTCATATTCAGCAATGCTCTTGTAGGTATTTTGGCGGTTCTTGGCTGTGACTGACCACCAAACGTAAATCAATGCACCAATACATGCAAAGAGTGGGATTAGCCACCAAACGAGAGCCGACATAATCTAAGGGTAACCAGAACAGATGGCTCGCGCTGAATGGGTAGAGAGCGCGAGGATTTCGACAGCTAGCGGGCCAATAGCGGCTAGTACCCTCCACTATGGCCAGTGTCTTTGGAATAGACCCTCACGATAAAGTGTTATCAATACAAGAGAGTAATGGCGAGTAATGGCGAGTAAGGGCGAGCCAGGTTAAATCAGAGAGATTTAGAGAGATTTAGAGAGACTAAGGAAGTATCAGAATGAGCGAACCGCAAGGCTTAGGTGGCTTTGACTTTAGCCAATTAGGCGAGATGCTCTCCCGGTTGGGGCGCGCCTTTAGCTCTGGTGGCGATGGTTCATCGCTTTCGCCGGAAACTGTTCGCGAGTTAGCAACGACGTCCGATAGCGGTGAAATTTCAAGTGAGCTAATTAATCAATGTGTAGATGCGCTCCGCGTGGCAGATCTCTGGCTCGACCCGCATCTCTCCTTTGCTAGTTCACAAATCTCTGGGCAAACATGGACCCGCTCACAATGGATTGCCGGATCAGTTTCTACCTGGTGTTCAGTTGTGGAGCCACTCTCGCAATCACTCGGAAAGGCAGTAGGTGCTGCGCTCTCTTCAGAGGTAGAACCGGGAATGGCTGGAGTCTTTGCACAAATGAATCAGATGATGCAAAAAATTGGTGGCGTCATGTTTGCCACTCAATTAGCAGAAGCGCTCAAAGGAGCGGCTGCTTCAGTAACAAGCGCTGGTGATGTAGGCATCCCACTTGTAGAACCGGTACGCGCGATTCTCATCCCCGAAAATATAATTTCCTACGCTGATGGTCTCAATATTCCATTTGGAGAGGTATTGCATTACCTCGCGCTCCGCGAACAAGCATCAGCTCGCCTCTTCTCTCATACTCCGTGGCTACGTGAAGCAATCACTGAATCAGTACAGGCTTACTCAGCTGGGATACATGTCGATATCCAAAAAGTTCAAGGTGACTTCGAACAATTAAGCGGCAATCCAGAGGCGATTAATGAAGCAATCCAAAATGGGCTCTTTGCGCCAGAAGAGAGCGATGCACAACGTGCAGCGTTGAAACGACTTGAATTACTCATCGCCCTTATCGATGGATGGATTGATGAAGTGAGCACGCAAGCAGCGGATGCACAGCTGCCACATAGCCAGGCGCTTCGAGAGATGTCGCGAAGAAAACGAGCGACCGATGGACCGTTACAACGAGCATTCGCTGCCCTCCTTGGCCTCGAAGTCTCGCCACGAATGGCTCGGGATGCGGCGCAATTCTTCCGAATTCAAGGTGAACTACATGGCACTGATTATCGCGATGGATTGTGGGAATCGATTGGCTCGCTCCCATTGGGCGAAGAGTTAGATAGGGCAGAGCACTTTAAAGCTGGACGTAGCGCACCGGACGATCTCTCTGCGCTCTAGCTCAACAACGTTAAGTGGCGCACGCTCGCTAAAAATAGCGAAGCCCCCGGGGCGCACGTTCACTTATCTGCCTTCCCCTTGCAGATAGATGACCGGTTATCCGAGGACTTCTGACGCGAAAGTACGGGTATCGCGGAAAAGAATCAAGCCAGAGCCGCAGGTATTGGAGCGAGATTCTTCGCTAGTTCCACACCTCTTGGAAACGATCTCTCTATCGCGCTACTTATCGAGTATTTGAGGTGATTGCGAAATTTTGGATTTCTGTGGATGAAGACAGGTCGAGCTGTGCATAGTCAGAGGTTGCCTGTGGAAAGAGACGCCTGAAGGGAAGCGAATCCTCTCTAGAACCCTCTAATTCTGAGGGTTAAAAAAATCTTTCGACCCTCCAGAGCGATCCTCGATTTCTCCACAGGTAGTGGATAACTTCTTGTCATGGCGCGAGAGAATCCCTGGATGAGTAAAAAAAATCGAGGAGGGGCTCGCCCGACGCGAGCAGCGCAGCCGCCACTTATTCAGGGAGACCTATTTCCCCGAATGGGAAATGATGGGCGAGATATCGGATTAATCATCGAAGTTCGGCGTAGTACCCGACGGAAGAAGACCATTGAGGCGTATAGAAATGGTGAGAAAGTGATCGTCTCTATACCTGCAAGAATGAGTCAACGTGAAGCGAATCAGGTTGTAGATGAAATGGTGAAGAAAATTCTCCATGATGAAAGCGCTCCAACTAGTAATCAATTACTCGATCGAGCTCTTCTCCTTAATAAGAAGTATCTCGATGGAAAAGCCATTCCAGTCTCGGTTGAATGGTCATCACGAATGTCTCGAATCTGGGGCGCATGCACAATAGAAGATAAAACAATTCGCATATCTGATCGGTTACGTGATGCGCCGGAATATGCGCTCGACTATCTGCTAATCCATGAACTAATTCATATTTTGATCCCTGGCCATGGAGCAGATTTTCGCGCTCTCCTCGAGCGATATCCGCAACTTGATCGAGCTGAAGGATACTTTGAAGGGCGGACCCACCGACCCAGTGGAGATTTTGATCAACTCTTTGACGAGTAGGCTCTTGGTTACTCTCTGAGGAAAAATTCTCTTTTGTGATCAGAATTCTGCATTTTGCTCGAGTGCTTCTTCACTATAAACATATCTTTCATTAATGGATCAACAAATTAGAATTCGCCAGGGTCTTATCTGTATCGAACGTACCGATGGATTCTTTATCGGACACGTGGGTAATCAGATAGTTTTCTCAGATCTGCAATTAAAGCCTCTTTTTCGAAGATTGAAAGATTGGCACTCCTTTGATGAAATTATTCGGGAGAATAACGATCTTCCTATCGAAACTATCCAGAGCATTATTGAACAACTTCATGGGAAAAACTTTCTAGAAAAGAGAGTGAATGGATCAATTAAAAAAGAGATAGTGATTAGCCATATGAATGAAATTGGTCTTACTCTGGCTCCAAACCTCTTCGAAGAAGGTTTTGCAGTCTCAACTCTAGATCAGAGTTTTGTTCAGCTTGGAGATGTTCGAGGAGCATTTATTCGTGTTGAAAACCAGCGAGAGAGCTTTCAAGAAATTCTCGAGTCGCAGATCAGAGAGATTATCAATAGTGGAAATCTCAAAGGAGCTACCGGCAAAGCCTTCAATCATTCTTCACCAAGAACATGGCAGGGGCGCGACCTACTTGGACAAGTGAAAGAAAGTGGGGAGAGCAAGAGTGAAGTCACAGCATTGATTACTTCTTATCCAGAGCCAGAGTTGCTGGCTTACTTAATGGAAAATCAAGTGGCACATCTCTTTGTATCGACTACTCCATTTGGTGTTTTGATCGGACCGTTTGTACAACCCGGAAAAACTCCTTGTTTTCACTGCATCGAACTTCATCGGAGTGAGCGTGATTGGCAGTGGCAGAGCGTTGCGCTGATGCTTTTCTCGGATCGGAGAGAGCGACCTCCTATGGCGCAGGCGCTATTCGCTGCGGCTCTCGCTGAAGATGCACTCCACTCCTTATTTCGTGGCGAGTTTGCTAATTGGGGATTCGCACGAACCTGGGCTTTCTACCTTCCCTCTGCAAATTCAGATCCAACTTGGGGAATTCGTGAGGAAGAGCACATTTGGTCTTTTCATCGTGAGTGCTCATGCCATTGGAAGAGCGAGCTTTCAACTCGCGCTAAGTAGGGCAAACCAGAAGAATTACCGCCATGGCCAGAGTTCCCGCACATGCAGCTAAGGGCGCTGCGGCGAGCCCAAGTAAGAGTCCAAGTAAGAGCACAAGTAAGAGCGCAAGTAAGAGCGCAAGCAAGAGCCCAGAACAGAGTAAAACAGTAAAGAGCAAGAGAGGCGCCCGCCCGGAAGATAAAAAAGCGAGCGCTATAGATAATAAAGAGAGTCTGACTACCGGTGGCGTGGCACGTAGCGCCAAGTTGGCTTCCATTCCGCTCTCTGCAATGGGTAGAAGCGCAGTTGGTTTTGGCCGACAGATGATTGGTCAATCTGGAGAACTTGTTTCGAAAGAGATGCAAGCAAAAACAGCAGAGCAGGTTTTTCGAGTTCTTGGTGAATTAAAAGGTGGCGCTATGAAGTTTGGCCAAGCGCTCTCCGTATTTGAAGCAGCGTTACCAGAGGAATTTGCGGCGCCATATCGTGAAACATTAACAAAATTGCAAGAAGCCGCACCACCGCTGCCTGCTCGAGTAGTGCACCGAGTACTAGCTGAACAACTTGGTGAAGATTGGCGTGACAACTTTGCTGAGTTCAATGACAAGCCAGCTGCTTCCGCTTCAATTGGTCAAGTACATCGTGGAATTTGGAAAGATGGTCGACACGTTGCAGTTAAGGTGCAATATCCCGGGGCAGCAGAGGCTCTTGTCTCAGATTTAAATCAGATTCAAAGATTTGCGAAAATTTTCCAACTCTTCATGCCCGGCTTAGAGATGGGCCCGCTCCTAGAAGAGTTGCGCGCTCGAATTATCGAGGAAGTTGATTACAAATACGAAGCGCAAGCTCAACGAATATGCTCAGCTGAATTCGATGGTGATCCAGATATCGCAATTCCAAAAGTTGTCGCTGCCTCTGACAAAGTTCTTGTCAGCGAGTGGTTAGAGGGAATCCCGCTCTCAAAAATCATCAGTAAAGGAAGTAAAGCGCAACGCGATGCAGCAGGAATCAAGTTGGCTCGCTTTCACTTCACTGCTCCCACTCGAGTTGGACTTTTACATGCAGATCCACATCCGGGGAACTTTAGATTGCTTGAAGACGGTCGTTTAGGAGTGCTCGACTTCGGTGCATGCAACAGGTTGCCAAATGGCTTTCCTGAACCATTTAAAAGACTGCTTAAGAATGCGCTCGATGGTAATGCCCAGGCGCTTTATGAAGGATTTAAAAGGGATGGCTTTATTCTCCCTGAGGTTGATGTAGATCCGCAGCTTGTCTTGGATTACCTCCTTCCCTTAGTTGAACCATTACGAGAAGAGACCTTCAAATACTCACGAGATTGGCTGCGAGTGCAGAGTGCGCGTGTTGGTGACCCACGGAACCCAACTGCAAAGATCGGCTTTCAATTAAATCTGCCTCCGGAATATATGTTGATTCATCGCGTCACCTTGGGAACAACCGGAATCTTCTGCCAACTTGGCGCAGAGGGAAAGTTTTTGGCAGAGGCGATCTCCTGGTTACCGGAGATCGCTCCCGCCGCTCATGCGTAATTCTTCATCAAGCAGCGCTGCGTGGTCGACCTGGTTGTCGCTTCGCTTGCACGATGACTCCATTGTCGAAGATTTCGCCGCCCCAAACTCCCCACGGCTCCTCTCGCGAGAGCGCACCTTCTAAGCACCGCGCGCGCATTGGACATGCAGTGCAGAGATCTTTAGCAGTTTCGAGCATCTCTTGGGATTCAGAGAAGAAGAGCTCAGGATCTACTGAGTGACATGGAAGTCCAAAACCTTCATCCTCCTTGTAACCCGAATTCTCATTGCGAGTTAGCTCGTAAACGCCAATCTTTGTATCTGCCCAACCTGGAACTAACAGTTCGTGAAATAAAACCGTCATTGCTCTTCACCTTCCCTCAACTCATGATGCTCGCCACGCTACGGACCATCCGCGCATAGCGCCTTGCTCTTTTTTCTTCTTCCGGCTCTCTCCTCTCTCGGTTTTTGTTGAGAAAAAGAGAAAGGGCCCTCGAATCCTGTTGGATTCGGGGCCCCCGGAGAGCTTCGAGGCTTAGCCTGCGATCTCCCGGGTGCCACCGGATCCAAAATGCTTTGGATTACCTGTGGCGTAGGTTGAATAGGAGCGTGCGAAATCGCTCGAAAGGCGCCAATTAGCGCTTCGAGTAGTAGCAAATGCTTTTGCCACGTCGACTCCTTCTGCTCGATAACTTGCCTTGAACTGCTTGGCTCGCAACAAGGAATCCGAGGTGGACCACTTGCCGCGAACTCCTAGGGTACGCAAAGAGCCTGCTCAGAGGCAACTTAATTAAAAAGCCTGGAAATTAGCGACTTATCCGGCCAATCGCCCTAGGCTCACGCCATGTTCGCATCAGTGAGAGATACCTCAATCTTCTTCGACATCCATGGCAGCTACTTTCATCCTGAAGGGCGAGAACTACAGGAACGACCTTTTGCATTTGTTTCTCATGGTGGCCCTGGCGCGGATCACTCCATTATGCGCCCAGGCATGGATCCAATTGGTGAGTATGCGCAAATTATTTACTGGGATCACCGCGGACAGGGACGCTCTGCTCGTGGCGATATTTCAAAGTACAACCTTGACGAAAATGTTGAAGATATGGAGGCGCTCCGAATACACCTTGGCATCGAAAAAATTGTCAGCGTAGGAACAAGTTACGGTGGCATGGTTGCAATGGCACATGCAGCGCGCTATCCCAACTCGGTCTCTAAATTACTCCTTATTGTCACAGCAGCTCATAGCGGTTTTAATAAAAGAGCCCAAGAAATACTCTCAGAACGTGGGACTGATGAAGAACAGAAAGTCGCTCGCCAACTCTGGAGTGGTGAGCTGAACAGTGATGAAGCGATGCGCAATTTCTTCCGCAGTACATGGGGCCTCTATTCAACTACTTACGATGAGAGTAAGCGCGAAAAGAATGAAGCTGCACTTGCACGCTCAATCATGTCTCCTGATGCGCTAAATCGCGCTTTTGCACCTGGAGGATTTTTGCAGAACTACGATTTACGTCCAGAGCTAAAAAACATAACTGCGCCAACAATAGTTCTCGCTGGGAGACACGATTGGATTTGTGCGCCGGAATTCTCAGAAGAGATTCATTCGCTCATACCAGGATCAGAACTAA
>JBIJBY010000026.1:0-13640 GCA_044344975.1 Candidatus Nanopelagicaceae bacterium | reverse complement strand
CTGCACACATGCCGGTGGCCCGGTCGAGTTAAGTGGTGGTTCACTCGTGTGCGTATGGCATTTCTCGCGATTTAACCAGCGCACTGGAGCGGTTATCAATGGCCCCGCAACCGATGCGTTATCCAAAGAAAAAGTTGAGCTCTATGGAGATACGGTTTATTTCATCCCGTGATGTAGTGATACTCCTCGACGTATTTCACGCCATATTTTGAATCAGCTTCTTTGAAAAATTCTCTCCTGATAAAGGTCTCTTCATCCATGCTGTCCTCGGGATGGAGATCTGCATGTGTACGGACCATATTATCTAGTGGCGTCTTATGACACTTGATTGCCTCAAATTTTTTGTCGATGACCGGCGTAATATCTACCGCTCGATTGACCAACTGTGGCCCTCGCGCCACTAGATACTTAGTGGTAACAAATTTTGGTTTGAGGCCCATATCGGTTAACTCTGGTAAATCTAATTGGCGCCCAGAAGTCCAGCACGCTTGTTCTACCGCATGGCCTGTGATGTAGTGATCTGGATTCTCTTCATAATGTCCCCAGGGATCAAAAGAAATTACCGTATCAACTTTAAGGAAGCGAAAAAGAGTGATTAATCGATGTCGTATCTCAGAAATTTGACCATGCTCCAAATAATGATTCTTGTAATCAAGTGAATAAAGTTTTTTCAATCCAAGATATTGCGTTACATCTTCAGTTTCCTTATAAAGTCGATATACAGTTTCTGCCATAGACAAATCGTAAGAATCCATCTCATCATTTGTGGTCTTTATGAAATAACCTGTGTAGCCCTCAGCAATCAGCTTCAAGGTTAGGCCGCCCGCCAAGATTGCTAAATCATCCGAGTGCGCGAAGACGGCAGCAAATACTTTTCCTTGGTGAGGCTTTCCGCCGTCCCACTTCTCCAGGACCACATTCTGATTAGAATCCATGCAAATATTCCCTTATTCTTAGCGAACTGAGATACTTAGGGCTCGAGCGAGAGGCTACCATGGATTTCTATCAATCACTCGGTGTCACAAAGAGAATTAATGCTGCCGCTTGCTACACCGCTCTTGGTGGTTCAATCATGCCCCCCGAAGTACTCGCAGCCATGAATGATGCTGCTAAGTCATTTATTTCTCTTCATGAATTACAACAAAAAGCTGGCGAAAAAATCGCGAAGCTCACTAAGAATGAGGGTGCTTTCATCACCACAGGCGCCGCGGCAGGAATTGTGCTCACAGTTTTAGCTTGCCGCACCCGTGGCAGTTTGGTAGAGGTACAGAAGATTATCAATGGGACGGCACCTGAATCAGAAGTTTTGATGTTCACCGGACATCGCATTCCTTACGATGCTGCAATCCGAGTAGCAGGTTCCAATTTGGTTACAGTTGGAGATGCTATTCAATCTTTTGAATATCAGTTGGAAGCAGGCATAAATGAGAAAACTTCAGCAATTTTCTATTGTGCCGGGGAGCACCTCACATCGGCTGCCCTCCCCCTTGATAAGACAATCAAAATTGCAAAGAAATACTCGGTGCCGGTCATTGTTGATGCAGCAGCGCAACTACCCCCACTCTCTAATCTGTGGCGCTTCACTTCGGATTCGGGTGCTGATCTGGCAATCTTCAGTGGTGGTAAAGCTTTGCGCGGACCGCAATCAAGTGGCCTCATTGTGGGCAAGAAGGAATTTATCGAAGCGGTGCGAGTAAATGGCGCGCCAAATCAAGGTTTAGGGCGTGGATTCAAAGCAAGCAAAGAAGAGATTGCAGGTTTGCTAACCGCCATTGAGCTCTACGTAAATAGAGATCATGAGGGATTCTGGCGCAAGTGGAGTGAAACTGTGAATCAATGGGTTTCATCTCTGAGTGGAATTACAACCTGTCATATTTACCGCGATGATATTAACGAAGCTGGCCAGCCTGTCCCCCGGGTGGCAATAAAACTTCCAAATAATTCTGCCCTTGAAATTGTCGCGAAATTACAGAAACTAGATCCAATCGTGGAAGTTGTCCATAACTCCCGCAACATGGTCTGGATTAGCCCTGATTCACTTCAGGCAGGCGAAGAGGGCATTGTCATTGAACAAATTAAGAAAGTGCTGCCGACCAAATAGTTCTTACTTGGATGCTTGGTAAATACTTTCGATGGCGCTGTCAAGAGTTTTGTCGAACTCAACATCGCTCTGTTGAGCGCTAAGCCCTTCAGTCAGCGCGCGCGAGAAGCTCGCAATAACTCCCTGATTCTTTGAGAGCATCGCATTCGCATCGTCACGTGAATAACCACCAGATAGCGCAACCACGCGAAGTACTCGTGGGTGATCAACCAACACTTGATAGAAATTAGGTTCGCTCGGAAGCGTCAGCTTTAACATCACTTGTTGATCGCCGCTTAACATATCGAGTTCACGGATAATCGATGCTCGAAGGAGCTCTTCACACTTTGCCTTTTCAGAGCTTTTGATATCCACCTCGGGTTCGATAATTGGCATCAAGCCCCCAGCAAGAATTTCCTTGCCAATCTGAAACTGCTGGGCGACGACAGCTTCGATACCTTTTGGATTTGCTAATTTAATAACCGAGCGCATTTTCGTTCCAAAGACTCCATGGGCCAGTGCGCTTTCAATTCTCTTTGAAAGCTGTGGGATTGCCTTCATAACTTGGACACCATCTACCTCGTCAGCCAGCCCATTATCTACTTTTAGAAAGGGAACGATGCCCTTCTTCTGCCAAAGGAATTCTGCACTTCCCATCTCGTCGATCTTTCGATCCATCGTCATTTCAAAGAGAATTACGCCAAGTATTCTTTCGCTGGAGAAAACCGGGCTTTTGATAATGCGAGTTCGCATCGCGTGAACAAGATCAAACATCTCTTGCTCGCCGTTGTATTGATTTTCTTCAATTCCATACAACTTGAGAGCCTTAGGCGTACTTCCGCCACTTTGATCAAGGGCGGCGATAAAGCCGTTACGTGATTTAACCTGCTCTAGCTGCTCTGCGAAAAGTGACATCTCTCTCCTCTTTTACCTCTTCGAATGGCGTGAGACCTCTTTCAAGAAGTGGCCTACCTATTTACGCCCACCTTCAGATTCTATCTCCGCAACCAATTTGAAATCACCCGAACCGAGCTGTCCTTGATCTGCGTAAAGCTCTAACTTCGCCCGAGTATCGGCAATATCTAAGTTACGCATCGTTAATTGACCGATTCGATCATGCGGTCCAAAAGCAGCGCTCTCAGTTCGCTCCATCGAAAGCTTCTCTGGGTGGTAGCTGAAATGTGGACCACTGGTGTCGAGGATGGAGAAATCATCTCCTCGGCGTAGACGAAGAGTCACGGAACCTGTAATTGCGCTGGCCACCCAACGTTGCAATGACTCACGGAGCATGAGCGCTTGTGGATCCAGCCATCGCCCCTCATAGAGCAAGCGACCTAGACGACGACCTTCGGCGTGATAGTTAGCAATGGTGTCCTCATTGTGAATAGCTGAAAGCAGACGCTCGTACGCGATAAAGAAAAGTGCCATTCCTGGAGCCTCGTAAATTCCGCGACTCTTTGCTTCGATAATTCTATTTTCAATCTGGTCGCTCATGCCTAAACCATGTCGACCGCCAATGCTATTTGCTTCACGCATGAGATCGACCGTTGAATCGAATTTCTCTCCGTTAATTGCTACAGGTCGCCCTTGATAGAAATCGATACGAATATCTTCGCTATCGATCTTCACCGAAGAAT
Source organism: Candidatus Nanopelagicaceae bacterium (assembly GCA_044344975.1). Taxonomy (GTDB): domain Bacteria; phylum Actinomycetota; class Actinomycetes; order Nanopelagicales; family Nanopelagicaceae; genus IMCC26077. The sequence continues at coordinate 9,923 of JBIJBY010000026.1, read as the reverse complement.
CCCAGAACCGAACGCCCATAATTGGTTGCACGATTTCTATTGATGTATCGAGGTTCTCGAGCTGTTTGGCTTCATGTGTTGCGCCTAAAATATTTGCATCTGTGGAATAAGCCTTCTCGACGCTGTCTCGATATGGCAACTTATTAGCAAGCAACCATTCGGACATTTCTTTGCGACCGCCGAGCTCCCTCACAAAATCCTGATCGAGCCACGGTTTATAAATTTGAAGTTGTGGATTGGCCAACAAGCCGTAGCGATAGAAACGCTCGATATCGTTCCCTTTGTAGGTAGAACCATCGCCCCAAATAGAAACTTTGTCGTCGAGCATTGCGCGGACCAGAAGTGTTCCAGTCACAGCGCGACCAAGAGGTGTGGTGTTGAAATACTGTTTGCCGCCGGATCGAATATGGAATGCTCCACAGGCAATCGCAGCTAGCCCTTCTTCGACAAGCGAGCTCTTGCAATCGACCAGTCTTGCGATTTCGGCGCCATACTCATGCGCGCGTCCGGGCACCGCTTCGATATTTGGTTCGTCATATTGGCCAAGATCCGCGGTATAGGTACATGGAATGGCGCCCTTGGTCCGCATCCATGCCACGGCAACTGAGGTATCAAGGCCGCCTGAGAAGGCGATTCCTACTCGCTCTCCAACAGGGAGCGAGGCGAGTACTTTGGACATGGGTACAGCCTAATGGACGAGGGCTCTGACTTGAGTACAGATCGGCTCTGGTTCAAGGCTATCCCTGACGCTCCCACCCTCATACTCTTGCCACCATGACAACTTTTTATAGTGGCCACGTTGGTCTGAGTCGCCTCTTCATAGTAACAACCACAATTTTTCTCTTACTTTTCACCCTGACTTTCGGAAGTTGGTGGGCTATTGGGAGAAGTTCTGGCGCAGAAGGTGTAGCGAGCACTCTGATTGCTAACGATGAAGTTCGTACCGGAGTCGCAGAGAAACTCATCGATCAAGTTACATCAGATGCAGATGATGAGGTGAAGGCTGTACTCACCTCGCAACGCGAGCAATTGGTAGCCGTAGTCTCCGAGGTGCTTGCAAGCCCTGAAATTAGTTCTGAAACCAAACGAATCATTAACCAGGTATACAGTTTCTACACTGGAGGGAGCGAGAGCGCCTCCATTGACGTCAATGCTCTTGTCCTTCCAATCTTGAAATCAATGGCTACGGTGGACCCAGCATTCAACGTTGATGATGTTGATATGAGTGGCATTGAGCCAATCACTCTTGAAGATTCTGGTAATTCACCAAATCTTGCACCAGTAAAATCTGGATTAGCAATCGCCGTTTTCCTACTCTTTATATTTCTTCTCTTATCCTTAGGCGGACTAGCAAAGTATTCAAAAAGTAAAAGCTCTTTTGTTGGATCAGTCGGCTGGACATTTGGAGCGATAGGTGCGATTTTGATGATTATTTATTTTGGCGGAACAAATGGCGTCGCATCTGCCGCAAGTTCAGCAACCGATCCTTTGGTCAATTCTGCTGCTCCGATTGTTGCTCAGACTTTTTTAAGTATGTTCAGACTTGAGGGAATTTTGCTTCTGCTCGTTGGCCTAATTGGAGTGACTATATGGGCGCGAACTAAAGAAGCACGGCCAGGACAATAACGAGAGAAAGAACGCTTAGATAAGAAATTGAGCCATGGAAGATGCGCTCGGCTATTCGACTCTTTTGCTCTTCACTGCTTGTTTTTAATTTGAAAACGATGAGCAAGAAGTAAGCGCCAAGCGCACTTGCAGCAACGTAGTACCAAACTGGCAGGTCAGCCAATGCACCAAGAGCTAGGGATGAGGCAATCATTCCAATTGAATGTGCGAGCATTTGGCGCGTCACTACATTTGCAGCAGCAACAACCGGCAACATCGGCACTTTCGCTTTTGAATAATCGTCCTTGTACTTAATAGCTAGCGCCCAAAAATGTGGCGGGGTCCAGAAAAAGATCACAAAGAAGAGCGCGACCGCGCTCCAACTAAGTGAATTACTCACAGCAGCCCAGCCGATGAGCACAGGCATGCATCCTGCAATGCCACCCCACACGATATTCTGCGGAGTACGTCGCTTCAATACTGCAGTATAGATTCCCACATAGAAGAGAATTGCAATAAGAGTCAAAATCATTGCGAGCATATTGGCGAAGAACCAGAAAATGGCAAGTGAAAGAACTCCAATTGCGAATGCGAAAATGACTGCAGTTGGAGTGGAAATTTCACCAACTATTAACGGTCGTTTCCGCGTTCGACCCATCTCGACATCAAGATCTTGCTCTAAAACTTGGTTGAAGGCATTGGCAGATCCGGCCGCCAAGGTCCCACCTATTAAAGTAGCCAAAGTAAGAGTTACATCAGGAATTCCGCCTTGGGCCAGCACCATCGCGGGCAATGTTGAGACCAACAAAAGCTCGACAACTCTCAATTTCATTAATGCAATAAGAGCCCGTGATTTTGTTGCTACCGACACAGGTTAACTCTAGTCGCTGCTTGGAATGGTGCCCAATTTAAGTCGCGCTTCAAGAGCCGGTGCTATGCCCCACGCCTCGCAGATGTGGCGATACTCACTCAATCTTTTATCGTGGCCTGGCTCTTTACTCCAGATAGCTCGAATCATGAGATTTCGAGCGGTATGGTCGCCTGAAATGAACTCGAAAACTTCAGCCTTGTATCCGCTAATCCGTAACAACTGAGCCCGAAGCTCGTCGGTGAGTAAATCCAATTGTCGGGTAGCGAGAATCCCATCCTGCGCGATGATTCCGACATCATTAGGAAAAATCTTTACCTGTTGGTGCAGGTCATGGTGGCAGCACGGGGCCGCCAAAATGATCTCCACTTTATTATTGATCGACCATGCCAGCGCATCATCAGTTGCCGTATCGCATGCGTGAAGCGCAATTGCGATATCAAAATCCTCATTGCCAAAGTCGCGGATTTCACTAGCTAAGAAAGTTACATGATCAGAAATCCCAAGCTCAATAGCGAGTTTCTGATTACGCATTCTTGAACTCTCCCTGATATCAACGCCAACCAACCTAACTTGTTGCCCGCGAAGCTGAAAGTAACGATAGGCGGCAAAAGTTAAGTAAGCATGGCCACAACCGAGATCAACCAAACGAATCTCACTCTTCATGGAAAGAATCTTCTCGGCACTTCGCTCCAAAATTTTGAGAAATTCTTCTACCTGTCGATATTTATCACGCATGGAGGGTTTGATTCGACCTGAGAGATCTGAAATACCGACAGCAATCAGAAACGGGTCACTCTCTTCCAGAATTCGATTCTTTTTATGGTCGTGCTCATGGTTCGGTGTGAATTCTCCCCTAGAGATTTTGCTAAAGACTTGACCTTTTTTTCCAATTCGGACTTCGAAGCTTTCGGTTCTCGTTTCAACAAGAATATTTGAATAGCCCTCTGCTAATAAATTTAGCGCTGCAAACTCCGCATGAGGAATGTTTTTCGTGAGATTAGTACTCCCCACTGAAGAGTTAATCTGAAGAAATAATTTCTCTTTTAGGAGCACAGGCTTGATATCAATTCTCTCGACAGAAGGTTGAAAATTTCTTCTCCGCCCGGAGAAAACCGCGCGCACAAAGCTGTTCTCGTCCAAGATTCTTTGGTAGATCTCGCCCATCGTGGCCTGCCACTGGTCACTCGTTTGCTCAAGGTCGGCCATGGCTAAAATCTATCTTGAAGTGAGGTCACTAGTCCCACCACAGCCAAATTAGTAACATTCTTCAATGAATGAAATCGCAGAACTGGCCACACCGGCGATAGCCGTCCGAATTGACCTTACCCGAGGCGGCACCATCACCCATATTGGTAAGACGTTCGACAAAGATGCGAATGTGTTGGCTTGGTATGAATTTGAAGATATTGAGGAACTTCCGATCGAGTATCCACACGGCGAGAGTGAACATTATTGGATGTCGCGTTATCGTGGCGGTTGGCAGCTACTAACACCAAGTGCAGATTCAGAATGTGATGTAGGCGGACGGCATCACAGCTTTCATGGGGATAGCTCAATACTCCCATGGCGATTAGTAAATAAGAGTGCTAATGACATTACACATGAAGTCACCATCTTTGACGCGCTGCACGTTAATCGAGTTGCTCATCTGGAGAGTAATCGACCTGCACTAAATGTGACCACCACAATCAAGAATATTGGCAATAAAGTTGAGCCATTCATAAAAGTTGAACATATCGCTTATCGAGGTTCAGATAACGGTGAGGTGAACGCTCCCGATAACACTATTTGGAAATTTGATGATTACGTTTACGAAGGTTTTGCTGACGAATTCAAATGGAAAGATATGGACTCGCATGGGGTCAACATTCGAAATCGGAATATGACCAAAGACGGTCGCTTGGTCTACCTACTTCGCGATAGCGAAGGTTGGATTGAGTGGCATAACCCGGATTTCGAGCAACGCACTCGTGCTTCATGGGATCCGAAAGAGTTCCCACATCTGTGGTACTGGCAAGAAAACGGAGCTGACATGTTCCCATTTAATAAACGAGCCAAAATCACTGCGCTCGAACCAGCCTCTGTGACCCCAGGAACTCGCTTAGTCGGTGCAGTTGAACAGAATCGTGCTTCCTATTTACAGCCTGGTGAATCGCATACTTTCTCGATTAACATTGAACTCAAATAACATTTACGGAAGTGCAATAAAGATCGCAGTTGCCGCGCCCGCAATCAGCGCCGCTTGGATCAAAATGGAAATCGCTTTGCGGCGATCAATCTTCTTGCTCTCGGCATCAAAGACGCGCTCCATATCGCCCATTTTTCCAAAATTGAAGGTACCTGCTAATCCATAAGCTAAGCAGAACTTGTTTCGAGCCTGAATGAAACCGATTGCCGAAACTAAAAGTGGAAAGAATATTCCCACTCGAGCTGTACGAGCGAGATCCTCTGCGGCAAGCAGGGTGTAGCCTGAAACAAGTGCAAAAACCAACGCGGCAACGCCCACGGTCCGCCTGCGAAGAATTTCGCGCGAACCTATATTGCATGCCCCTGGCACATACTCGCTCATAGCCCAACCTCCGACGCTCCTGGTCGAAGAGTATGGCAATACACCAAGGCATGCATCCTTTAGGCTTACCCTCATGGCCGAGATTGCTATGGACTATAAGAGATTTGCTCTGACCGATGCTCATATCGAACATCTCAAAGGACTAGCCGGTGGCGGAGTCAATACTTCGCAATCGGCGCTAGAGCAACATGGTCACGATGAATCAGCTTGGCCTGCCGTTCTACCTGATGCTGTCGTTTATCCGATGAATACTGAAGAAGTCTCGGCAATTCTAAAATATTGCAACAGCGAGGGAATACCAGTCATTCCATTTGGCGCAGGAACCTCTCTTGAAGGTCACATTCTTGCTTTCTATGGTGGCATCTCACTTGATCTAACGGGAATGAATAAAATTATTGAAATCCGACCAGACGATTTGATGGTGCGCGTGGATGCAGGTGTGCATCGCGTTGCACTGAACGAGAAACTCGCCTCGCATGGACTCTTTTTCTCTGTCGATCCAGGAGCAGATGCAACGCTTGGGGGTATGGCCGCAACAGGTGCCGCTGGAACCACCACTGTCCGGTATGGATCAATGCGAGATAACGTACTTGCGCTCACCGCTGTTCTTGCAAACGGTGAAATAATTCATGTAGGTCGTGGAACTCGAAAGTTATCTGCCGGATATGACTTAACTCGATTATTGGTTGGCTCCGAAGGTACGCTCGCAGTAATCACTGAGTTGACGCTAAAACTCTATGGCACGCCTGAGAAGATGGCTTCTGCCATTGCCCGCTTTCCCAATCTCCAGGCAGGAGTCGAGGCAGCAACTGCAATCGTTCGCTCTGGAATCGCTATTGCGCGATGTGAATTTCTTGATCCCAACTGCATCAAAAACATCAACTCTTACTCAAATTTATCGCTGCCCGAAAGTCCTACTCTTTTCTTTGAATTCCATGGCAGTCCAAAGGGTGTCGAGGAAGATGCACGCTCCACTCAAGAAATAGTCGCTGAATTTGGTGGTACTGAGTTTGAGTGGACTACAGATGAAGGAGCACGGCGCAAACTTTGGGAGGCTAGGCACCATGTCCACTGGGCGAGTATTGCAGCTCACCCTGGCAAGAGAGGTGTTAGTACAGATTCTGTTGTTCCGCTCTCCTTGCTCGGTGAAGCGGTCGGAATGGCTGATGCATTTCTTACTGAAAAAGGTTATCCCTACACGGTCTTAGGCCATGTTGCCGATGGCAACTTCCATACTTTTATCATCACAGATCCAGAGAAACCAGAACAGCTCGAAGATATTCGAGAAATTGCCCATGAGCTAGCAGTTCGGATCATTGCGATGGGTGGCACCTGCACTGGTGAACATGGAATTGGAGCAGGAAAGATCGACGCACTCGTAGAAGAGACCGGCCAAGGTGCGATTGACGTGATGTTAGGAATCAAGAATTTCTTCGACCCGAATCACATTCTTAATCCAGGAAAGATTCTGCACAATACTGCGCCTAAATGTTGATTAAGATTGCGACTTATTGAGCGCCTGATCAATATCGCGCCACAAATCTTCAACATGCTCGATTCCAACGGACATTCTGATGAGATTCTCTGGAACCTCTACTGGTTCATCACCATGGCGACGGCGACGCTCCCAGAGCGATTCGACGCCACCCAAACTCGTTGCATAGGACCAAATTCTCCCGGCATTACAAGCCTTATCTGCGGCTCGTGCGCCACCCTTCACCTCGATCGAAATCATGAAACCAAAACCTGGATAGCGCACTCGCTCAACATGGGGATGGTTGTGCAGTCTTTCTACAAGAATTTTTGCGCTCTGTGCCGCTTGCGCATAGCGAAGGGGGAAAGTTCGCAGCCCGCGCAGCGCTAACCACGCCTCGAATGGACCTGCATTTGCTCCCGAATCTTTTCGATAGGAAATCAACTTTTCATATAACTCATCAGAGGAAGTGATGGCCGTTCCCAAAACGACATCACTATGTCCAGAGAGCGCCTTAGTTAAGGAATGAACGACGACATCTGCACCGAGCAACAATGGCTGCTGTTCAAGTGGTGTTGCGAAGGTGTTATCCATTGCAACGAGTACGCCACGTAACTTCGCTTCATTAATCAATCGCTTTACATCCGCAACATCGAGTAAAGGATTGACTGGAGACTCGAAGAAGAGCATTGAGGCTCCATCAAGATCGCGCACTACAGATTCGGTATCGGTGATATCCACCCATTTAATTTTCAAACGACCATTTGCTTCTAGCTTCCGTAGTTGTACCAACGTGTTCATATATCCCGAAGTTGGCGCAACGATCACGCCTCCCGGAGGAAGCAAGTCAAAAGTCGCTGAAATCGCTGACATTCCGGACGAGAAGACCAGCGCTCTGCCAGATTCCAATGCACCTAGAACTGACTCAAGGTCTCTCCATGTGTCGTTGTCAGATCGACCATAGATGTACTCACCGCCGGCGCGAAAGGTTGTTGTTACAGAGATGCCACCGATGATGGCGCCCCCTGGTTCGCGCTCAGGACGTCCCTTGAGAATAACCTCAGTCTCGGGGTGTAGAGGTTCGGACTGATTCTGCGGAGTCATATTGAAATCGTACTGGAAATTATCTTCGATTGATGATGGCAAAAGCCGCGTTATGTCCAGCGATACCGCTGACGCCACCACCTCGGATCGCGCTCGCTCCCCCGATAAAAATGTGTGGATGAGCTGTCTCGCTCCCCCAACTGCCCTCAATCAACGAGCGTGCAGAAGGCTCCAAAGGCGCAAATGGCATAGTCAAATCTCCATGAAAAATATTGCCTCGAGGAAGATCAATCTCCTCTTCTAGATCAAGAGGATTTTTCACCTCTAAACAAGCCCGCCCTTGCGAGTCATATGCGAGCACATCTTCCAGAGGAGTTGTGAGATAGGAATTCATTCCAGAAATGATTCGCTCTACAGCCTTAGCCGTCATCAGTTGTCGATCGGTATCAAAGAGAGAGGCAGGGGTATGGAACGCAAAAAGAGTGAGGGTATGTAGGCCAGTTTCACCAACAATTGATGGATCTGTCAACGAATGGCAATAGACCTCACTAGGAATTATCTGCGGTAGTGACCCTGCGCTGGAGAGTTGAAATGCCGATTCAAGTTGAATCGCGCTCTCATCGATATGGAACGTTCCAGCAAAAGCCTCTGCTGGATTCAATCCACTCTTCAACTTTGGAAGCTCCTTTAAGAGCATGTTTATTTTTATTTGTGACCCATCTCGACGAACCTTTGGTTCTTGATTTAACAAACGGGAGAGAGTGCGATCGTCGGCGCACCAGACAAGATCTTGGCAGAAAAACTTTGCGCCATCAGTGGTAGTTAACGCCACGCCACTCTTATCTCCTTCGATTCCATCAATCCGCTGATTGGTTTCAATCACCACGCCAGAGCTTCGTGCGACGCGCTCTAGCTCTCTCACTATCGCCCCCATTCCTCCCTGTGGAACGCGCCACTCCCCTGTTCCATTGCCAATGATGTGATAGAGAAAGCAAGCATTCGCCTGCAGGTCATCAACTGAAGAGAAAGTCCCAACCAAAGCATCTGTGAGAACTACACCGCGGACAATGTCATCCTTAAAACGATCGGAGATTGTTCGCCCAATTGGTTGCTTAAATAATTCTTGCCAAATCCCCTGATTGCCAAATCCATTTCGCACTTCATGCTCGTTCTGCAAAGGCTGAAGAAGAGTAGGAGCGAGATATTTTGCTAACTCCTCGAGAGCCCCGTAGAACTCTTGCCAAGCAACAAATTCAGAGTTTGTGCCAGTCACAGCTCGGAATGATTCTTCTGTTGCCCGGGCAGGATTTCGTTCCACTAACAATCCAATGTCGCGTCCATCCTGGGCCACAGGGGTGTATGAAGAAACTTTTCTGGAAAGTGTTTTAAATGTAAGCCCCAGATCTCTTTTTATCTCATCAGGAAAGAGCGAAACGAGATAGGAGTAGCGAGAAAGTTTGACCGGGAATTCAGGAAATGCTTGATAACTAATTGATGCCCCACCCAAGCTTGCTCGAGCCTCAACCAGCGCAACTTTTTTTCCAGCTTTAGCTAAATAAGAGGCAGCGACCAAACCATTGTGCCCGCCACCGACTACTACAACATCAAAATCTCGCTTCATTTTTTAAAGCCACGGAGTGATTCGAGCGATAGCCTCCGCCAAGAGCTCATCGGAAGTCGCAAAATTTAACCGCGCGTGGTTTTTTCCTCCACTTCCGAAAGGAATTCCAGAACTCAACGCAACGCGGGCTTTCTCAAGTATCTCGGCCGCAGGATCTTCACCGAGCTTTGTCTGAGAGAAATCAATCCACGAAAGATAGCTATTCTGTGGATTGGATAACTTTACATTTGGCCATTGCTCTCGGACTAGGGAATGTAACAATCTATGGCTAGCTTCCATAGTTGCAATTGCGTCATCGAGCCATTCATCTGATTGCGAGAAAGCTGCCACGTGCCCCGCTGCACCAATAAGTGATGCGCGATGTCGGATCCCCTTAACCAGCGGTTCGAGTTTATCGTGAAGCTCCTTGCTTTCGGTGAAAAATATTGAGCATTTCAACCCGGCAAGGTTCCATGACTTGCTCGCTGAAGTGAGCGTGATAACCCGCTCCTTCGCTTCGTCACTTACCGAAGCGAATGGCGTGAAAGTGGCCTCCGAATAAGTAAGAGGTGCATGAATCTCATCGCTTAAAATCGTCACATTGTATTTCTCCGCCAAGGATGCAATTTTCTTGAGCTCGCTAGCTGAGAACAACATTCCTAATGGATTATGTGGGTTCGAGATAATAAAAAATTTAGCACCGGCTGAGAATTCCCGCTCAAGTGCGGCAAAATCTATGGAATAACTCACTCCATCTTTT
>JBIJBY010000113.1:0-3977 GCA_044344975.1 Candidatus Nanopelagicaceae bacterium | reverse complement strand
CGCATAATTTTGCCACTTCGAGTTTTTGGAAGTTCCGCAACAACAAGAATCTGCTTTGGTTTGGCGATTGGTCCAATCTCTTTTGCTACATGGTTACGAAGTTCTTGAATTAACTCTTCACCACCAACATTAGGAACTCCACCTCGCAAGATAACGAATGCAGCAATTGCTTGCCCAGTCATTGCATCGTTAGCACCGACAACGGCTGCTTCAGCAACTGCAGGATGTGAAACAAGTGCAGATTCAACCTCAGTTGTTGAGATGCGGTGTCCAGACACATTCATCACATCATCGACGCGACCGAGCAACCAAATTGCACCATCATCATCGAGCTTGGCGCCATCACCAGCAAAATAGAGACCGTTAAAGCGTGACCAGTAGGTCTCTTTGTAGCGCTCTGGTTCGCCCCAGATTCCGCGGAGCATCGAAGGCCATGGTTTATCCAGAACTAGATAACCACCACCACCATTTCCAACAGTTTTTGCTTCATCATCGACAACCTTTGCGCTGATACCAGGAAGGGTACCCATTGCAGAGCCAGGTTTAGTCGCAGTGACTCCAGGAAGTGGCGAAATCATGATTGCGCCTGTTTCAGTTTGCCACCAAGTATCAACAATTGGGCAACGATTCCCACCAATAACTTCGCGGTACCACATCCACGCTTCAGGATTAATTGGCTCACCAACTGATCCAAGCAAGCGCAAGCTTGAAAGATTTGATGCCTTAGGAAATTCATCGCCCCACTTCATCCAGGTGCGAATTAAAGTCGGAGCGGTATACAAAATCGTGACGCCATATTTCTCAATGATTTCGAACATACGACCTTTTGTTGGCGAATCAGGAGTACCTTCATACATCACCTGGGTGGCGCCATTAATCATTGGCCCGTAAACAATGTATGAGTGGCCCGTCACCCAACCAACATCAGCAGTGCACCAGTAGATATCTTTCTCTGGTTTCAAATCGAAAACATTGCGATGTGTGAAAGCTGCTTGAGTTAAGTAGCCACCAGTTGTGTGGTAAATACCCTTTGGTTTTGCCGTAGTTCCAGATGTATAGAGAATAAACAAACCATGTTCGCTATCAAAAGATTCTGCATTATGTTCTTCGCTCTGTCGATCAACGATTTCGTGCCACCAGACATCTCGCGAGGCATCCCATGCAACATCTTGTCCAGTGCGTTTTACGACTAGTACATGCTTCACATTCTGTTTGCCTTTGAGCGCCTCATCAACTGCAGGTTTAAGTGCATTTGCTGTGTCTTTGCGATAGCCACCGTCTGCAGTAATAACAACCTTTGCATCGGCATCTTGAATTCTAGAGAGTAAAGCTTCAGCAGAGAAACCTCCAAAGACAACTGAATGCATCGCACCGAGTCGTGCGCAAGCGAGCATCGCAATGGCCGCTTCAGGAATCATTGGCATGTAGATCGCCACGCGATCGCCACTAGTTACTCCTAGTTCGACAAGTGCGTTTGCGGTCTTCTTAACCTCAGTAAGCATTTGAGCATAGGTGATTTTTCTTGTGTCCCCAGGTTCACCTTCAAAGAGAAGCGCAATGCGCTCGCCACGGCCCTCTTCAACATGACGATCAAGGCAATTCACTGATGCATTGAGCTTTCCGCCAATAAACCACTTAGCAAACGGAGCTTCCCACTCGAGGGTTTTCTCCCATGGCTTCTCCCACTTCAAGAAGCGCGCTTGCTCTTCCCAGAATTTCAGTCGATCAGCTTCTGCGTGGGCATACATCTCCACTTTCGCGTTAGCGGCAGCCGCAAACTCGGCAGATGGTGGAAAGGTTCTATTCTCTGAGAGTAGATTCTCAAGTGACATCAGGTCCTCCGGCAGATTTTTTCTTTCGATTCACTAAATAGATTATGGCACTCAACGCGCCTAAGCCAAGAACAGTTGCAAGCGCAGGGCGAGGAGGAATGGCCGCAAACCTCTGCTTCAATGGAACTGGACGAGTGAAGTAGAGCACTGGCCAGTTGTTTGCCTCAGCGTGCGCTCTCAGACCGCGATCTGGGTTGACTACACAAGGAAATCCAACGATAGATAAAAGTGGAATATCGGTACTTGAGTCGGAATAGGCGAACGATTTCTGAAGGTCATACCCATTCTTCTCAGCAATCGCACGAACCGCTTCAGCCTTCTTCTCGGCGTATGCATAGTAAGAAACTTTTCCTGTGTAAAGGCCATCGACAATTTCCATATCAGTGGCGATGACATCAGTTGCACCTAGCATCTTTCCGATTGGTTCGACTATTTCCCGTCCTGATGTGGAGACGATGATGACATCACGCCCATCGCGAATATGTTTCTCAATCAATTCTGCTGCCTCGTCATAAATCATTGGATCGATCGCTGAATGGAGAGATTCATTAATAACATTTTTAGTCTGCGCAACGTCCCAACCTGTAACCATTGAAGTGAGTGTCTGGCGCATCTTCTCCATCTGGGCGTGATTGGCTCCTGAATTAGCAAAGAAGAATTGGTTAACGAAATTGCGCATCATCCGTTTACGAGAGATTAAGCCTGCTTCATTAAATGGTTTGGTAAATGCCAAGAGCGATGAGCGCGAAATGATGGTCTTATCAAGATCGAAGAAAGCTGCGCCCTTACTCACAGAACGAAGCGTAACGATTACCGATAGGTATGCCTACTTCAGGATTTCCAGAGCGAAGGGGGGATAGTGCGCGCACATGTTCGCGGACTCTTGATAATCCGGCTTGTGCCTCACTCTCGCTCCCCACGACTGTGGGGCACATTCTCCGCTTCAGGTGGAGCTGGCGCCACCATGCTCACGATCCACCTTGCACGCATTGCAACGCGATTAGGGCAACGCGTGCTCGTCGTTGAATCAGATGTTCGCGCGCCACTCCGTGAAATCCTCGGTGCTGTCCCTCCATTCTGGGAGGAGTACCGACGCGCAAATGCTCTAGTCAAGTCCGAAGCTTTACCACGGAACCTTCGATGCGGTTTTGCTCTCCTTACCCGGAGAAGCGTCGCACCCATTAGTGAGGAAATCTTCACCGATTTTTGTGCAGCTGCAGGAGAGTTTTTTGATCTAGTGTTATTTGATAATCCAGCACATCAACTTTTCAACATGAACAACGTGATAATCGCCGAAAACACCTTACCTTCATTAATTGGCAATAACTCGCTTACCTCAGTACTCAGACCAAAGCTAGTTGTGATTAACAAATGTTCTGCCAGAATGAAGAAGCAATTTGCTATCGAAGGATTTGTCTCTGATGCTCCGATTTACACTTTGCCACGCGCACAAGATCTTAACCTCGCTATGGGTTTTGGTGTTCTGCGAAAACTCTCTCAACAGAATGAGCGTAAGGTCTATGAAATTGCGCGGGAGATTCTCTATTGATGCAAGAGCAGATTATCGATGAAATTCGAGCACAAGTTGTTGCTGAATTAATAGAGAGAACTCCATGGATCCCTGAGCAAGAGTTTGAAAATGAATCTAGAGCGCTGCGAGATATATCATCTGGGCTGGGTCCATTTACGCAAATACTTGAAAGCGAAAATTTCACAGATCTCTTTATCAACGCGAGCGCTGGTGCTTGGATAAATAGGGGGTCAGGCCTTGAAGAGATTGAGTTTCCTTATGAAGCTCGAGCGCTTGTGAGTTTTATTCGCACACTGGCATTACGAGTTGGGAAGCTATTTGATCAAGCACATCCTGCAGTTGATTTAGAGTTAGGCCCAGGTCTCCGACTTCACGCACTCCTTCCGCCGCTTGTTGAGAGCGGCGTTCATGTGTCATTACGTGTAAACCAAAAGCAGAGCAGATGGAGCGTTGCGCCATTTCAGAAGGAGATTCTCGACCTCATCATCGAGAGCAAAAGTAATTTTTTGATATCTGGAGGAACTGGCAGCGGCAAAACGACTCTGCTCTCACAGCTGATTGGGCAGGTGCCAATCAATCAACGGCTGCTCATAATTGAAGATACCCGCGAAATA
>JBIJBY010000025.1:0-13951 GCA_044344975.1 Candidatus Nanopelagicaceae bacterium | reverse complement strand
CATCTCACCAATAGCGCTGACATTGTCGATAAGCGTCGCGACATCACCGGCATGATTGGCAAGACCACAGATACTGGCAACTTGATCACCGGTGACAAATTCAAGCAGATTCAGAACGTGTGAACCTAAATCTAATGTAACGCTGGGCAGTTCGTAATCAAGTTGCCGCCATGGTTGAGGTTGCGGTTTTGCACCACTAATACCTTCTCGGATAAAACTCTCTTGTTGCATTTCAAAATGAATTGAGAGTAACTTGCCTAACTCGCCATCTTCAATCATTTTCTTGATTTCACGAACCATTGGATAGCCGGTGTAAGTGAAGGTAACAGAGAGAAATCTCTTTTCCGCTGCTGCTCTTTGAGCGAGCAGGTGCGCATCTTTACTATTGGTGCAAAGTGATTTCTCTGATATCACTGGGAGGCCGACGTCAAAAACCTGGTTGATATGTTCGAGGTGCAATGGGGTTGGTGAGAGAACGACTACTGCATCGAGATTTTCTCTCTCTGCAGAAAGAAATTGTGAAACGCTCTCGTAGACTCGTTCCACGGCAACGCCATAAAACTTGCCAGATTCATAATTGGCATCCCGATCAATACTAAATAGCCCTGCGTCGAGCGAATACTTTCGATCTATATTTAATGCAGCAAAATGCGCTCTGCCAATCGCTGAATCAATACCCCCACCAATAAAGCCAACTTTCAATAGCTCTGTACTTGTATTTGTTCTCATCTTCAATCTTTTCTTTATCCAGTATCGCGGCGATTCGACAAATCTAGTCTCTGGAACCTACTCTAGACCCCGACGAAACGGATATCGATTGAATAATCAGAGTAATTCAAGTACGCGAGATGATCTGCGGAATATCGCCATCATCGCCCACGTAGACCACGGTAAAACAACCCTCGTAGATGCCATGCTCTGGCAATCTGGTGCTTTTGCTGCGCATAAAGAGAAGGGCGAGGGCGATGATCGAGTCATGGATTCGATGGACCTCGAACGCGAGAAGGGAATCACAATTCTCGCCAAAAACACGGCTATCAAACGTGGCGATAAGACAATTAACATCATCGACACCCCAGGCCATGCTGATTTTGGTGGTGAGGTAGAGCGCGGTCTCGAGATGGTTAACGGCGTACTCCTTCTAGTCGATGCATCCGAAGGGCCACTGCCGCAGACTCGCTTCGTCCTACGGAAAGCGCTCTCAAAGAATCTGCCAGTAATTCTTGTTATTAATAAAGTTGATCGACCAGACTCGCGTATCGCTGAAGTGGTCGACGAAGCATATGAACTCTTTCTTGACCTTGACGCTGATGAGAAACAAATTGAATTTCCGATTGTTTATGCCAGCGCAAAGGCAGGGCGCGCAAGCCTGGCACGTCCAGAGAACGGTGGAATGCCAAACGAGAGCAATCTCGATGTGCTCTTCGAAACAATTTACTCTGCAATTCCCGCTCCAACATTTACTGAGGGTGCGCCACTTCAAGCACAAGTCACAAATCTCGATGCCTCTCCCTACTTGGGTCGCTTAGCTATCTGTCGAATACATCAGGGGAGTATTCGCAAAGGGCAACAAGTTGCGTGGATGAAGGTTGATGGCTCTGTAGAGCGCGCAAAAGTTGTTGAGCTTTTAATGAATGATGGGCTAGAGCGTCAATCTGTAGAGAGCGCCGGACCTGGTGACATCATCGCTGTTGCCGGTTTTGAAACAATAACTATTGGCGAAACACTCGCTGATCCAGAGAGCCCCGTAGCGCTCCCGCTCATTACTGTTGATGAACCATCAATCTCGATGACAATCGGAATCAACACTTCGCCACTTGCTGGCCAAGAGGGCAAGAAGCTCACTGCGCGTTTAGTGAAAAATAGGCTTGACGCGGAATTAATTGGAAATGTTTCGCTCCGCTTGCTACCTACAGATCGCCCAGATACTTGGGAAGTTCAAGGTCGTGGCGAGCTCCAACTCGCTGTTCTTGTTGAAATTATGCGTCGTGAAGGTTTCGAGTTAACAGTGGGCAAACCTCAAGTTGTTACGCGAATGATTGATGGGAAACTTAATGAGCCGATGGAATCTCTTACTATCGATGTGCCTGAAGATTTCCTCGGAATCATCACGCAATTAATGGCAAGTCGAAAAGGTCGGATGGCTCAGATGACTAACCATGGAACTGGCTGGATCCGCATGGATTATCGAGTTCCTTCTCGTGGTTTGATCGGATTCCGAACTGAATTTCTAACCGAAACTCGTGGTACCGGCTTACTCCACCATGTATTTGATGGTTACGAACCATGGCATGGCGAGATTCTTACTCGCCCAACTGGCTCTCTTGTTGCTGACCGTCGCGGCATGGTCACCTCATATGCACTTTCATCGCTACAAGAGCGCGGCACAATCTTTGTCGAACCAGGTTCTGAAGTGTATGAAGGAATGGTTATTGGCGAAAATGCGCGAAATGAAGATATGGATGTCAATGCTGTTCGTGAGAAGAAATTGACTAACATGCGCGCATCGGGTTCTGATGATGCTGAACGATTAATTCCACCAAAGCATTTGAACTTAGAGCAAGCGCTGGAATTTTGCCGTGAAGATGAGTGTGTGGAAGTTACTCCGAAGACTGTGCGAATCCGCAAGGTGCTACTCGATCAAAACGAGCGGGCGCGAGCAACTTCAAAGGTCAAGAAGCGGAATGAGCAGATCGACGGGGAGTAGCTACCTCTCTTGCCTAACTCCCCCTCCTTCGAATCGAGCGGAGTTGGCGCTGACCACTGACCTTGTGGGACCAAACTTGGCGGGAAAGGCGAGCGCTACTGCGCGCAGTCACTTCTGGCCGGTACCTTGTGACCATGCTCTCCAGATTCCACCCCACTAAGCGCCTTTTAGTCGAGACAGTGGCTGAGCTGTTGGAATCAAAGCGGCCGTCAGAGATTCTCGCTGATGAGGTCTTGGAAAAATCTGGGGTCTCAAAAGGTTCGATGTATCACCACTTCGAAGATCTTCAAGAGTTAGTCGAGACCGCTCAGATATTTCGCTACTCAAAGTGGATCGATGCATCGATAGATTTCTTGGGCGCCTACGTTGCTACAGCCCGCAATAAGAATGAGTTACGTGATGCGCTTTATAAATTAACCGTCGTCACACAAGCGAATGATCGAAGGGGCGCACGTGCTGAGCGAGCCCAAGCACTAGCATCTTGTTTTAATAATCCACGGATGGCAAAACAGATGGGATTAGAGACGCAACGTCTTACAGATTCCATTGCAGATGTCACAGCAGAGGTGAAAAACAAAGGACTCTTCCGTAGCGATGTGCACGCCCAGGTGCTTGCTACTTTTATCCAGGCCTATACTCTCGGAAAGTTAGTCAACGATTATAACCCAACTGCCGTAAGTGAAGATGAGTGGAATCAATTTATTATGAATATTGTTGACAACACCTTCCTCGCGCAGGAGTAGTCAGAGCTCGTGTCCCCACAGAAAAATTCGCAGCTCACCTTACTTCGACAACCACAACCGCAATCAATCGCTTTCGACGAAGAACAACGAAAAGTTATTGCACATCGAGGCTCACCACTTGTAGTGCTCGGTGGTCCTGGCGTCGGAAAGAGCGCATCGCTGGTCGCAAGAGCACAGAGCTATATCGAGGACGGTCTTGATCCAGATCAGCTACTTGTCCTTACCTATGATCGCCACCGCGCCTCTGAATTAAATGATCAGATATTTGCAGGAGCCGAGCGCGCCACCTCTGGTTCATTGGTAAAAACCTTTCCAGCGCTAGCTTTTTCAATTCTTCGCCTCCAACGTGCCCGAGCGGGGAAGAATCCACCTCGCCTTTTTGCAGGTCCTGAACAGGAGTACTTCATTCGAGAACTTCTAGGTGGAGCAGCAGAAAGCAATCTCTATCGCTGGCCTGAGCAGGTTTTAAATGCTTCACAAACATCAGCTTTTGCTCGAGAACTTCGTGATCTCATCTCGCGCGCCATCGAACATGGCATCTCTCCACAAGAACTGCTCGCGATGAGTAAAAGCGAAGGCTTTCCTCTTTGGGAGGCTGCAAGCGCTTTTTTCATCAACTATCGCGAGCTCTCTGGCCTGGCGCATGAGAACGCTTTCGATTCCAGTGAGATGATCTATCAAGCTACTCTCGCGCTAGAACAAGATCGAGAATTTCGCGACGAAATCCGCTCGCGCCACAGAGTGATACTTGTCGATGAATTTCAGGAGAGCGACCTGGCTCATCGAAAACTCCTAGAGGCGCTCTATTCCGATGAACTCACCCTTTATGTCGACCCCGATAGCGCCATTGGTCGCTTTCGTGGCGCCGACCCCGAGAGCATTCCGACAATTTTTGATCGCTATGTTGATTCTTCTGGTAACCCAGCTCGACAGATTACTTTGATGCGCGATTATCGCGCAACCAAAGCGATAACTGATCTGGCAGTAGCGATTGCGCAAGGGTTTTCATTCTCCCGAATGAGCGCACACCGCCTCCGAAGTTGCGCAACGGCAGAATCTGGCATCGATGTTGCTCCAGCTATAAAAGATTCCATCACCCTCGCACAATGCGAAAGCGCTCACGACGAAGCTCGTCTGATAGCCCAGCACTTTCAGGGCAAACACCTTCGCGAGGGAATTCCTTATGGCCAGATGGCAGTAATAATTCGCTCGCCATCTACGCGCGCCACGACCCTCCGAAGAGTCTTTGCCTCACTGAATATCCCAGTTCGAGAAGAGATTCAGAGTCTTCCACTCAATAAGCAGCCTGCAGTTGCACCTCTCATTACCTTAGCTTCACTGGCCTTTGCGCTTGCTGGTAAAACTCTGACAAAAGAGGGCGCAGAAGAGATGCTGCCGAATGCTTTGATAGATGAGCTTTTACTCTCACGTTACGGAGGTGCAGATTTTCTTACCCTAAAGCGTATTCGAGCTACTCTGATCAACTCTCGTGAAAGTGATGATTCAAGATCATCACACCAAATTATCCGCGAATATCTCATTACCTCAGTCGCTGATTTAGATTGGAGCGAATTTGCTCCAATTAAGAGAATCTCTGATCTACTAGCTAGCGGCAAGAAAGCAGTCCGTCCTGGGGCAACGAGCGAAGATGTTCTCTGGGCACTTTGGAGCAGTGCACAAGATGACACGGGGGCTCCATTAGCCCAACGATGGCAACGCGATGCAATCGATGGCGATGAGAGCGCGGATCGAGATCTCGATGGAGTACTTGCGCTCTTTGAGGCAGCAGCTCGCTACGCCGATCAACGCCCTGGCAACACTGGCGATGCCTTTATTAAACAGTTGAACTCTGAATCAATAGCGAGCGACACAATCGCAGCGCGAGCACAACGCCCTGATGTGGTGAGCATCCTCACCACGCATGCTGCAAAAGGTCGGCAGTGGTCAGTAGTTGCGGTTGCTGGCGTTGAAGAAGGGGTCTGGCCAAACCTCACTCCTCGTGGTTCACTCCTGGGAAGTGAACGATTGGTCGAATCACAACGTGCAGGTAGCGCCACAGATAGAACTTCACGTGAATATCAACTAGCCGCTCTCTCTGCTCTCAAAGATGATGAAAGAAGGCTTTTTTATAGCGCTATCACTCGCGCCAGGACGTCGTTGATTATCACCGCTACCGCAGGGGAAGAGGCGCGCCCCTCACAGTTCTTTAATGAAGTTGCCGAGATACTCAATATTGATGAGCTCGAGCTAGTTTCGATTGAGCGTGGTCTTTATGTGACGCCAACTCGGCTAGTAGCAGCGCTTCGCAAAGAAGCCGAGGGCGCTAACGAGGTTAGGTCTCGTGAAGCAATTTCTATTTCCTCGTACCTACACCAGTCTGGTATTCGGGTAGCTAACCCAGATTCATGGTTTGGCGCTAGGGAAATTTCCACTACAGCCCCACTATTTTCTGACTCTGAATCAATCCGTCTCTCGCCAAGTTCGCTAGACACGCTCCATAAATGTCCTCTCAAATGGGCGCTTGAATTTGCCGGTGGACGAGATTCTGACTCAACTGCGCAGATAATCGGCACCACTTTCCATGCCTTAGCAGCTAAATTGAAAGCAGGCGCAACACTCTCTGAACTTCAAGAAGAGATGGAGTCGCTTTGGAAACAGCTTAGCGATCAACTTGATTTAGGAAGTGGATGGTCGGGGAAAGCTGAACTTGATCGTGCGCTAGATATGCTCGCGAAGGTTGTTCAGTACCACAATGAATCAGGTCGAGAACTTCTTGCTGTAGAAAAATCGTTCACTATATTGATTGGAAAGGTAAAAATTTCAGGTTCAGTTGATCGACTTGAAGTGACATCTGATGGCGAGTTATATGTAGTCGATTTAAAAACAAGTAAAACTGCTATCACAAAGCCGGAGGCGAAAGAACACCCGCAACTTGCCGTCTACCAATTAGCAATCAGTGAAGGCGCATTCGCTGATCTCACAGATGGTAAGAGTTCGGCCGGGGCAGAGCTTTTCTACCCTTCCGTAAATAAAGAAGGAGCTGTGCGACCACAACCGCCAATGGTGGGCGATACAGTTCGAGAGATCATCGAAAAAGATGGCGCAACAGTCGAATCGGCCAAATTTCTTGCCATTGATAATAAGCTCTGCGAATTCTGCGCCCTTCGTGCCAGTTGTCCAGTCCGTCCGGAAGGCCGGTCGTTGCGATGAAGTCGATTCTTTTTACGCCACAAGAAATCGCAACCATTCTTGGCCAGCACCCACCTACTGAGGAGCAGGAAGCAATCATTACCTCAGATCACACTCGTCCAGCTGTTGTTATTGCTGGTGCGGGATCAGGTAAGACTGAAACAATGAGCACTCGGCTAATCTATTTAATAGCTAATGGATTGGTTCAACCTGATCGAGTATTGGGGTTAACTTTCACGCGGAAATCTGCCAATGATCTTGCAATAAAGGTACGAAAAAGCTTGAAAATACTGGAGAAATCAAAGGAGTTCCAAGAGGCAGTAGCTAGCGGAGAACTCACCTCGCTATCAGCAGTTGGTGAACCCACAATTTCGACTTATCACTCCTACGCCCATCGCGTAGCGCAAGAACATGCGCTACGTCTAGGTATAGAACCACCAGAACAACCCCTAGGTGAAGCTGCGGCTTGGCAACAAGTTGAGCGGATAGTTCGAGAATATGACGGGGATATGAGCCAAGTCTCCGATGCGCTCAGCTCTGTGGTGGAGAGCGTGATGCGCCTTGTTTCTCAATTACAAGAGAATGATGCTAACCCTGATGCGCTACTTGATCATGCGCTTAAGTTCACTGAAAGCATCTCTAACAAAGCTCCATATCGCAAGAGCGACAAACTGGCACCAACACGAGATGCAGAAATAGTGCAGTACGCCCGTGCGCAATTAATTCCAATTATCAAAGAGGTGATGGATTATCGAAGAAAGCGAGCGCAATTTACTTTTGATGATCAAATGGCCCTCGCAGCTCAAGTCGCTACGACATTTGCAGAAGTAGGCGAGATTGAGCGAGCGAAGTTTCATCTAGTACTACTTGATGAGTATCAAGATACCTCTTCCTCACAATTACGATTGATGCAGGGGTTATTCAGCGGTGGCCACCCAATAACTGCCGTTGGTGATCCGCACCAAGCAATTTATGCGTGGCGCGGCGCGTCAAGTGACACCATAGGCGCCTTTCCGCTTGATTTTCCAGATAGCGAAGGTGTGCCAGCAAAGGTATTTACTCTTTCAAAGAGTTGGCGAAATGATATTTCTATTCTCAATCTCGCAAATGAGATCTCTGCCCCACTTCGTGACCGCGGATTTGAAACTCCGATTTTAACGGCAAAACCGACAGCTGTTTCAGGCATACTCTCGGGCGGGATTTATATCTCAAGTCGAGATGAAGCAGAAGGTATCGCTGAAGCTGTAGCGCCATATTGGAGTCCAGAAGCGCGCGCGAAAATTCCAGAGCTAAAGTCTCAGTCTAAAAACGATCCATCACTTCGTTTCGTAGAGTCCACAGCTATTTTGGTTCGAAAAAAGAAGCAGATTGCTGAGATTGAGATGGCGCTACGCGCTCGAGGAATCCCGGTAGAAGTAGTTGGTATCGACGGATTGATTCATGTTCCAGAAGTTGCAGAGATTCGTGCTGCGCTCACGGTGATTACTAATCCCGAGGCTGGTAGCTCGCTTGTGAAATTGATGAGCGGAGGCTTCTGGCGAATTGGCATCCGCGATATGTCAGCCCTCGCAAAAGTAGCTAAAGATAGGGGTTTTGTCGCTGCTGGAGGTCAACGAATTAGCCTAGTAGATCGGGTAATGGCAGGAGGTAGCGGGGAAGAAGACGAACTCGCTCGCTCTTCGATTATCGAAACGCTCAATGAGATTGAAGATTTCACGGGCGAAGAGAGAGCGCTTTTTAGCGCCGAAGGCTTGACGCGATTGAGCTCGCTTGCAAAAACGCTCCGAAAATTACGGAGCTTGATACATCTACCAATTCCAGATTTGATTTATCAGGTAGAGCGAGAGCTAGCTCTTGGGGTTGATGTAGAAATCACTACACATCAACGTCGCTATCTGGATAAGTTCCTTGACGAAGCGGCAAGGTTCTATGCCCAAGGCGGTTCACTCCGTTCTTTCTTGGCCTGGCTAACTGTTGCCGAGAGTGAAGAGCGAGGATTACGTGCTGCAGGTGTAGAGGTACGTAAAGATGTTGTTCAAATCCTTACCGTGCATAGCGCCAAAGGTGGCGAATGGGATTTGGTGGTAGTGCCTGGGTTGGCGGAGGGCAATTTTCCCTCAGAACAGAGCGGTGAAAACTGGCTGAAGAGCAAATCGGTACTTCCCTTTGCCTTGCGAGCAGATAGGGCGCGTTTGCCAGAATTTGATTTACGAAATGAAACCACAGCCCAAGATGTTGCAAATACAGTGAAAGACTTTGCAGATATATGTAATGCACGGAAAGCAGATGAAGAGCGAAGATTGGCTTATGTGGCGGTAACGCGTGCTAAATATCACTTGATTGCGACAACATCTTGGTGGCGTGATGCAAAAGAACCTCACGAGCCGAGCGAGTACTTCCACACTATTGCAGGACATATCGATGCTCAAGGTGGGGAGTTCTCTGGAAGTCTCGATGCCAAACCAGCGTCTGATGCGCAGAATCCAAAACTTAACGATGTGCGACAGGAGTTGTGGCCAAAAGATCCTTTGGGTGAAACGCGCGAGAGTTTTTATCGTGTAGCAGAAGGCATTAAACATTTAAGTCAAATAGAAAATAGAGATGACTTGCACTCTTCGCTGCAGAATTTACGGGAATTGTCCTCGCTTTTTGATGCAGCAGAACTTGTCATTCGCGAACTCTCCGAACGTAACGAGGCGGAAAGTGTTTATCTACCCGCTCACTTATCAGTCTCTGGTTTGATGGCATTTGCACAATCACCAGAGGAGTTTGCTGCTCGTCTGCGTCGCCCACTTCCTTTTAAGCCCGACCCAATCGCGCGCCGTGGTACTGCATTCCATACCTGGCTTGAGGAGCGATTTGCCCTATCGATTCCCCTCATTGGTGATGATGAAATGCCTGGCGCTGCCGATGAAGGAGCGCTTGATGACAGTGCGCTCGAAAAGTTGAAAGAGAAGTGGCTTCGAAGTGATTGGGCCGCCCGACATCCGTACCGCGTAGAGGTTCCATTTGAGCGGAGCATCGATGGAACTATTCTTCGCGGCCGAATGGATGCCGTTTACAAAAACGCCGATGGCACTTTCGATGTCGTTGACTGGAAGACAGGATCTGCAAAGAGCGGGGATGAGTTAACCAACGCAGCCATTCAACTTGCCGTCTATCGACTTGCTTTTGCCGAAATTGAAAATGTCCCACTTGATCACGTTCGCGCTGCATTTCATTACGTATCTTCAGAAGATACGGTCCGACCAAGTGATTTGTTGGATTATAACGGTCTACTAGCTCTGATTCACCGCGTTCCGTTAGCAAGCGATATTTCAACTCCTAATGGAAGATGATCGCTTACCGCTAAATTTTGTACAAATTGCAGAGTTCGCTCAAGTTTAATCTCCGGATCACCTAACAAGATATGGTCAAACTGCACCTTAGCTCCCCACGAAGGGTAGGTGAATTGCTCTACTGCACTTTTCCATTTCATAATTTTGCTCGGTAACTTTCCTGGTAGGTTGAAATCTCCTAAAAGAATTTTCTTTCCTGGAAGCTCTTTTACCCAACGATGAATCTTTCTCAATTGAAAAACATTCATTCCGGGCACAAATGAGAGATGGGTATTGATAACAGTAATTCCATTTTCTAAGTGCACCGCGTGCGCAACCCGAGGTTCATCGTGGATGTAAATCAATTTAATTTTTGGCTTACTTGCACCTGGTGGAGTTTGTGGAATTGCTAGTGGTGCGCCGACTTTTGAGTGACCGAGTTCTAGTCGAAATTCAGCTACGATCGGAATACGCGAAATAATTCCATTTCCATAAAAGGAACCGCTCTCCTGAGTTAGTTGGGGGGAGATCGTTCCCTGACTAGAGAATTTCGCCCACTTCTCTCCAGGAGTTCCATGTAACGCAATCCCACGAGAGATGTAAGGGCTCCCCAGCGCTGCTGCAATTACCGCGCATTGATCGATGTAATGCGAGCGTTCTTGGAAGAAATCCACCTCTTGAATGGCAAGGAGGTCGACATCAAGAGCTTTCGATGCCTGAGCTAGCCGTTCATTATGGATAGCTCCTTCCGGAACTGCCATCCCATGCAGGATGTTCCACGTAGCGATCTTCATCTGTGAACCGTAGAGCCAAATTAGATAGGCTCGCCACTTATGAGCCTAGCCTTGATGAATCTCTCGCTTGCCCGCGCCCACTTGGATCGCGCCGCTCACTTACGTACTGATGAGGCGGCCCTAGAAGCGCTTTTTTCCAAAGGCAAAGTCTTTCAAGTCCATCAAGGGAAGTTTCTCTTTACTCAGACGCTTCATTGGTTAGATCCAACGTCAGCGCCTGAAGGTGATCATTACTTCCTTGGGCTCGATGGTTCTGGAATTGGCTACTTCGCAATTAATGCGCCATTTCCTGAAGGTACAGAGAATTTGCAGACTCTTCGTGAGGCAGGATTGGTAGCAAGCGAGATTGAAATTGGTGCGGCGGTACATGCAGTTGCATTGTCTAATTGGCATGACACGCACTCCCACTGCGCTCGGTGTGGCGCACATACATACAGCGCACTTGCCGGATCTGTTCGACGTTGTCGTACCGATGAAAGCGAGCACTATCCGCGAACAGATAGCGCGGTGATTGTCCTGGTCCGTGATAAAGATGATCGAGTCTTGCTTGGTCGACAGAAAGTTTGGCCAGCAAAACGATATTCCAATTTTGCAGGTTTTCTCGAACCTGGAGAATCGCTTGAAGCGTGCGTGAGACGGGAGGTACTTGAAGAGGCAGGAGTTCGAATTTCAGAAATCGAGTATCTAGGTTCTCAGGCTTGGCCATTTCCAGCGTCCATCATGCTTGCCTTCACTGGAATAGTGGAGAACCCTGAAGATGCACAAGCCGACGGTGAAGAGATTGAAGATTTACGTTGGTATAGTCGAGAGAAATTCACTGCAGATGTTAAGAGCGGCGAGTTACTAATTCCTCCGGGAATAAGTATTGCGCGACGAATGATTGAAGCGTGGTATGGCGGATCGATAGATTTTACTGAAAGCTGGCGCTAACTAATAGTGAGTGAGAAATACTTAGTTGGGCTCGATGATGAACAACGCGAAGCAGCGAGTGCAATCCGTGGTCCCGTTGTCATTATCGCAGGAGCGGGAACTGGTAAAACTCGAACAATCACACATCGAATTGCTCATGCAATTGAAAATGGAGTTGCTGAACCTTCACACACTCTCGCGCTGACGTATACGGCAAAAGCAGCTTCCGAATTACGGTTACGACTGGCTATGTTGGGGTTTTCGGGGGTACAAGCACATACTTTTCATAGCGCTGCTTGGCGACAGCTCCAATTCTTTTGGAATGAAGCTATTGGTGGAAAGCCTTTCCGAATTATTTCCAACAAGAGCGAGTTGATTAATGCTGCTCTTAATGAGATCGGACGGAGCAAGGGGAGCGCATCCCAGCGCGATTTAGCAACTGAGATTGAATGGGCTAAAGGTAAGGAAATTGCTCCAGAGGATTACGCTCGAATAGCGCAAGATGAGGTACGGGTAGCACCGCCAGGATTTACTCATTTGGAGATTTCTGAGCTTTATCGCGCATATGACGCTCATAAACAGGCACAGAGTCAGCTAGATTTCGAGGACATCCTCCTATTGCTGGTTGGAATTCTCGAGGAGCAGACCTCAATTATTGACCGAGTGCGAGCGCAATATCGAACATTTACAGTGGATGAGTATCAAGATATCTCACCTCTACAGCAAAGATTATTGAGCCTTTGGCTTGGAAATCGAAAAGAGATTTGTGTCGTTGGAGATCCAGATCAATCTATTTTTTCATTCGCGGGCTCCACAAATGAGTATCTTCTTGGCTTCACGAAAAAATATCCAGAAGCTCAGATCTTTAGATTAAATCAAAATTATCGTTCAACATCTCAGATAGTACATGTGGCAAATAAAATTGCCGATCGAACTTTAACTGCGGTACGTGGCAAGAGTGGGCAAAATGTTCGCCTGTCGTCGCATGCAACAGAGTTTGCTGAGAATGAGAAAATCATTCAGCGAGTTCAGGAGCTACTTAAATCAGGTGTCAATCCGCGTGATATTGCCCTGTTATTTCGAAGAAATGATCAACTTCAAGTATTGGCCGAGTTTTTAACATCAGCTGGAATACCAATTAACATCATGGGCCAGAACCATGGACAGCGACCATTCTTTTATGATGGAAAAATCAAGGAAGCAATAAGACTTATTCGAGGCGCATCGATAGCAACAGAGAGCGATACGAGCGACATTCCATTAGTTGATCAGGTGCGTGCAGTTCTCACTTCAGTGGGATGGATATCTGATCGCGCATCTGGTGATGACCCTCGATTCCGTCTACTTGCCTTCGTGGCAGAGTTTTCAGAGAAAGTTCCAGGTGCCTCACTAAGAGATTTGATTAATGAGTTCGATGAACGCGAACGAAGCAATGTCGAGCCGGAGAATAACGGTGTGGTGCTGAGTTCAATTCATTCTGCCAAGGGACTTGAGTGGGCACACGTGTTCGTGCCACGCCTACGCGAAGGGGTTCTACCGATTAGCTATGCGCTTGATTCGGATAAACTTATGGAAGAAGAACGTCGGTTGTTCTATGTTGCAGTTACGCGAGCAAAAGATTCCTTACAGCTATCGTTTGCAGGAAGCGAATCATCGCGATTTCTTGGTTTACTTCCGCCGTTGAACAGTGATGACTAATCTTCAGGTATAAATCCCAGTTGTTGGCGAAAACCCAACGCATCCCACGCATCAAATCCAGAGACCACAATTCCATCTCTGATGGTGTCAATACTTACTCCATCAACATCTACTTTTCGACCAGTGGCTTGATGACCTAAGAATTCACCGTCGTGCGTCCCGGTCAAGCGCCATCTAGTCACGACACGTTCACCCTCAGCAATTATCTCTTCAACATGAAAATGCAAATCCGAGAACCCGGCATGCCATTTTCGCCATTGAACCTTAAAGCTCTCCCTGCCAACGCCAAATTTAGGGTCATTTCCTGCCGCATTTTCGGCGACCAACCGATCGATTGCTGACTCACTCTTCATATTCCAAATTTCTTCAAAGAAAGTTGCCGCCGCCGCCTTATTTGCCGCTACTAGTTCCGCACTACTTTCAGTATTGGCGCTGTTACTGGGCGCTGCTGAATTATTTGGACTCTGGTTCATTCTGCTCTCCTTCATTATTAGTAACAAAAGATTATCTAGTAATAAATTCTTTCACTGTTGCAAAAAACTCTTCTGGCTCATCTCCACGGAGTGAGTGGCTACTCTTTTCGAAGATTTTTAG
>JBIJBY010000112.1:0-4095 GCA_044344975.1 Candidatus Nanopelagicaceae bacterium | reverse complement strand
TTGACGCAAATACCATCGCGTTTTAATTCATCAGCTAAACCTAGAACACACATACTCATTCCATATTTAGCCATTGTGTACGCCAAGTGGTTCTTGAACCACTTTGATTTCATCGATAGCGGTGGCGACATCATCAAAATATGTGGGTTACGCCCAGCCTTCGCTGATTCCTTGAGGGCGGGTATCGCTGCTTGAGAAGTGAGAAAGGTAGCTCGCACATTGACTGAAAACATCAAATCAAAACGCTTTGCTGGTGTTTGAAGAGTAGGAGTGAGATTGATTGCAGAGGCGTTGTTAATCAAAATATCCAAGCCACCGAATTCAGCGACTGCCTGGGAAACTGCTCCTTCTATCTGACTTTCATCACGGAGGTCGCATTGGATAGGAAGTGCCTTGCCGCCGGCCGCTTCAATCTCTTCGGCCGCGGTGAAAATCGTGCCAGGAAGTTTGGGATGTGGTTCCGTGGTTTTTGCAGCAATCGCAACCATTGCGCCATCTTGCGCCGCTCGTTTTGCAATTGCCAGACCAATGCCACGTGATGCGCCGGTGATGAATATTTTTTTACCTGCCAATGTGCTCATAGTTCTCTGCCCTCTACCCTTCACTTTCCTTTTTTCATAAGAAAATTCATAAATGCTTCCCTTGTTTCATCACTTTCTAAAGCGGCGCTAAACAGTCGGGCTTCCTCTTGCATCACGTCGGTCAATTGTTTCTGATGCGCTTCTCGAAGCAAACGTTTCGTTTCGCGAATGGCTGTGCGAGGTTGATCTGCCAATTGTTTTGCTCGTTCCCCTGCGCGAATTGCCACGTTTTCATCGAGGATTACCTCGTTAACGAATCCGGCTTCATACCCACGTTGCGCCGAACATGGCTCACCAAACATGAATAATTCGGCAGCCCGTTGATGCCCTGCAATCAAAGGTAGTAGATAAGAGGAGCCAGCTTCTGGAACTAAACCAAGATTGACGAAGGGCATAGAGAAGCGCGAGCTCTCCCCTGCAATTACGTAGTCACAATGGAAGAGCATTGTGGTGCCTACTCCAACCGCTCTACCAGTAACCGCAGCAACTAAGGGTTTGGTTAAATCGCGGAGCGCTGTTAGGAAATGCCAGACGGGCGAATCGCTACCACTTGGTGGATGCTCGAGGAAATCATTTACGTCATTCCCTGAAGTGAAATCATCCCCTTCGCCATAAACAAGTACTGCGCCCACCTGATCGTCGGAATTTGCCGCCGAAATTTCACGTGCGAGGACGGCGTACATCTCGCGAGTAAGTGCATTCTTCTTGGCAGGTCGATTAAATCCCAAGGCGAGTACGCCTTGATCTTTTGACGCTATAACATCTTGAAAGATTTGCTCACTCATCGGAGTTATCTTTCGATGGTTCCCGCGATGAAATCTTCAGTACGGTTACGCGCAGTCTCGTCGGAATACTGCTCAGGTGGCGACTTCATAAAGTAGCTCGATGGTGAGAGAAGCGGCCCGCCGATGCCTCGATCCAAACCAATCTTTGCGCAGCGCAGCGCATCGATAATGACACCAGCAGAGTTTGGTGAATCCCACACCTCTAGTTTGTACTCAAGATTGAGTGGCACATCTCCGAAAGCGCGCCCTTCAAGACGCACATAAGCCCACTTTCGATCATCGAGCCAGGAGACATAATCGGAGGGGCCGATATGTACATTTCCTTCACCCATATCGTGATCAAGTTGAGATGTGACTGATTGGGTCTTGGAAATCTTCTTAGATTCAAGTCGATCGCGTTCAAGCATATTCTTAAAGTCCATATTTCCACCGACGTTTAGTTGCAATGTGCGATCAAGATGCACACCTCGATCTTGGAACAACTTAGCCAAAATTCGGTGCGTGATCGTCGCACCTACTTGACTCTTAATGTCATCTCCAACAATGGGCACCTTCGCATCAGCAAATTTCTTCGCCCATATTGGATCGGAAGCGATAAAGACCGGGAGCGCATTAACAAATGCACAATGTGCATCTATCGCAGCTTGGGCGTAAAAACGAGTGGCATCCTCTGAGCCAACAGGGAGATAACAGATGAGTACATCTACCTTTTTCTCTTTGAGTGAGGCAACCATGTCGACTGGCTGCGCATCAGATTCTTTAATTGTCTCCTTGTAGTAGCGACCAAGACCGTCAAATGTTGTTCCGCGCTCAACAGTGACTCCAGTCTTTGAGACATTGCAGAACTTAATGGTGTTGTTCTCGCTAGCCCACATCGCATCAGCAAGATCAAGGCCTACCTTCTTGGCATCTACATCGTATGCAGCGACAAACTCGATGTCGCGGATGTGATAGCCACCAATAACCGCATGCATGAGACCAGGAATCTCTTGGTCCACCGCTGCGTCTTTGTAATAGGTCACGCCTTGTACAAGTGAATTGGCGCAGTTACCTACACCAACAATTGCTACTCGAATCTTGCTCACTGGGATTTCCTCTCTGCTTTTATCATTTCATCAAGCCAAACGATCTCTCGTTCTGCCGAATCAAGTGAGTGACGGCGCCACTCAATAAAATATTTATCGAGACCGATCGGCGAGCGCTCTAGTTCGTGGCGAAGTAGATCGGCCTTCTCTCGAAGTCGCCGTCTTCGCGCTTCGAGAATTCTTACTCGATTGGTATGTGATGTTGGGCCAAAGAATGCAAAGTGAACGCCGAAAGCCTCATCCTCTGTAGCATCAATCGTCTCGGTTAAGTCTTGAAATCGCTGCAGACCGCTCTTAGTAATTTGGTAAGCGATTCGTGTTCGACGCGATTTCCCGCTATTGCTTTCGATGACCTCCAACAATCCGCCATCTGCCATTCGCTTTAGTAGGGGGTAGAGCGAACCGAAAGAGAGGGCTCGAAATGGACCAAGAATGGTCAACGATCGCTTGCGCAGTTCGTAGCCATGGAGCGGGCCACCTGCGAGTAGGCCAAGGAGGGTGAACTCCAGTGGTTGACTCCGTGAGGCCATGCGCTACCGACTCATTTCCTTTATCTCGATTGGCTATAGGTGATAATGGCGTTTCGATACATCAACTCGATACATCGAATGGCTATATCTAAACGCTAAGCCCCATTCGCAGCAAGTTCTGAGGTTGCTCGGCGCGCCGGAGCGCTTTCTCCCTATTTATGCAGGTCCCGGCCCTTACCCTGATAACTAAGTGAGTCAGACCACACGAAAGGGATCCCCAATTATGGCAACACTCTTTTCCTGGAAAGTCCACAGCAGCGGCGAGGTTGTCGCCCCAGATGAGCGCCTCTCCTGGCCTCGAACCATCGGAATTGGCGTGCAGCATATCGCCGCGATGTTTGGTGCAACCTTCCTCGTTCCGCTTCTCACCGGCCTTTCGCCTGCCACCACGCTCTTCTTCTCGGGTATCGGAACCATCCTCTTCCTCCTTCTAACCCAGAATAAAGTCCCGAGTTACTTGGGCTCATCCTTTGCCTTCTTAGGTCCAATCGCAGCTGCTAAGGCGGGCGAAGGTGGAATGGCGGCAGCCCTTGGTGGCGTTGTCGCTACCGGCGTTCTTCTTGCCCTTGTTGGATTAATCGTTCGCGCAGTGGGCTCTTCTTGGATTAACTGGTTGATGCCTCCGGTTGTCACAGGCACCATCGTCATGGTTATTGGATTTAACCTCGCAAGCGTTGCCTACAACAAAGCATGGTTTGGTCCAGAGACGGTCGGCCAAAATCCAGGCCAGTTACAGGGTGGACCACTTCTAGGTGTCATTACCCTTGCTGCAATCGCCTTGATTGCGGCAATTTCGAAGGGCTTCCTCGGAAGAATTTCCATCTTCGCTGGTTTAGTTGTTGGTTATATCGTTGCGCTCGTACGTGGCGATGTAGTGACAAAAGATATTGCAGCAGCAAAGTGGTTTGCCCTACCTACCTTCACTTCACCAACATTTAATATGAGCGCAATTCTCCTCTTCGTTCCCGTCGTTCTTGTTTTGATCGCCGAAAATGTCGGTCACGTCAAGGCGGTCTCAGCAATGACAGGCAAGAACCTCGATGACCAAATGGGTAATGCGCTCCTTGGTGATGGCCTCGCAACCACACTCGCAGGTATCGGTGGCGGCTCAGGT
>JBIJBY010000002.1:0-43043 GCA_044344975.1 Candidatus Nanopelagicaceae bacterium | reverse complement strand
ATGAGGACTTCACAGAGCGCTTCACTAATCTTGGCATCACCAAGAATCTCATCAAGAACGCGTTCAATTCCCTCGGCCGAGTAGCGCTCATTAGTTAATCCCTTAAGGGTATCCATAATTTTCAAACCAGAATTTTCAAAGATGCGCCCATATGCCTCTCGATAAAAAAGTGCCAAATCTTCGGCTCTCCACCGTGGTTTGCCATCAGCCCCAGGGGCGGTAAGAGCGAGGGCAATATGACCGCCGGCAGAAGTACCCGCAATTAAATCGAAGAGTTCGCTGACGGGCTTTCCCATCCGTCGTTCAATCTCAACTACAACCATTCCAGGAATTAGGCCTCTTACGCCACCACCATCTATCGAAAGAATTTTCATTGCACCCTCTTCACGACTCTACTTCCTCGCCTTGAGAATTGAGGAAAGCACATCAGCTGCAGTAGCGATCTCAGAACTTTCAACATCTAAATGGGTAACTAACCGTGCATAGTGTGGGCCGAGCGCACTCACGAGTACATTTTCATTCTTCGCATGAGTTGCCAGCTCTGCTGAGGTCATTCCGATCTCTTTCAAATTCAAACCAACAATATTGCTCTTCACATGCTCGGGATTAATAACTGAAGGCGCAGCTTCATGAATCCGATCTGCTAGCAATCGTGCATGCTTATGGTCCTCTGATATTCGCAAGATATTGTTATCCAAAGCAAAGTGGCATGCTGCACCCAAAATTCCAACCTGGCGCATCCCGCCACCAAGGCGTTTGCGCCATACTCGAGCTCTCTTTATATTCTCTGAGCTACTGAGAAGTACTGAACCTACTGGCGCGCCAAGACCCTTTGAAAGACATACACTGATTGTTTCAAAGAACTTTCCATACTCTTTTAAGGAAACCCCGGTTGCAATGTGCGCATTCCATATTCGGGCGCCATCAAGGTGGAGAGAAATATTTGATTCTTGGGCGCCATTGAATAGCTTTTCGATTTCAGAGATCGGCTGGACAGTGCCGCCACCAAAGTTATGCGTGTTTTCGAGCGCAATTGCTTTTGTTGACACAAGATACGGACCTGCATGAGGACGAGACATAGCTAATACAGTGGCAGCATCAAGTAGGCCTCGCGGCGCGTGCCAAGTGCGAGTGGTTATTCCGCCATGTGCGGCGCCAGCACCTAATTCAGCGCGCACAATATGAGCATCTTCTTCGGTAAGTAACTCTTCCCCAGGATTAACCAATAATCGGATACCAAGTTGGTTTGCCATTGAGCCAGATGGTGTAAATAGTCCCGCTTCTAAGCCGAAGAGATTTGCTACTCGTTCTTCTAAAGAATTAATTGTCGGATCTTCACCATAGACATCATCGCCTACCGGAGCTTGTGCCATTGCCTCCCGCATAGCCTGCGATGGCTTGGTCACAGTGTCTGAGCGAAGATCAATGATCATTAGGTAAGGCTAATCACTTTCCAGGGGAAATATAAGTACGCGACCATTCTAAAAACCTGGGATTACAGGAAGGCGCCCTTCGATCTCTGGGTCTTCGAAAGAAATAAAACGCTTTATATAGAGAAGCTCTCCGGATGGATGCACTCCGTAGTACTGGTAACCCATTCCTTCATACAACTTCTGACCTCTTTGATTATCTTTAGCAGTAATGAGGATGACTCCACCTTTCCCATTTGATTCGGCCCAATTATTGGCATGTTCGATTAATTTTTTGCCAATGCCTTTGCCTTTGTATGAATCATGAACTGCAATACCTAGCCAAGGAAGAGTTGTATCGATATCCCAGAGGAACACATAACCAATCATCAAACCATTATCTTCAGCTAACCAACGGATAATTGATTTGTTCTTCTCCGTGACAAACTTGACCGCAAATTTCCTATTTACATCATTAGAGTTGAAAAACTTGGTGCTTTCTTCGCCCATTTGATCGAAGAAAGCATCGATCATGGGAAGATCATCAGGTTCAAATTCGCGAATTATCATCTTCAACTAACTTTAGTGAGGCTGCACAATTTGGCGAACAACTTTCTGAGCATCATCAAGTTCATCCATTGATTCATTAACTTCAGTTAATGGCCTAGTTTTAGTTATCAATTTCTCCGCAGGTAATTTGCCATCGCGCCAGAGCTGGACAAATTCTGGAATATCTTTCCGTGGATCACCAGAACCAAGATAGGAGCCCTTTAGCGTCTTCACGTCAGTGACGAGCGAAACTGCAGAGAAAGATAGTTGATCGGCAGGGGCTGGCAATCCAACAGTGACTGTTGTTCCTGCCCGAGCGGTGCTCTCGTAGGCATGCTTGAGCGCACTGGCTTTGCCGACCGCTTCGATTGCATATTCCACGCCACCTTTGACGTGTTCGCGAATATCTTCAGTTGGATCAATAGCAATGTCTGCGCCCAGTTCAAGTGCTAACGCTCGCTTCATTGGCACTGGATCAATAGCAATGATTGGTGAAGCCTTTGCAACAACTGCGCCAAGTAGCGCGGCCATACCGACTCCGCCTAACCCCCAGATTCCCACGGAAGCGCCAGCAGGAACATTCGCTCCGTTTCGGACCGCGCCAACACCTGTTAAGAATGCACAGCCAAATATTGCAGCAATATCGATTGGCAAATCAGAAGGCACATGAATCAATGAACGTCGATCCAGCACCATGTACTGGCTATAGCAAGAAACCCCGTTGTAATGGTGGATCTTCTCTCCCTTATAGCTAATTCGCGAACCACCGCGGATCAATTCACCTTTTACATTTGCTGCAGAACCAACCGAACAGAATGCCGGAACGCCCTCACGACATTGCTCGCATTCACCACAACTAGGCAAGAAAACAATTGCCACCGCATCGCCAGGTTTCAAATCTTTAACTCCCGGGCCGACCTCTTCGACGATACCTGCACCCTCGTGTCCACCAATTAATGGAGTGGGCCGTGGGCGCGATCCATTTACAACAGATAGGTCGGAGTGGCAGATGCCTGCTGCTGTAATTTTCACGAGGACTTCGCCCTCGCGTGGCTTCTCAAGATCAATCTCAACTAGTTCTAGTGGCCTAGTTTTCTCGTATGGCATCGGCTGACCGCTAGTACGTAAGAGAGCTGCAAGTGATTTCATTTTCTTCCTTAGAACCGGGCGGACATTCCGCCATCAACGTGTAGAACTTGGCCTGTGCAATAGGTGTTCTCGGAACTAGCTAACCATGCAACATGCTTTGCCTGTTCCCATGGTTGAGCGGCGCGCAATTGAGGAATCTTTGAGTATTTAACATAAACAGTTTTGAACCATTCCGACTCAAGCTCGCTTACGCCTTGATTGGCAGACATTGGCGTATCGGTAAATCCAGGAGCGACCGCATTGACCAGAACATTATGCGGAGCAAATTCGAGAGCGGCAGTACGAGTTGCAGAATTTAGCCCACCTTTAGAAACATCGTAGGACATTGCCTTCTCTTCACTAAATTGACCATGCACGCTCGTGATATTAACGATTCGTCCATACCCGCGCTTTGCCATCTTGGAACCAAGATACTTCATCAAAAAAACTGGTGAATGTAGGTTGACGCGAAGAGTCTTGTCGTAAGCATCCCAGGTGAGATCTGGAATAAACTCACCAATTGCCATACCGGCACAGTTCACAAGAATGTCAATCTCTCCAATTGATTTCTCTGCAGCGGTGACCAATTCCGGCAGACTTTCAACGGCTGAGAGATCAAACTGGGTCGATGGTTGATGTGTACTTACATTCTTATCAACTCCAAAAACAGTGGCACCTTGCGCGACAAACTCTGCAACAATTGCTGCACCAATTCCACTTGCGCTTCCTGTCACAAGCGCTCGCTTACCTGCCAATAACCCTGCCATTACTCCCCCTGTTTCGAAGCAATCGATGAAAACTCTTGCGATATCTTCCACCTATACGGGCTCAAAAGCCATAATTCTGGGAGCAATTCGTGTAATTATTTCATCAAAATTTAATCCGATTTTCTCACCAGCCGGGTTTTTAAGAATTTCCAACGTTACTCTTAGTCTGTGAAGAAAATCGCCCTAATCGCACATGATAAAAAGAAGAGTGAATTACTTGCCTGGGTCTTGGCCAATAAGGAAGAACTTGCTACTCACGAACTGATTGCAACTGGGACGACCGGCAAGCTCATATCCAAAGAGAGCGGATTGCCTGTTCAACTTGTTGAAAGTGGACCATACGGTGGTGACATCCAAATTGGGGCTGAGATGGTTGAAAATAGGATTCATGCCCTGATTTTTTTCTGGGATCCACTTGAACCGCAACCCCATGATCCCGATGTTAAAGCTCTGCTCCGAGTTTCGGTTTTAAAAAATATTCCGACTGCATCGAACCGCGCCACAGCCGATTTACTAATACATTCAAAGTTTTTTAATTAAACAAAGAAGATAAAACGTGGGGCCGACCAGGGGACTTGAACCCCTAACCACCCGATTACAAGTCGGGTGCGCTACCAATTGCGCCAGGTCGGCAAGCTTATTAAGCGGCGCCAGTCTAGTCGAAAAATAAGAACCGTAAAACTCGCAACGCGCGTTCTACACAAAGCCCGGTTAGGCGGTAGCCAGAGTGGTCTTACCTACTTTGCCTTCGATCTGATTGGCCTTCTTGCCGTCACCAATCTTGATTGGCTTACCAGCAATATCTACCAAAGTCTTTTTCTTGCCATCAACATAAATTGGAGCACCAGCTGGCGTCAGAATTGGATTGGCATTGCCATCGAAAATCTGTCCATTCAGCGCAACTCGAATTGCTTTTCCATCTGGTCCAAGAACGTTCTCTTTTTTGATTCGAATACTTAATTGGGTGGAATTGGTGCTAATTATGATGGGTTTGCCTGAGAGATTGAGTATTGATTTATTTGCAGAATCAATAACTTGGCCGTTCGCATCTAGACGACATGGTTTTCCAGCGCGATCTAATAAGAACTCGCCATTAGGGGCAAGAATCATGCCGCGTGAACTAAGAGTTACTGGTCGGCCATCACTTCCAGAAACATTTTTACCAGCGGCTGTTACCAATAGACCGTTGTAACCAAATTGCAAGGGCTGGCCATCCGAGCTCTTTATTTGCTTTCCGTCAAAAGTCGACGCTTGAATGCCAACTGCTCCAACATAAACCGGCGCGTTGGAAACTAATATCTTCTGACCGCTATTTGAGAGATATGGCTGACCAACGAGCGGTTTGCCATCAGCGGCGAGCGCAATACTTCCTACCGAATCGGCAAGCGCTTCAGCTAAAACCGGCTCCCCTGCAGCGCTACGAAGCACCACACCTTTTGCATTTAGCACTGGTGGGACATAAACAATTTCGCCATTTCCAGCTTTCACAACTTTCCCGCTGGTATCTAAAAGTGGAAGAGCGAGTACGGGGCTTCCACTGCTGTCGTATACCGGTTCATTTTTCCCGAATGTGATCAATTTAGTCATCACGACTTTATCGCCATCGACAACTGGTTCGCCGATGCTATTGAGAACTGGACGAACCATGATCGGTAAACCATTTTTATCAACAAATACCGAGCTGCCATCTTTTATAACCGGAGCTGTAGTAAGTGGTTTGCCATCCGGACCAGTTAATACCTTGTCATCACTTCCCAAAACGTTGAGTAGAACCACTGGAGCTTTCTTTTTGCTCGGGCTTCCTGGAACTATTCGGTCGACATAAATAATTTGTCCGGACTCACTCTTTGCTACAGACGACCTAACTACCTCTCCCTTATCGTCAACGAGAGCTTTGCCCGACGAGCCAAGAACAGGTTGAAGAACAAGTGCTTTGCCATTCTCATCTGTTAGCTCAGTTCCCTTTTCATCTTTAGCAACGACGGTAGCAACTTTATTTCCTTTTGCATCAACTACCTCTTCGCCCTCAGTTGCAGTTTTAGCAACTGTTGCTATCGAAGCAATCTTGGCTTCAGCCTCGATTAACTTTTGTTTTGCTGCACTGGCCGCATCAGCTTGCACTGCTAATTCAGTAATCTTCTTATTTGCCTCAGCCAGTCGTGTGTTCTGTTCTTGAACTTGCTGTTCAATATTTTTTACTTGGGTAGCTGCTTTAGCTTCAGCATTTTTGACAGCATCATTTTTAAGAGCGAGCTCTGCCTTTAGCGCAGCAATCTCTGCTTGTAAATCAGTAACCTGTTTCGTAAGAGTGGTGATCTGCGTAGCGCTCGTATCTACGGGTGCAGCAGTCGGAGCGTATGAAGTGGAACTACTTGATGCATAAGGATCCGCTGGCGCCCAAGTGCCACCACTTCCACCGCTACCTCCGGTGTACGTGCCACTTCCCCCTGTCCAAACGCAGACACCGGGTCTATCTGGATCCGGGGTAAATGGCCCATCGCATGCCGATGAAATATCTGCCGAAATGGTTACGAATAGAGTTGAAATGAAGAGCAGGACAGACACGCGGCGCATGCGATAAGGATAGGTGTACCGCCTCTAAGAATAAAAGAGAGAGGTAGGGATATACCCCTACCTCTCTCCAGTTGACCGTGAATCGCTTAATTACACAGTGGGCGTCGAGTACAGAACCTTCCCCTTGACCTTTATCTCTGCATCAACCAAGTACTTCTTTACGGCTGCGGTATTCATGGTGACTCCAGTGCCTGGCGCATCTGGGGCTTCAATCATGCCATCTGCACCAACTTCAATCCGATCAAGCGTGAGCTCCTGGCAGAGCAACTTCGGCTCCATTGGATACTCAGTGATATTTGAATCCTTAAGACCAGCAAAAGGTTGCAGCGATGAAGAGAGCGCTGATTGGGAAGTGAAGGTGTGATTGACATATTGAACACCTTTGGAAGTTGCATATTGTGCTACACGATAGGCATTTCCAATTCCACCAACATATCCGGTATCAATTTGGATGAAGCCAACTCCACCGTAATCTATTAATTGCTCTGCTTGGAATGCATTATGCGCACCTTCGCCACCAGCAAGTTTTACTTTTGGTGTTCTCTTTGCAAGCTCACCGTACTCAGCGAGCGCATAACCATCGAAAGGCTCCTCATACCAATACACATTTGCCTCGGCGAGCGCAGGTAATCGCTTCGCTGCTGCTTCGATATCATCTTTAAAAACAGTTCCGGCATCAATCATGAGATAACCATCAGAGCCAATTCCTTCGCGCGCAGCATGGATATGTGCAGCATCATCCTCAACTGTGGTCGTACCAAATGGACCCCAACCAAACTTGATTGCCTTGAATCCTTGGTTCCGCATATCAACAGCCTTTTGCTTCGTCTCAGCTGCAGTGTCACCAAATAAAACGGATGCGTATGGAAGTTTCCGCTCGCTCTTCTTATAACCAAGAAGTTTCCAGATTGGCTCTTCTTTCGCTCGGCCCAAGCAATCCCAGAGTGCGATTTCAATTCCTGAAATCAATAGATCACTTTGCAATAAGCCATAGAAAGAGTTCTGCCGCACATTGCGATAGACCTGGCGAATATCTTCTGGAGAATCAAGACGTTGTCCAAGAACAGAATCAATAACAGGGTGGCATCCGCTGTGTGACATCGGAGTAATCCAACTGGTGATACCCACCATTGGTGAACAGACAGCCTCACCCCAGCCAACATGGCCATTAGAGGTAACGCGACAGAGTAATGAATCCTGGCTTCCATCTCCGATATCTAGAACCTCGGGCATACGAAGGTAGAAGAGATCAACGGAATCAATTTTCATTTTGGATACCTTTCATACATCGTCATAAATGGCGGTTTGTAGTTAGCTTAGTGTTACAGGTGCACTGTGCTTTGGCGAGCGACCATCGCCTGAGGATACTCCGCGAATTCTCCTGGACATCCATGGAATAAGAAAGGTAACAAACCATCGAAGGTCATCGTAGATTTTCGCCAGTAACGAACGGCGCGGGAGCGCAGGTAGATCTCTTCGCCAATCGGGGTCGTATGGCCCACCAATTGCTTGCAGTACCCCTTGCGCCACTCGATGGTGACCAGCGGGATTGAGATGGAGCCGGTCTTTATCGAGGAACCTTCTACTACCTATCTCAGGATCAGCTGTTGCCTCAAGAACTATGGCACCAACCTCTTTCGCCATCTCTCGCACCACATTATTAAAGGCGCTAAAACGTTGCTGCCATAAATCTTGCATCTTCCCAGATTTCGCCACGCGTTCAATCGCCGTGAAAAGCATTAGCTGACACCCAGTTGCACTTAACTTGCGAACTGCTTCTTGGTATTTCGGTAGCACGTTATTTGGATCGTAGCTTGGGCGCAACAAGTCATTAGCGCCTGCATGAAATGAGACAAGAGTCTCTTTTCCTTCAATCCATTCCAATGCAACCGGCACTTGATCTTCAATCACTTGTCCAACTAATTTCCCGCGCACTGCGAGATTGAGATAAGTAAAACCTGGTCTTTGGGTGGCCAAGGCGTCAGCAACTCGATCTGCCCAACCACGGTATTGATTGTTAACTAGAACATCCTGCATTCCTTCAGTAAAGGAATCTCCTAACGCAATGAACCTTGTGTAGCTTTTCATATCAACTCACTTTTGTTACGTGTTACTTTTTGCTTTTTCTCTTCTCAGCAACTGAATATAAAGCTATGGCAGCCGCGACGCTCGCATTTAACGACTCCATATCTGACGACATAGGAATTGAAACCACTAAATCGCAACTTTCGCGTACTAAACGAGAGAGACCTTTACCCTCGCCTCCAATGACAATCACCAACGGTTCATCGGCGACTGCCATTTCCGAGAGCGACACCGATCCACCAGCGTCAAGACCGACGACAAAATATCCTTCGCTTTGCAAATCTTGAATCGTTGCCGTCATATTCTTAATCTGCACAACTGGCGTGCGCGCAGCTGCACCAGCAGATGACTTCCACGCAACTGCAGTCATTCCAGCAGCACGACGTTCTGGGATAACAATTGCGTTAGCGCCAAAGGCGCACGCACTCCGAATTATTGCTCCCAAATTTCGCGGATCTGTAACACCATCGAGCGCAACAAGTAACGGAACCCCTTGAATTTTGCTGATTACTTCACTAAGTGGACGGAATTTATATGGAGCAACACGCAGAGCCACCCCTTGATGAGCTGGATATGGATCAAGCTCTTTCCGATTGATATCGATAACTTCGATTCGTGCTTCGCGGGCTAATTCAACAATTTCTGTAATGCGCTCATCGATATCTACCCCACGAGCAACCATCACTCGCTTCACTGCGATTCCGGCTCGTAATGCCTCTAGTACTGGATTGCGACCTACAATGACATCGTCTTGCACTTCATACTCACGCTGTTCACGTGGAGCATGTGCATCACGATCACTCTTCGGACGACGCGTTGAGCTCTTTGCTCTCGTTGCTGCGGCAGCTTTTCGCTTCGCTGCCGGATGATAAGTGCGATCCTCAGCCTTTGGTGTTGGCCCTTTTCCAGCAAGCCTTCTCTTATTGTTTCCGCCTGAGCCAGGCTTCTTCTTTGCAACCATTATTTACTCCACCTTGGCCCTTCTGGAGTGTCTTCGATAGTAAGACCCAACGAGGTGATGGAATCTCGAATTCGATCAGCGCTTTCAAAATCTTTTCGCGCTCTTGCTGCTTCACGTTCGTCAAGAAGTGTCTTAACTAGGCCTGAGACTACATCGCTTAAGCCCTCATCATTGCGCGACCAGGTCGAATCCCATGGGTCACAACCTAAGACTGCAAGTGCACCGCGGACTTCTGAGGCATTGCGCTCCAAAGCTGCATAATCTTTGGCAGCAGCTGCATTATTGCCATCACGGACTAATTCAGAGATTACAGCGAGCGCAGCCGGCACTGCCAAGTCATCATTCATAGCCTTGGCAAAATTCTCAGCGATCAAGCTCTCTGGAACTCTGCCCAGCTGTGATGCAGAACGCTTTAGGAAACTCTCTATTCGGCGAAAATTAACAGCTGACTCATCGAGCGCCTCTGGTGAATACTCCAACATTGAACGATAGTGCGCACTACCTAAATACCAACGGAGCTCTATGCCGCGAACTCGTTTCAACAATTCATGAATTCGTAGCGTATTTCCAAGAGACTTGCTCATCTTTTCACCAGCAGTTGTGACCCATGCGTTATGAAGCCAACGTTGGGCAAATGGGTAACCTGCGCCATTAGATTGAGCAATCTCATTCTCATGATGCGGGAAAATCAGATCTAATCCACCAGCATGGATATCAAACTTCTCACCAAGGTACGCCTGCGCCATCGCAGAGCATTCGATATGCCAACCTGGGCGGCCATCTCCCCACGGCGTTGGCCAAGAAGGTTCTCCTGGTTTAGCGCTCTTCCACAGCGCAAAATCTTGTGGGTTCTTCTTCAACGACTGTGTTGTTTCATCACCATCGGGGCTCGATTGCAGATCATCAATCTTCTGCCCTGAGAGCGTGAGATATGAATCAAGTGAGCGCACATCAAGATACACATCGCCATTTGAGACAGGGTATGCCTTGCCACGCTCAATTAACCGAGCGATTAATTCAATCATTTGCGTGATATGACCGGTTGCTCTCGGCTCATAAGTTGGTGGTAACACATTCAGTTCTGCATATGCCGCCGTGAAAACTCGCTCATATTTTTGCGCGAGCGCCCACCAAGGCATCTCTTCATGAATAGCGTTATGCAAAATTTTGTCATCGATATCTGTGACATTGCGAATAAATGTGACCTCATATCCACTCGCGATTAGCCAACGGCGCAAAATATCGAAGTTAATTCCGCTTCTTATGTGGCCAATATGTGGCGGAGCTTGCACAGTTGCGCCGCAGAGGTAGATCCCAACTTTTCCCGACTTAATGGGAATGAACGGATTTACCTCGCGCGTCAGGGTGTTATAGAGAGTAATGCTCATGTTTGCTGCGCAATCAGAGCTGTCGCGATGGCTGCAATTCCCTCGCCGGTACCCGTAAAACCCA
This sequence comes from Candidatus Nanopelagicaceae bacterium, assembly GCA_044344975.1. Taxonomy (GTDB): domain Bacteria; phylum Actinomycetota; class Actinomycetes; order Nanopelagicales; family Nanopelagicaceae; genus IMCC26077. Next base: position 32,118 of record JBIJBY010000002.1, on the reverse strand, counting down.
GCCCATCTGTCGTCGTCGCGCTGAGCGAAACTGGTGCGCCACCGAGTGCAGTGGAGAGCGCCGCTTCACCTTCATTGCGACGAGTGGCAATTTTTGGACGATTACCAATTACCTGTACCGCAACATTTTCAATAAGAAAACCCGCACTCGTTACTCGATTAAATACCTCTCTCAAGAGCGATACGCCGCTTGCGCCTGCCCATTTCGGGTCTGACGTTCCAAAGATTGACCCCAAATCGCCAAGGTGTGCTGCCGATAGCAGCGCATCACAGATTGCGTGAGCCGCGACATCACCATCAGAGTGCCCTTCAATTCCAAATTCCTCTGGCCAAGTTAACCCTGCAAGATGCATAGGTTTGGTGTCAGAGAACTTATGCGCATCGAAACCAACTCCTGTTAGATGCTTCATCACTTCCCCACCAACTCTTGTGCCCATGTCAGATCATCAAGCGTCGTTATCTTACGAGCTAATTGGCTTCCTGGAACGACCTTTACCGGAACTCCTAATACAGCGACAAGTGCCGCGTCGTCAGTCGCGTCAGCACCAGAAGCATGTGCAGCAGTAATTGTTTCGAAGGTAAAACCTTGTGGGGTTTGTACCGCACGAAGTAAGTCACGTTGCGGGGTATCAATCACATATCCGCGCTCATCTACTACTTTTATAGTGTCAACCACATCAAGAGCCGGCACGACTGCATTCTCACCTAAGTTCAATTGAGCAAGAATGCTCTCGGCAAGCTCCGTTGGTGCAAAAGCTCGTGCGGCATCGTGAATCAATACATATCTAGTGGTGAGTGAGAGCGCTTTCAACGCATTTGCCACGCTCTGACTTCGAGTTGCGCCACCAGTAATTACAACCACATGCGAAGCAAGATGGGCTTGTGCAAAAATTGCTCGAAAATTCTCTTCATATCCAGCAGGTGCGGCAATAACAGTTTCTGCCGCAAGGGTAGAAAGATTTTCTACCGCTCGCTCAATGAGGGTACGCCCACCAACTTCAACGAGAGCCTTTGGAATACCGAGGCCAAGTCGCTCGCCACTTCCTGCTGCGGGAATGACTACTGCGGTTTTTGAATGGCTCATCTGATGAGCCAATTAGGAGGCGAGCACCTCGTCGAGAATGCCTTCTGCCTTAACTTCATCAGTCTTCTCGGCGAGCGCAAGTTCGCTAATCAAAATCTGTCGGGCTTTTGCCAACATTCGCTTCTCGCCAGCTGACAAACCACGATCAAGGTCGCGGCGATAAAGATCACGGACAACTTCGGCAACTTTAATGACGTCACCCGATGCGAGCTTCTCAAGATTGGCCTTGTATCGACGAGACCAGTTAGTTGGCTCTTCGGTGTATGGCTGGCGAAGGACGCCAAAGACTCGGTCTAGTCCAGCGCTATCGACGACATCGCGGACACCCACAAGATCTACGTTATCGGCCGGCACTCGAACGGTGAGATCACCTTGTGTGACCTTAAGTACGAGGTAGGTCTTCTCCTCACCCTTGATGATGCGAGTTTCAATTGCTTCGATTAACGCTGCACCGTGGTGGGGGTAAACGACTGTTTCGCCGACTTTAAATGACATAGTGAGCTTCATCCGCCTCTCATGGGTGGCTGTACGAATGATTGGATTCATATTCTACCAGCCAATTCCGAGAGAAAAAATCCGCGATTTCTCGGTATATTTTCCCAAGAACTGCATAAGAATTCCAGTTGACAAATTCGCTTTTTTCACTTTTCCCGGGGAGAATTACTGCCATGCAAAGAAGGTTCAGTGCGCGTCTCACAGTTCTCATCGCAATGTTGCTCTTAGTAACAGGTTGTGGAGCTGGCCCAAATGCACCAACTCGACTTATCAAGCAAGTTACTGATGGAGTTGAGAAGAACGTTGGCGATATCAAACTCGTACATATTCTTTTGGTAGCGCAAAGTGACGGTAGCGCTGTGCTCGTGGGAACGATGATTAACAATGGAACTGATGCTGAACGGCTATCTGCTATCTCTGTCAACAATATTCCAGCAAGCATCACACCTATCGCGCCCTTGCTAGCACCGAATACTCCACTGATCTTTGCTGGCGAAACAGCAAATGCACTAGCAATAATCCCTAACTTGAATGTGCAGGCAGGAAAACACGTCACCATGCAGGTTGCGTTCAACCGTTCGGGCTCAGAGACTCTTGAAGTTCTTGTGCGTGATCGCGCTGGTGAGTTCGCAGACGTGGGCCCAGATTTAATCCCTGCTAATTAGAGAACTTGTAGCCAAGTCCGCGTACAGTCAGAATGCACTCTGGATTTGCTGGATCCTTTTCAATTTTTGAACGTAATCTCTTGATGTGAACATCCAGCGTCTTGGTGTCACCGACATAATCGCTGCCCCAAACTCGATCAATCAATTGAGTTCTCGTGAGCACTCGCCCTGAATTGCGCATCAAGAACTCAAGGAGCTCGAACTCTTTCAGAGGTAAGGCGACTTGAATGTTATTGACCGTAACTATGTGGCGTTCGATATCCATTCGCACTGGCCCAACTGTCAGCAAACCAGAAGATTGCTCTGGTTCTTGCTGCCTGCGCATTACCGCGCGAATTCTGGCGATTAGCTCGCGCGAAGAATAAGGCTTTGTCACGTAATCATCAGCGCCGAGTTCGAGGCCAACCACTTTATCTACCTCGGTATCTTTCGCTGTCAACATAATAATAGGTACAGAGCTCTTCATTCTTAGTTGTCGACAAACTTCAGTGCCGCTTAAACCAGGCAACATTAAATCGAGTAAAACGAGGTCGGCGCCTTCTCGATCAAATATCTCAAGCGCTTTTACTCCATCGGCGGCAACGCTTACCTCAAAACCCTCTTTGCCAAGTAAAAATGAGAGCGCATCAGAGAATGAATCTTCATCTTCTACCACGAGAATCTTCGTCATTGGAGTGCGCCCTGTTCTGTTTGAGAGATTAAAGACCGTGGAAATTTCATGGTGAAACTACTTCCTTCATTTGGCTTGCTCCACACAGTGACCTCGCCCCCATGAATTGAGGCAACATGTTTAACGATTGAGAGCCCTAACCCGGTTCCCCCAGTCTCTCTCGAGCGAGCAGGATCCACTCGATAAAATCTCTCAAAAATTCGTTCAAGGTCAACCTCGGGAATCCCAATCCCTTGATCTTTAACTATTACCGAAACTGACTTAGCATCTGAAATTACTGAGACGCTAACTTTGGTTTTCTCTGGACTGTAATTTATGGCATTCTCAATTAAATTATGGAAAGCCATAACTAGCTGCTCGCGATCACCAAAAAGTTTTACATCACTTGAGATTTCGGCGGTTAAAAGTATCTGTCGCGACTCAGCGTTAGTTTGGGCTTGAGTGATCGCTTCACTAACTAAATCACCAATATCGACCAGTTCAAACTCGCGAAGTGGGTTTGTATCTTGTAATTTGGAAAGTGTGATGATCTGTTGAACTAATTCAGTCAGACGTTTGGCAGTTACAGACATCTTGCTGGCAAAGTGTCTCACCATCTCTGGATCATCGCTCGATGCTGCTACTGCTTCACTCAAAAGCGAAAGTGCTCCGATTGGGGTCTTTAGTTCATGTGAGATATTTGCCACGAAATCTCGACGGACAGCATCAACGCGTTCGGCTTCACTTACATCATCAATCAATAGCAAAATCATGCCACGATCATTAAGTGGAACAACTCGAACGCGGAGATTAGATACTTTCTCTGAGATTCCAGTGGTAGGAAGCTCTATGTGTCCCTCCTGAGCCTGACCTGTTCGACGTACTACCCGAATTAGCGCTAGAAGTTCCTCGCTAACCACGCGCCCGTTCCTGACGATTCCTATCTGGCTGGCCTCGTTTGACGAATGGATAATGCCCTCTGCCCCTGAGAATAAGATCGAAATCGAGTCTAAGTTCTCAAGAACTGCTAATAACTCCGGAGCCACATAGGAATGTTGAGCCTCGCGCGCGGACTTGAGCCAAGGTCGAGCCATAGGTCCATCGTAGAAGGGGTGAGGGCTTGGCACCAACAACTGGCAAAAAAAATGCCTCAATTCGGGAAGTTAAGAACTTGTTCAACTTTTGTTCATGTACCTCATCTGTTCTGGGAACCCTTCAAAGTATGCTCTTCTCGTGCGCGATCTCTTTCATGAGGAACTTGATGAAATTAACCACTCGTTAATCTCGTTGGGCAAGCTCACTCAGGCTGCACTCGATTCTGCAACTCATGCGCTTTTGACAGCAGACCTGGCTCTTGCAGAGAAAGTCATAGCTGACGACGACCAAGTGGATGATGCACAACATCTTCTAGATGCCAGAACAATTGATCTGATGGCTCGCCAACAACCCGTAGCGAATGATCTTCGTGCCCTAGTCACTTCGCTCCGAATGAGCGCAGATCTTGAACGAATGGGTGACATGGCCCATCACATCGCCAAGCTTGCTCGCATGCGCTATCCAGCGACCGCTGTTCCACCTGAACTCTTACTCACTGTTCAAGAAATGGGTCGAGTAGCTAGCAAGATAGTAGGTAAAGCGATTGACTTAATTGCATCTCGCGATACCGAAGCGGCAAAAATGCTTGAGAAAGATGATGATGAGATGGATATTCTCCATCGTAAGCTTTTCGCAACGCTCCTTGACGAAAAATGGTCGCATGGAATTGAAACTGCTATTGATATGACTTTGATTGGGCGTTACTACGAGCGCTTTGCAGATCATGCTGTTTCGATTGCACGACGAGTTTATTTCTTAGTAACTGGAGAGTATTACTCGGAGCAGAAGTAACTTACTTCTTGCCTTGATTTGCAACTGCCTCAGCGGCAACACGTGCGGCTTCAGGATCTAAATATTCGCCACCTTTTTTTACCGGCGCAAAATTCTCGTCTAGCTCGTACAACAAAGGTATTCCAGTTGGAATATTTAATCCTGCAATATCATCATCACTTATCTGATCGAGATGCTTGACTAGTGCTCGTAGTGAATTGCCATGCGCCGTAACAAGAACGCACTTTCCGCTTTTCAAATCTGGAATTATCGATTCATTCCAATATGGAATCATACGATTTATCACATCGAGCAAGCACTCTGTCCGAGGTACCTGAACTTCCATATCTTGATAGCGAACATCTTTTGCCTGAGAGAACTCACTGGAATCGTCTATTGGAGGGGGCGGCACATCAAAAGAGCGTCGCCATAATTTGAATTGCTCCTCACCATAAAGTGCGAGCGTTTCTGCTTTATTCTTTCCTTGAAGCGCGCCATAGTGTCGCTCGTTCAAGCGCCAAGATCTCCGTACTGGAACCCAATGTCTCTCACATTCATTGAGCGCAATCTCGGCGGTATTTATGGCCCGCTTTAGTAGTGATGTGTGCAGAATTTCAGGCAATACGTTCCGCGATCTGAAGAGCTCGCCAGCCCGCTTGGCTTCTTCAAGTCCTTTTGCGCTGAGTGAGACATCAACCCAGCCTGTGAATAGATTCATCTCGTTCCACTGGCTCTCGCCATGGCGCAAGAGGATTAACTTGTAGCTCATATCGATAATCCTGCCCTGGAGTTGGGCAAACATCAACTTTGTAGGTGCTTAAAGGCCTCAAGATTCGCAAGTGATTCGCCTCGACTGATGCGCCAAGCCCATTCTCGTCGAATCGCATCGGCAAAGCCAAGTTCCAAAAGAATGTTAAAAGATGAATCACAGTATTCGTGAATCGCTCCAAGAATTCGATCCACTTCAACTTTTGTCACAAGTTCGATTGGCAAACGACCCACTAAATAAATATCGCCAAGTTCATTTGTTGCGTATGAGAGCAAATACATATTCGCGTTATGGCGAAGTAGCCATTCATAGACTTTCTCGGTATTTTGATCGGGCCGTCGGATAACGAACGCATTGACGCTCAAAGTTTTGTCACTTACTTTAAACAAGACATTGGTGTATAACTTTTTTTCACCTGGCACAGTGACAAGCAAGGAGCTCTTATCTAGCTCGTCATATTTAATATTTGATTCAGTTAGAGCTTCTTGAATCACAAGAAGTTGTTCTTTCATCTTCCTCTTTTACTACGCGAGAGAGCGAATCGCTGCGCGAGGTTGCGCTAGCAACTGGTCGTAGATATCGATAGTTCCGCGCGCGGTAGCTTCCCAACCAAATCGTCGTGCATGTTCGAGTGCGCCCATTGATAAAGAAATTCGCCGCTGGGGTTCATGTAGTAATCGAGTAAGTACTGATGCCCAGGAGCGTGGGTCATGCCCATCGACAAGGGAGCCCGAGAATCCATCAGCCACCGCAGTACGAAGGCCACCGACCGCAGCTGCTACTACTGGAGTGCCACAAGCTTGGGCTTCCAGCGCAACCAACCCAAATGATTCGCTATAGCTAGGTACGCATACTAAGTCGGCAGCTCGATACCAATGTGGCAACTCTTCACGTGATGCAGGGGGAATAAACTTTACGCGCTCTTCTATGCCTAGGAATTTTGCAAGGGTGCGAAGGCGATTAATCTCATCACCATCACCACCGGAGACCCCTCCGATAATAAGGACTTCTAACTTACTTTTTAAAACTGGGTCGTGTTTGACCATCTCACCAGCAGCAGCAATCAACACATCTGGCCCTTTATGTGGTTGTACTCGCCCAACAAAAGCAAGGATGAGATTCTCTCTCGATAATCCAAGTTGTACACGTGCCTCACGTCGCCCGCCTCCTGGGGAGAAGTGCACTAAATCAACTCCGGGCGCAACAACGTGAACACGATCAGGGCATGCATCGTAGAGACTGACCAAGTTGGCCGCTTCTGCATCGGTATTGGCAATAAGTGCCTGTGCGCCTGCAACAATCTGTTCTTCTCCGATCGAGCGTGCAACTGGCTCTGGCTTATCGTGATCGGCTAGAGATCGGTTCTTTACCTTTGCCATGGTGTGCATCGTGTGCACAAGTGGCACGTTCCATCGTTGCGCTGCTAGTAGTCCCACTTGACCTGAAATCCAATAGTGCGAGTGTATTAAATCGTAATAACCTCGAGGACGATTTGCTTCGACTCTTAATAACTCAGAAGCCATCGTGCACATCTGAGATGGAAGATCTTCTTTCGTCAATCCCTCATAGGGGCCGGCAGTTATGTGATGCACCTCGACGCCTGGAGCAATCTCCACCACTGGAGGAAGCGCGCCGGATGTTGCCCGAGTAAAAATATCAACAGCTACTCCTGATTTTGCAATCCGCTTTGCTGTTTCTACGACATAAATATTCATTCCACCTGCATCACGAACTCCCGCTTGATCGAGCGGAGAGGTGTGCATCATCAAAGTTGCGATGCGACCAGTTGGCTTCATAGATTCATAACCGCTATTCGAAGTTACCAACGCGGGCCGCGTAGGACATCGTTAATTGCCGGACGTACATCCACGATATAAACGATTGCCGCAATCGAAGCGATGATGCCAAACAAATCTAATGGGCTTGAAATTGTCAACCGGAGTACTAGCGACACTGCTAGTAGTGAAACCCAGAACATCTTGCTCTGTTTTCCAGCAGCTGCGAATGCGTCACCGCGTACTCGAATCGCATGGGTAAGACTGAAAACCAAAGCAGCTAGCTGAGCGAGTCCGATAACTAATAGGACTAGATCTGCGAGAGATCCCAAGGGATTGGTCCACGACATTGGTGACATGACACAAGTCTACTGAACCTAAAAACTTGCGCGAATTTCCACCTTTGGAGCCGGCCCGCCAAAGACGCTCCCCGTCAGAATCTCGGCTGTGATGCCAATTTGAGCAAGGGCGGAACGTGTGATCACATCATGAGCGCGCATCGAACCGTCAATCACCTTGAAGGCGATAACACCTTTCCCAGATTGTGCAGCTATATGAACTCCCTCTGCGCCTTCTTTCATAATTAATCCCGGAACGGCCTCCATCCAACGGGTCGATAGCCGTCCACTTCCAGCAACCATCTCTGGATGGTTCGACATCGCGTGAACAACCGCCTGTGATGCGGGATCCCTACTTTCGACGACGCTTCGGATTGCTTGCGCCAGTGCGCGTAGTGGAATTGCAAAGAGCGGCGCACCACATCCATCAAATGTATCGTTCACACTCCCATTCCCAGAGAATTCTTCAATCTCACCTTTTATGGCAATCTGCAAAGGATGATTCATCTCTAAATAATTTGAAGTATCCCAACCATTAACTACACAAGTTGCAAGCATTCCCGCATGTTTGCCGCTGCAGTTCATCGCTATTCGTAAGGGCGGTTTATCTCCCCAGATTTTTCGCTCTACCTCTCCAAGTGGAAGATCTACTGCGCATTGCAAATCACTTTCACTAAGTGAAAATTGGGATAGCAATTGGCGCACACCTTCAATATGTTCAACTGAACCTGAATGGCTCGCTATAACTAAGGCAAGTAATCGCGGCTCAATTTTTAAACCAAGCTTGACCATAGCGCGAGCTTGTATCGGCTTAATTGATGAGCGCGGAAAAATTGGTGAAGCTGCATCACCTAACATAAATTTTTCAGATGCCGAGCTATCAAGGATGATTAAGTGGCCATAGTGCGCCGACTCAACCATGCCATTGCGAATAATTTCGGCAAGAGGTTCCGGCCTGCTGGCACTCACATCGATACGCGTTCCATCGTCGACCACACGTGCGCTTGCAACTTGTGATTTTCTGTTTCCATATCGTAGGCATAAAAAAGTTCGCCTTCGACTAAGCCATAGAGTCGAGTACCGCCCGTGACGAGCTTCGCTGAAGGAGCGCTATAACCTTGATCCATTACGAGTTGAATCTTTGCAACATCAAAGCGACCAACCCATCCCTCTGCAATTCCAGTGTTATGCGAGAGAATCACTTCGAGGGTGTTATTGGGTTTGACTCGCCAGAAACCTGTCTCTTGTGCGGCTGGGATGAGCTCTTCTCTTCCATCCTCAACTAACCAAGAGCGTGAGAAATACGTGAGAAATGGACGACCATCATGGTTAAACGTAACCTCTTGCTCAAAGGTAAATGGCGCAGTATTCGGATATTCGCCTTGGCCTTTGCCACGCCAGGTGCCAACCAACCACGCGAGCGGGTATAAGTCTTGATGCAATCCATCAGGGATAGTAAAAGCCATTTTTAATCGCCTAACTTTCGTACCTGGTTCCGAGAAATGAGTTTTCTTCGCAATGTATCGCCCGATTTCTCGTACTGAAACTTGCGCAGCGCCCGTCCGGAACGACCAAGCAAAAACAGGGAGATTAGGAATGCGCATGCCACTAGCACTCCGGTGAAAATCAAGTCGAGAATCATCGGGAAATCACAAGGAAAAGGGTACGGGCAAACTCTGTATTTCCGTGTAGATTCTCTTCATGGCTGAAAATACGCTCGTGATCAAAGTGACAGTTGGACAAGAGACTGCTGAGCGCTGCTCCCAAGGATTTACTGTCGCTGCAACTGCCCTAGCAAGTGGTGTCGAAGTGATTCTTTGGCTCACTGGAGATGCCACATGGTTTGCCGTGCCAGGCAAGGCGGAAGAGTTCACTCTGGAGCACGCAACTGCGCTCTCTGATTTACGTGATCAGATACTTGAATCAGGAAAGATAAAAGTTTGCACGCAATGCGCGAAACGACGCGGCATCAATCAAGACGTGTTGCTACAGGGGGTAGAAATTTCAGGAGCAAGCTCTTTTGTTGCAGATATTTTAGGACCCAACGTTAAAGCGCTCGTCTACTAACAAATCACAATCGACTCATCGTAATAATTATGACGATAGCTGCAATGATTACCAGAATTAAATTACTTGCTGATCCCACGAATAATCCGATCCATTAGTTCTCGAACTACAAACTCTGCTTCATTCTTTGCCTTAACACCGTTGATCTCAAAATCTCGCAATATCTGCTCGGCTGAGTTCTCCACTACGGAACCAACAAGCGGGCCATATCTGTCAGCAAAGTTTTGGTTGGCAAAATCTCCGATAGCTCTGGCAAGGTCGCTGCGCAAATCATCCAAGGTGGGATCAGCTTTGGGATGTGCAAACTCGCGTTCTGCGCGCTCAAAAGCCTGGCGACTTCGATCCACCTGCCACCCCCAATTTAAGTGTTGATGACTCCCTGCTACCGTCACCCTGTGAGGTTAAAAAGCCTAGGCGTTACGCTCCTTTTAGTCATATCGAGTTGGCTCGCCCCAGGGTTGCTTACCTCACCCGCGCAAGGGTTAACTGTTCAATCAATCCCTGGAAATTGGGATGTTACATATGTTGGATCAAGTCCAAGCCAAGGCCCCTCAACAATCCCCTTCGACGATACTGGTCGTGATGTTCTCTCTACTTTCAATGTCACATTTATCTCCGAATCCCGACAACAATGGCCAGAAGATGCGAAAAAAGCATTCTTGCGTGCTACAAAAATTTGGTCGTACCTCTTCCCATCACCTGTACCGATTGATGTCGAGGCATATTGGTCGCCCCTAGAACCAGGAATTCTTGGCAGTGCACGACCTGGCGGCGCACGTGGCGGCGGTTACTTCCAGAATTTTGCTGGCGCTCCTGAAAAGAAACTCTGGTACCCGGCCGCGCTAGCTAATGCAATCAATCGAGATAAAAAAGACTTAGACGATTTAAACCCCGAAATCACTGCGCGCTTTAATTCAAATTCACTCTATGTCAGTTGGTACTTCGGGCAAGATGCTAAACCTGGAGCTCGACAATATGACTTTGTTACTGCAGTCCTCCATGAGCTTGGGCATGGCCTTGGTTTTATCTCACAAGAAACTTATAACGAAAGGTTAAAAACATTTAGCAATAATAACCCCACAATCTTCTCTGGATTTGTCACTAATGGATCAGATAGGAGACTCTCTGACATTTCAAACACTGATACCAATTTCGATTCGTATGTGACCAGTGACCTTTATTGGATTGGTGAGAACGGAAAAGCTGCCAACCAAAATTCCAGAGTAAAATTATTCACGCCAAGTGAATACAAGTCTGGCTCCTCAGTTAGTCATATAGATGATGCTCTTTATCCCAAGACGGCTGCCAATGGATTGATGAGCTCCTCTATTGGAATACAGCAAGCAATACACGATCCTGGACCAATTGCATTAGGGATGCTCGAAGATATGCGCGGTAAAACACCAGAATCTCCCTTGACCGGGGTGCAGAATCTTCGAGGTATCCCAGGAAACAAATCTGTGACGCTCTTCTTTGATGCACCTGAGCAGTCGATTCGACAAGAGATTTCTAGTTACTCAATAAAGATTTATCCGAGCAATAAAACTATCACCACAACTAAATCTCCTTTCACGATTGATAAGTTAGATCCCGGCCTCCCTTATTACTTCGGCGTCACGCCCATCAGCAGTTCTACTACTGGCCCTGAGATTAAAACTTCAATCATCATTCCCGAGAGTATTTGGGCCGTATCCTCGCTCGATAAGAACGCAGACGGGCAGTACCTTGCACAAGGTCAATTCAAAGGCAAGCCTGCGGTGGTCTATTCGAGTAGCACCACTGGCGATCTTTACCTATCACTATTTGATGGAAAGAAATGGATTAGAAGTACTGTCGATGGCAACTCGGCTAAGAGTGGGCGTCGAATGAATAACCTCAATGGTGCGATCTCGTTATGTACTACCGGAACTGGAAAGAATGAAAAACTTCAAATTTTCTATACGGACACTATTGAAAAAGACCTACTCCGTGCAGAGTATGATGGCAAAAAGTTTAGCTACGAAACTGTTGATGGTAACGGAGAATATATTCAAGATTACCGAGAATCTATCCGCGTACGAACAGCGAGCAATGTTTCGGTCGCAAATGCTTGTGCAGCAACACCTTTGGGCCTACAAGTCTTTTATCGAGATGAAAGCCAAGGAATTCTTCTGGGCGCAACGCGTGCCAACAAGAAGTGGCAATACGAAATTGTCGATGGTGACTCGCTGCTTGGGGGTCGGACTGAGGGAGATGTTGCATTCCATCTTGCAGCTACAACTGTTGGGAAAAAGGTACATCTGCTTTATGACTCGGTTATCGCTGCACCAAATAAAATTGTCGCGCAAGGAGATGTTCGTTATGCCACTAGGAGCACGACCTCGCCAGTAGATTGGCAATACAACACCATCGATTTAGGGCGACGTGAATCACCGATTGCTGGATTTGATGTTGCGATACAGGCGACGGGCGAAAAGCTCATGGCTGCCTGGTTAGCAACCTCAACTGCATCTCCTGTCCAAGCTGATCGAATTCGGTGGATGGACCTCAACGATCCGAGCTCGCTGGTAGAAGAGAAATTAAATATTGCGCCAAAGGCGCCTATAGCAATCTCTGAAAAATCTGTTATCTACGGGTGTGAAGATCGCCTGTGCAACTTCGACCTCTCAACAAGGAAGAGTAAATTAGTGAGCGAGGATTCGACGGCAAAGACCTCGAAAATTGCATGGATAACCATCAAGCAGAGAAGCTATGCATTGTCGAACGTTTCTGGAAAGCTTTCACTACTAAAGCGACCAGATTTCTAGGAGTTCAGAATTACTTGGCGTTACGACGTTGAATTCTAGTTTTCTTCAGAAGTTTCTTATGTTTCTTCTTCGCCATACGCTTGCGGCGCTTTTTTACTACTGAACCCACGTCACGCTCCCTCAGGATTGATTTGCACTTGCAGGGGGAAGGTTACCCCAATTTCAGCTACAAGAATGACACCCGTACGCCGGTCTCGGCGGAGTAAGTCAGTACCGCACACCCCTTATTTACTGTGGTCGCCAGGGAAATCAACTGCTGCTTGGCCACTCGTACTCCTTTTTGCAGCCGCCCCTTCGAATCAACGGTAAAGAGAAATATTTCGGGCCCCGATGGAGTAAATGTGAGTGATTTGCTCCCACCAAGAATCGAGACCGCCACGCAATTTCCCGCAACTGCAGCGCGATTACTCTTTTGGAATCTCGCCGTCCACGTTACAGAACCTGTTGTTGAGAATGCAGTGATCACACTTTCGCGAATTTTTTTGACCTCAGACGTTCCAGCAACAGTGAGATTCCCGGTTGCAAAATCCCAAGTTCGAACCGCGCCTTTACCGCTACTTCGAAGTATCTTCTCTATCTTTCCCGAAGTCGTCGAAATTGTCAGAGCTACCGCATCAATTTTGCCAGCTAACTTCCGATCTGCAAGAACATCACTGCTACTTCCTACTACAAGCAAATTTTTACTTGACCGTGCGATGATTTTATTAAACTGAGTGCGCTTCTCTCCATAAGAATACGAAGCTTGAAGTTTCGCACTGCTTATCACATATAACGCACCCAACTGCACTCCTTCTGCAGGATATTCATTACCTGCGAGAAAAACTCGATTGCCTGCAGTAGCTAAGGAAGTGGGAATAAAAGATTTTTCGTTGGTGACATTTGTGATTGCGATAACTTTTCCAGATGAATCAATCTCAGCTAAAAATAGATTAGCAATATCTTCACGGAACGTTTCTTTCGCGCCAACAATTACACCATCAGGGTTAACTAGTGGGATGTTCTTGGCGGCGCTTGCAGATGAGCTAGCCGATGGAGAAGCATTAGTCGTAGGTGCAGCGGAAACAGAAGCATCTGGGGTGGGCGCTACCCCATTAGCGCTTGGTGCAATCTTCAATTCGCCTTGTGATATCCCCGCGACAAAAATAGAAGTACCTGAAACCGCCATTCCAGTAATAAAACCTCTCTGAATTCCAAGTGGGTTAGCGCTCCAAAGGAGCGCTCCTTTTTCATCTATGAACGAGAGTAGATTCCTATCTTCGCTGTTATTGCCTGCTACGAGAAAACCTTGTTGAAACCGGATGAAATCGGCAACCTCAAAAACTTCAGGTATTGAAATACCAGTTGAAATTTTGATAAGTGGAATCTTTGGAGTGGCAGAAGCAGGAACAATAGAAATTTGGCTGAGCAAAACTAGTGAAATGAAAACGGCGAGCGCAGCAGAAATCTTGGCGGGAGGTCTCATCCTGAAGCGAGTTCACGCGATCTATCTCGTGCTGCGGTTAAAGCTCTGGAGAAAATCTCGCCTAGCCCACTCTCCTGCAAGACATTAAGTGCAGCAGCTGTGGTTCCATTTGGACTAGTTACATTGGCTCTAAGGGTTGCCGGCTCTGCACCGTCGCGAGCGAGCATTGCCCCAGCGCCAATCAACGTCTGAATAGTTAACTCTCGCGCAACTTCGGTCGTCAGGCCCAGCTCTACTCCTGCAGCAATCATCGCCTCGACGATGAGGAAAAAATAGGCCGGTCCAGAACCACTGACTGCAGTTACCGCATCTTGGAGCGACTCATCCACTCGAAGGACCTTGCCTGTTCCAGATAGCAAGCGCTCTACTTCCGCTAAATCGCTTTCGCTGGTTCTGCTTCCGCCGGAGATTGCTGCCATGCCGGCTCCAACCAAAGCTGGGGTATTTGGCATTACTCGGACTACTCGATGTGGAATCAGACTCTCAATGAGCGATGTTGGCTTTCCGGCGATGATAGAGATCACAAGGGCCGTATCAGGTAAGCCTGCACCATATGTAGCCAAAGTAGCTTGAAGATCATTTGGCTTTACTACCAGGAAACAGTGAGAAACTCGCTGCAAATCACTTAGCTCCCGCACCCCATACCTTGTCACGAGCTCTTGGCTTCGCTCGCCCCGTTTTTCGATAATGCCAATTTCACTGGGAGCGGTACCGGCCTTGATCAGGCCAGCGAGAATCGCCTCGCCCATCGCGCCTGCACCTATGAGTGCCAGTGAACCCATGTGTTAAAGCCTAGCGTCAGATACCTCTATTGTTCTTCTTGTGCCTGAGGTAAAGCCAGATTTCCCCCGAGAGTGGGTTGAGTTTGTTGACCCTGCCGACCCTGATGGTGACAGATTCCGTTGCGATATCACCTGGTTAACTTCAAGTTGGAGTTGCATCTACGGAAATGGCTGTCAAGGAATTTACGCACAGACTCCACATGATGGATGCTGTTCAGAGGGCGCAATGTACTCGGATAAAGATGATGAGAAGCGCGTTTTGAAGTACGCAGCAAAACTTAAACGGAGTGAATGGCAATTTTTCGATGAGGCGCAGCCAAAGCGTAAAGGTGGCAAATTAAATATCAGTGAAGTTGATGAAGATGACGAGCGAAAGACTCGTAATGTGCAGAATGGTTGCATCTTCCTTAATCGAAAAGGTTACGAAGCGCCTGGTTTCACTGGAGAAATGGGTTGCGTACTGCATCACCTGGCAATTCGAGAGGGTGTGCACTTCGTTGAAACAAAGCCTGATGTTTGTTGGCAACTTCCAATTCGCCGATCATTTGAAAAATTAGATCTTGGCGATGATGAAGTTCTACAAGTAACTGTCATAGGCGAGTATGAGCGACGCGGCTGGGGCCCAGGTGGAGTGGAGTTCGACTGGTACTGCACCAGTAACTCTGAAGCTCATCACGGCAAAGATCCGGTCTACATCTCCAATGCTTATGAGTTAATTAAATTGATGGGTACTAAGGCATATGCAGTACTCAAGGAGATCTGCGATGCACGAATGGAAGCTCGGCGCCAAACTACGCCCAAGCTCCTCCCGCTCCTTCAGGTCCACCCCGCCACGCTCTTGGCGCAAGAGGGCAAGAGTCGGTAGTTCGCCCTAGGCTGTTAGCTATGGCCAAAGCACCCGCGCGCGATCCTTTTCGCTGCACCGAATGCGGGTGGAGCACGACAAAGTGGGTTGGGCGTTGTGGAGAGTGTCAGGCGTGGGGAAGCGTTGAAGAGAGCGGCGGTTTAACGCCACGAAAGATCTCTCTTCTTCCTGGAGTAGTTGCCGCTCCGGCAACGCCTATTGGTGAGATCAATCTTGCCGCTGCACAATCACGTTCAAGTGGCGTTGCCGAACTTGATCGCACCCTAGGTGGCGGATTAGTTCCTGGTGGTGTGCTCTTACTTGCTGGCGAACCAGGAGTTGGAAAATCCACACTTCTATTAACAGTTGCCGCCGAAAGTGCGCGTAGTGGATTAACGAGCCTCTATCTCACCGGAGAAGAATCTGCGGCTCAAGTTCGCCTGCGCGCCGAACGTTTAAAGGCTATTGATCCTTCGCTCTGGCTCGCTGCTGAAACAGATCTCGCAGCGCTTATTTCGCACGTTGATCGAGTCCAACCTGATCTCTTAATTATTGACTCCATTCAAACTATCGCAAGTAGCGCGCTCGATAGTTCGCCCGGAAGCATTACTCAAGTTCGAGAGGTGGCAAATACTGCAATTCGAATTGCAAAAGAGCGCGGCATCACAGTGATTCTCGTTGGACATGTGACAAAAGATGGTTCGATAGCTGGGCCTCGACTATTAGAACATCTTGTAGATGTGGTCCTTAATTTCGAGGGAGATCGCCACTCCAGACTTCGATTAATTCGAGCAGTAAAAAACCGTTTCGGCGCAACCGATGAAGTTGGCTGTTTTGATCTTCACGATGGTGGCATCACTGGTGTTGCCGATCCCACTGGTCTCTTCACTACTCGTCATGCCGAACCAGTTCCTGGTACTTGCCTCACCGTCGCCCTCGAAGGGCGGCGAGCGCTGGTAGCCGAAATACAAGCATTGGTTGGTATCGAGAAAGATCGTGACTACGGTAATGCTCGCCGAGTGACTAGCGGTCTTGATTCCTCGCGATGTGCAATGACGCTTGCAGTCCTTGAGCTCCGCGCTGGCATCAATTTGGCTGGTCGAGATGTTTACGTTGCCACTGTTGGTGGAATGAAACTCGTCGAACCATCAGTTGATTTGGCGCTCGCACTTGCTGTGGCTTCCGCCGCGGTTAACCTCGCCTTACCACCTGATCTCATTGCAATCGGCGAAGTCGGTCTTGCCGGAGAGATTCGCCGAGTGAATGGGCTCCAACAGCGAGCACAAGAGGCGCACCGCCTTGGCTTTAAGAAGGCGATTCTTCCTGCCGGAAGCGAGGTAAAGGTTGCCGGTATGGATATCGTCGAAGTTCATCGCCTCGCACAAGCGCTCGAAAAGGTAAAACTCCTGCCACAAAATCAAAAGTGATCCCATATGAATGTAGTTCTTGAGTGGTTTCAACAGAATAAACGTACTCTCCCCTGGCGAAGCAGCACTCCCTGGGGTGTAGTGGTGAGCGAATTCATGTTGCAACAAACTCCTGTTCAACGAGTTCTGCCGCAATGGCATCGGTGGATGGAGCTCTGGCCAACTCCGACAGATCTTGCAAGCGCACCACTGAGTGATGCGCTCCGAGAATGGGGACGGCTTGGCTATCCCCGACGCGCTAAACGTTTACATGAGTCTGCACAAATTATTGCTCGTGATTTCAATGGTGCAGTTCCCGAGGGTATTAATCAGCTCCGTACACTCCCTGGAATCGGCGAATACACCGCCGCAGCAATCTCCGCATTTGCATTTGGCAACTCAGAACTTGTGCTCGATATAAATATTAGAAGGCTCTATACCCGTTGTTGGCTCGGAAAGAGCGCGCCCACAAGTGCGCCAAATAACTCTGAACGTGAACTTGCCCGTGGGTTAATTCCTGAAAATGACGATGGCACATGGGCTGCCGCAACAATGGAATTGGGAGCGCTCATCTGCAAGGCTCGAAATCCACTCTGTGAAGAGTGTCCACTAAAGAATCAATGTCTCTGGCGCGAAATTGGTTACCCAGAAGATGAGGCAAATAAAAAGCGTGTTCAATGGCACGGCAGTGATCGACAATGTCGAGGTGCGATTATGCAAGCGCTACGAGAGAAACAATCTGTCACCGAAGCAGAGTTACGAAAAGTTTGGAGTATCCACTCACAGTACGAGAAAGCGCTTGCCTCGCTCCTTGATGATGGACTCATCCAGAAGGAAGGCAAGCGCTTTAGCCTTGCAAATTAACGCTTAACTTGTTGGCGCCTCTTGCAAATCCTCTGGCGTATCAGGTGTCGAAGCGATTGGCGTTGATGTAAAGGTGAAACGAGCATCACTACCCTCGCCCGCTGCGTCGATAAGCACCAACTCACCCGCTCCCATTTCACCAAAGAGAATTTTCTCTGAAAGCACATCTTCTATCTCGCGTTGGATTGTGCGACGAAGTGGCCGCGCGCCCATCGCAGCGTCATAACCCTTGGCAGCTAGAAGATTCTTAGCCGCTTGCGTTAGTTCGATTCCCATATCCTTATCCTTTAGGCGGGAGTCAACGCCGCTAATCATGAGATCGACAATTTGAACAATCTCATTCTGGCTCAACTGGTGGAAGACGATGATGTCGTCGATGCGGTTGAGGAACTCTGGTCGGAAGTGTGACTTCAATTCATCGGTTACCTTCGCACGCATACGGTCATACGAAGTAAGCGCATCACCGCTATTTGCAAAGCCGAGATTGACCGGCTTGGAAGCATCTCGTGTACCCAAGTTGGTGGTCATGATGATGACAGTGTTCTTGAAATCTACAACTCGACCTTGCGCATCAGTAAGGCGACCATCTTCAAGAACTTGAAGAAGTGAATTGAAGATATCTGGGTGCGCTTTTTCGATTTCATCAAAAAGAACAACCGAGAATGGACGACGTCGGACTTTCTCAGTGAGTTGACCGCCCTCGTCATATCCAACATATCCTGGAGGAGAGCCGAAGAGACGAGAAACTGTATGTCGCTCTGCATACTCACTCATATCAAGTTGGATGAGCGCACTCTCGTCACCAAATAAAAATTGGGCAAGAGTTCGTGAAAGTTCAGTTTTTCCAACGCCTGATGGGCCAGCGAAGATGAAGGAGCCACCAGGACGCTTTGGATCCTTTAGGCCTGCGCGAGAGCGTCGGATTGCTTGGGAGAGCGATTTAATCGCTTGCTCCTGGCCAATGACGCGCTTATGCAGCTCGTCTTCCATCTTAAGAAGTCGGGCAGTCTCTTCTTCGGTCAACTTAACAACTGGAATACCCGTTGAGAACGCGAGTACTTCAGCAATTAACTCTTCATCGACAACAGAAACCTGATCTAAATCTCCTGCCTTCCATGACTTCTCGCGCTCAACTTTCTCAAGAATGAGCGTTTTCTCTTTATCGCGAAGGGCTGCAGCTTTCTCAAAATCCTGCCCATCGATTGCAGATTCCTTCTCGCGTCGGACAGATGCGATCCGATCATCAAATTCTCGTAAATCCGGTGGCGCCGTCATCCGTCGGATGCGCAGACGAGACCCTGCCTCATCGATAAGGTCAATGGCCTTATCTGGCAAGAATCGGTCAGCAACATAGCGATCAGCAAGATTTGCCGCAGCGGCGAGCGCTCCGTCAGAGATGGATACGTGGTGATGAGTCTCGTAGCGATCTCGAAGGCCTTTGAGAATTTCGATAGTCTGCGCAACCGTTGGCTCCGAAACTTGAATTGGTTGAAAACGTCGCTCGAGCGCAGCATCTTTTTCAAGGTGTTTGCGATACTCATCGAGCGTAGTTGCGCCGATTGTTTGAAGTTCACCGCGAGCTAGCATCGGCTTCAAAATACTTGCTGCATCAATTGCTCCCTCTGCAGCACCGGCGCCCACAAGTGTATGAATTTCATCAATAAAGAGCACGATATCTCCGCGAGTACGGATCTCTTTTAAAACTTTCTTTAAGCGCTCTTCAAAATCTCCACGATAACGACTACCTGCGACAAGTGCACCTAAATCTAATGAATAAAGTTGCTTATCCTTCAGCGTCTCTGGAACGTGACCTTTAACAATTGCTTGAGCTAACCCTTCAACAACTGCCGTCTTTCCAACGCCTGGTTCACCAATCAAAACAGGATTGTTCTTAGTGCGGCGGGAGAGCACTTGCATCACACGCTCAATTTCCCGCTCACGTCCAATAACTGGATCGAGCTTTCCCTCACGCGCAGCTGCAGTGAGATTGCGACCAAATTGATCGAGAACAAGAGAGGTTGATTGCGTCCCTTCCGCAGGACCACTTGCAACCGCTTCTTTACCTTGGTAGCCAGAGAGAAGTTGAATCACTTGTTGACGAACGCGATTGAGGTCGGCGCCCAACTTGACGAGTACTTGAGCAGCAACGCCTTCGCCTTCGCGAATCAATCCAAGGAGTATGTGCTCGGTCCCGATGTAGTTATGGCCGAGTTGAAGCGCTTCACGGAGTGAGAGTTCTAAAACTTTCTTTGCTCGGGGAGTAAATGGAATATGGCCGCTTGGCGCTTGTTGACCCTGGCCAATAATCTCTTCAACCTGTGCGCGGACCGCTTCAAGCGATATGCCAAGCGATTCCATTGCCTTGGCAGCAACGCCCTCACCTTCATGGATAAGACCAAGCAAGATGTGCTCAGTACCAATGTAGTTGTGGTTGAGCATTCGAGCTTCCTCTTGCGCCAAAACGACAACGCGACGGGCCCGATCTGTAAAGCGCTCAAACATGGTGCTCCCTTTTTCTGCTTCGCTTCGCTCTTCTATGCCTTGCCTGTATTAGGCCTAAGCCTAGAGCTGGAGTGGGTGAGAGTTCATCTCGATTTCCTCTGCCTTGCTTGACCGGTATAACGCTAGGCAGGGTGAAGTTATGCCCGAATGAGGACGCCACTTGATTTGGCCAGAATTTCCCCGGAGCGCGCTACCGCTAGGCCCGCACCCTCGGGGAGGCCGTAGATAAGCCCAGGGCGGGCGGGTAGCTCTCCATGAAAGTGGACCAACGCCTCAAATTCTCCAAAAGCGAGACCCGGGTGCCAGATTCCACCCATAGTGAAACCTCGCCCTAAAACCATTGCCCCCGCGCTTGCCCCGTAAATCACACCGCGCTCTAAGAACTCCACAAGCGCATCTTTATGAGGATTTAATTCGCGAAGAAGTTTTTCAGGAGATCCACCGGGAAAAATTAATACATCGATTTCTGCAATCGCCTCTGGAGTGAAATCTGAGATTTCCGTGAGCTCGATTCCGTAGAGAGAGAAATACCCGGATGCAAAAGCAACAGTCGCCACGCTATCTCGCTTACTCACGCTAGCGCCGGGAAAGATTCCCACTCGAGAGCCATAGATTAAATTGACGAAGTACTGATCAAACTCTGCAGAGTCAGCATGAAATTCATTACCGCCATGAAGAAATAAAGTAGAACGTAACAAGGCGTTCTCAGAGAACCTTTAGCATTCGAGTATTACCTAAAGTATTGGGTTTCACCGATTCGAGATCAAGGAACTCTGCAATACCTTCATCGTAGGAGCGAAGAAGTTGTTGATACACATCAGGGGCAACTGGTGCACCTTGAATCTCAACAAAACCATGCTTTGCAAAGAATTCGGTTTCAAAGGTAAGGCAGAATAACCTTTTTACGCCAATTTCAATTGCTCGAGTTACGATTCGATCTAGAATCATGTGCCCAACACCTTTTTTGCGCAAGTTCTCGCGCACAGCCATTGTGCGAACTTCAGCGAGATCCTCCCAAAGGATGTGAAGCGCACCGCATCCGACAACTTCTCCATCTAACTCAGCAACCGTGAACTCTTGGACATCTTCGTATAACGTCACAGTTTCTTTAGAAAGTAAACGACGTTGAAGCGCATACTCATCAATCATCTCTCTGATCGTTTTGATGTCAGAGGTCTTTGCAGGTCTGATTATCGGGGTCATTCTGGTTTAACCAACGGAAAAAGAATTGTCTCTCTAATGCCAAGACCAGTTAGCGCCATTAGCAAGCGATCGACGCCCATTCCGACACCTGCCGTCGGGGGCATCCCAACTTCTAAAGCGCGCAAGAAATCTTCATCGAGCGCCATCGCTTCGAGATCACCTTTTGCGCCAAGTTGCGCTTGAGCCACAAGGCGCTCGCGTTGAATTACTGGGTCAACCAACTCGGAGTAACCTGTTGCTAATTCGAATCCATCTACATATAAATCCCACTTTTCCACTATTCCTGGAAGCTCGCGATGGCTTCGGACTAGCGGTGAAGTATCGATTGGATAACCGGTAACAAAAGTTGGGCCAGCAAAGGTTTCAATCACTAAATGTTCAAAGAGCTCTTCAACGAGTTTTCCGTGAATCCATTTTGGATCAACGCTCAGCCCTACTTTCTTCGCATACTCGACCAACTTCTCATATGAGGTATGCGGCGCAACCTCTTCGCCGAGCGCCTTTGATACTGAATCGAAGAGCGATATCTCTTGCCACGCACCGCCGAGATCGCTCTCTCGGCCATCAAAATGTTTGACTACAGTGCTACCAAAAATTGAATTTGCAGCCTCTTGTACTAACCCGCGAGTGAGTTCCATTCCATCGCGCCAGTCCCCGTACGCTTGATACGACTCGATCATCGCAAACTCAGGTGAGTGGCTGGAATCTGCGCCCTCATTTCGAAAGTTTCGGTTGATTTCAAAGACGCGCTCGATCCCACCAACAAGGCATCGCTTGAGATACAACTCAGGGGCAATTCTTAAAAAGAGATCCATGTCATAGGCATTGATATGAGTCTTGAATGGGCGCGCTGCAGCGCCACCATGAAGAACTTGCAACATCGGAGTTTCAACTTCAATAAATTCACGCGCTGCAAATGATGAACGTAACGAGGACATTACGGCAGGTCGCAACCGTGCGATTGTTCTCGCTTCAGGGCGAACGATGAGATCCACATATCGTTGTCGCACTCGAGTCTCTTCAGAGAGCGGTTTATGTTCGACCGGAAGAGGGCGGAGCGCTTTTGCGGCCATCTGCCAACTTGTTGCCAGCACAGAAAGTTCACCACGCTTCGATGTGATGATTTCGCCGGTGACGCTTACTAGATCACCTAAATCTACAAATGCTTTCCACTGTTCTAATATCTCTGCGCCCACTTGATCGAGCGAGAACATGGCCTGAAGTTCTGTGCCATCGCCCTCGCGTAGCGTGGCAAAAGCAAGCTTTCCGGTATCTCGTTTAAAAATCACTCGCCCAGTTACGCTCTCGGTGGCGCCGCTTTTTACATCAACTTCTAAGTGGCCAAACTTCTCGCGAATAGCTTTCAATGAAGCAGTTCTTGGCACCGAAACTGGATAGGGCTCTTGCCCGCTCTCTAGAAGAGAATCGCGCTTTTGTCGGCGAACTTGCATCTGTTCCGGAAGGTCATCGACCTCCGACGCGCTATTGAGCTCTGATTCCGCCATGAGTAGAGCGTACCGGCTTAGTGGTTCCGCTCGTGGACAAGTCGCAAACCAATAAGAGTGAGGTCTGGCTCATGGAAATCAATGGTCTCGCACTCATCAATAACAAGGCTGGCAAGTCCGCCAGTGGCAACAACTGTGATCTTCACTGCGCTCGCTTCGGCTAACTCATCGCTGATGCGACGTACAAGCCCATCAACCTGTCCTGCAAATCCATAAATAGTCCCCGATTGGAGCGCCTCGACCGTGTTCTTTCCAATTGGTGAACGTGGCTTGATTAACTCCACCTTCCGCAATTGCGCTGCACGAGAAGCGAGCGCATCGACTGAGATTTCAATTCCTGGTGCAAGCGCCCCACCCAAGAACTCTCCTTTTATCGAAACAACATCGAGATTTGTGGATGTGCCAAAGTCGACAACAATCACTGCGCCGCCATCACCGAATAAGGTATGCGCTGCCAAAGTATTCGCGATTCGATCTGAACCAATCTCTTTTGGATTATCAACTAAAAGTGGTACGCCCGTCTTAATTCCTGGCTCTAATATTGTGGAAGGAGTATCGGAATAATGTCTAGCAAGCATGGTACGTAATTCACGGAGCACAGCTGGAACTGTTGAGCAGAGCGAAATACCGTCAATCTCATAATCTTCGACTAATGATCGATACTTGATCCACAACTCATCGGCAGTATCTCGAGTATCAGTCTTCACTCGCCACGAATGGAGAATCTCGTCGCCGTCGAAGATACCCAGCACTGTGTTGGTATTCCCAACATCTATCGTAAGCAACATTAGTTAACCTCGCTTAAATCAAGACCGATATCGAGAATCGGCGCTGAATGAGTAATTGCGCCAACTGCTATGTAATCCACACCAGTTTCAGCATATGACCGCACCCGATCTAGAGAAATCCCACCGGATGCTTCTAACTTCACTCGACCATTTGTAATTTGTACAGCTTCACGACATTGCTCTGGCGTCATATTGTCGAGTAAAACTTCATCTACACCTGCAGCTATTGCTTCCTCTAATTGATCTAAACGATCTATCTCTACCTCGATAAGAATTCCCGGGAATTGCTTCTTTACAGCATGCACTGCCGGGGTAATGCCATGGACCGCTGCAATGTGGTTATCTTTAATGAGTGCACTCTCAGCTAGATTGAGCCGATGGTTAATTCCACCGCCATGAACTACCGCATATTTCTCTAAATCACGCCAACCTGGAGTGGTTTTTCGGGTATCTCGAATCTTTGCCTTTGTTCCAGAGATTGCTTCGACCCATGTATTAGTTGTCGTAGCAATTCCGGAGAGTTTCGAGAGGAAATTTAGGGCTGTTCGTTCTGCGACGAGGATCTCCCTAGTGCGCGCAGAAACTTTGAGCACTGCTACATCGGCACCGACATGATTTCCATCTGAGATTCGAGAGAGAATTTCATAGCCACTCGTGCAGACGCGATCTATAACTATTATCGCAATATCAATCCCAGCAATCACTCCAGGCTTTCGAGTTCGGAATTCCGCAATGCAACTTTGAGTGGGTGGGATGGTCGCGGCGGTAGTGACATCCAGGGCGCCAACATAATCTTCCGCAATCGCAGCATCGATTCGCTCCATTAAAAGCTCTCGATCAATCATGGCCAACCTCCTCGAAGCGATGGGATAAATCTCCTGCTCCATTCATCCGTTCAACTATCCGTTTCAACCAGTCTTCAGACTCAGATGGGAAATCCTCACGCCAATGTGAGCCTCGAGTCTCTTCACGAATAAGCGCTGAAGCAACAATAACTTTTGCCAAGGTAAAGAGGTTTGTCACTTCCCATGCTTCAACACATGGCTTATCGCTCAGAGATTTACCTATTTGCTCTAATGACTGCGCAGTTGCCTCGAGGGAGCTGCGCGTGCGAATTACTCCCGCACCCATACTCATAGCATTTGCGATTGCGGTTCTTGCTTCTGGTGTAATCAAGAACTCTGCGCTCGACATCATGACGGGCTCTTCTTGTTTAAATTTCCGCAAAGTTAGATGGATATCATCTGCAATCCGTGCAGCAAAAACCAATCCTTCCAGAAGTGAATTAGAAGCTAAGCGGTTCGCACCGTGAACACCAGTACATGCTGTTTCACCGCATGCATATAACCCAGGAACTGATGAACGCCCTGCTAAATCTACGCGAACGCCACCAGAGGCATAGTGTGCCGCAGGTGCGACTGGAATTAAGTCGTGATCTGGATTAATGCCATGGTCGATACAGGATTGATAAATATTAGGAAAACGTTCTGAGAAATTGTGGACCTTGCCGACATCGAGCCAAACATGATGCGCGCCGCTCTTTAGCATTTGGCTCATAATTGCTTTCGCCACGACATCACGTGGGGCAAGATCGGCAAGTGGATGAATCTCGGCCATGAACTGTTCTTTAGCGTCGTTTAGCAGGATTGCGCCTTCACCACGGACGGCTTCACTAATCAATGGCTGTTGTCCTGAACTCTTCGCACCTAAATAGAGAACAGTTGGATGGAATTGAATAAACTCAACGTCGGCAACTTCTGCTCCAGCGCGTAATGCGAGCGCAACACCATCACCTGTCGATACAGAGGGATTTGTAGTTTGGGCGAAAACTTGTCCCAATCCACCAGTACCTAAAATTACTGCCTTCGCAAGGGCTCTACCAACGCCATCGCGGGATCCTTCGCCAATGACATGGAGCGTGACGCCACATACTCGTCCCGATTCGCTCTTGAGCGCATCGAGCACAAGAGCATGCTCAATAACCTCGATACCGGGATCGTCTGTTACTGCTGCGAGTAGCGCACGCGAAATCTCTGCCCCTGTGGCATCACCGCCAGCGTGCAAGATTCGATTCTTTAAATGGCCACCTTCACGAGTTAAAGCGATTTCACCACTTGCTGCTCGATCAAATACTGCGCCTCGTGCAATAAGTCGAGCAACTGCCTCGGGACCCTCTGTTACAAGCGCATGGACAGCTTTGCGGTCACAGAGACCCGCGCCAGCTTTCAAAGTATCCGCCTCGTGTTCAGCTGGTGAATCACCAGGTCCAAGCGCGGCTGCAATTCCACCTTGCGCCCACTTTGTTGAGCCTTCATCAACGCGTGCTTTTGTCACTAGTAAAACTGAATAACCATATGCGCGGATTTGGAGCGCGGTGGTTAAACCTGCGATTCCTGATCCCACGATGATTACATCTGAAGTGATAGTCCACCCCGGTCGAGGAGCGAGAAGTTTCATGAGCGCCCCTTTACATGATGCGAGAAATTATCAATTAATCGAACTGATCCTACCCACCCGGCAATCAGCACTTGAACTTGGCCTATAAAGCTACTCGACACAGGCTGGAGGGTAAGTGGATCGACAATCTCTGCATAATCGAGAGTGAATCCACTCTGCCTAGCTAATACTTCTCTTAGAGCTGTCCTAATAAAAGCTAATTCATGAGATTCTTTAACAACTTCCTGAGCCCGTGGCAACACCCGAGCTATCACTAATTCATCACTGCTTAAGCGGCTATTTCGAGAGGAGAGCGCTATTCCATTCTCGTCACGAACGGTCTCTCCTGAAATGATTTCTGTATTCGGGAAACTCTCTCGTGCAAATCTTCTGATAAGGAAGAGCTGTTGGAAATCTTTCTCACCGAAGATTGCGTATCTCGGAGAAGTTATTTTGAAAAGCCGATTGATGACGGTAAGCACTCCGGAAAAATGATTAGGACGCGACACGCCCTCATAAAGATCTCCCAACGCTCCGGCAGGAACAAATTCAACATTTGCTAAACCTTCCGGATAAATTTCTTCGACTGCTGGGGTCCATAAGTAATCAGCACCCGCGCTCGATGCCAGTTCAAGATCACGTTCAATAGTCTTCGGATACTTTGCAAGGTCAGCGCTAGATTCAAATTGTGTTGGATTGACATAGACACTTACTAGAACCTGTCTCCCAAAATTTTTAGCTTTTTTGATTAACGCAAGATGTCCATCATGAAGTGCGCCCATGGTTGGGACGAACGCGAGCTCTGAAATCGGCTCACGCATCACATCTAAATGTCGCATTTTCGGCTCCAGTCCGCTTGGGGTACCAGGCGGTTAAAGCGTAGCGCGCTCTTACAGGTTCGCCAAAAGATCTGCTACTGGCCCTACTCCAGGTAGATGCGCTTGCGCATCAATCTCCAACCATGGAGCTAGAACAAAAAAGCGCTCGGCCGCCCGCGGATGTGGCAAGGTCAACAGTTCACTTTCTTGAACGAGTTCGCCGCAGGTGATCAGATCTATATCAAGCGTACGTGGGCCCCAGCGAACATCGTTAATGCCTCTGGTCCGCCCAAAAACACCTTCAATTGCCTGACATACCCGGAGCAATTCCTCTGGATCTAGCTCCGTTTCTAATATCAATATCGCATTCAAGTAATCGGGTTGCGGCGGACCACCTACTGGACGATTGATTAAAAAATTGGAGAGCGCAACTACCTCGCCTACCTCATTTAGCGCTTCTGCTGCAGAACTCAAAATCGCTTCGCTATCACCAAGATTCGAGCCAAGCGAGAGAACTGCTCTCATCTCTTGCGCTCAACAACGACCGCAACATCAAGGAAATCTACCGGTATGGGCGCTTGAGGTTTGTGGACCGTGACAATCACCCGCTGCACGCGTCGATACTTCTTAAGGACTACTTCAGCAATCTTCCCAGCAAGCGTTTCAATCAAGTTAACTGGTGTTCCTTGGATAATCTCTGCAGTCAATTCTGCAACCTCTGCATAATTAACACTCTTTGATAAATCATCAGATTTGATTGCAACATTGAGATTTAGATAAAGCTCCAAGTCAATGACAAAATCCTGCCCTGTGGCTCGCTCTTTTGGAAGAACGCCATGAAAACCAAAAGCTCTAACTCCCGTGATAACAATTTTATCCATTGAAAACCATCTTCACTTTCTCGACCTGTGCTATCGCATCTTTGTGCGGTCGAACTGAATGAGTTCGCACCGCCCAAACTCCCTGTGAAGCGCAGAATGAGGTGACCGCAACGCTTGCCCCTTCACGTTCTTCCGGTTTGAGATTTTCACCAAGAAATCTTTTACGAGATGCGCCAATCAAAATTGGGAAGCCAAGCTCAGATAATTCATCTATCCCTCGGAGCAACTCCCAATTTTGTTCAGGTAGCTTCGAAAATCCGATGCCGGGATCAAGTATTAATCTCTCATGCGCTACGCCGTCCGAAATAAGAGAATCAATTCGTACTTTTAATTCACTCTTAACATCTGAAACAACATCTTGATACTGACTTTTTTCCATCATATTCGAAGAATGTCCACGCCAATGCATCGCTATATATCGCACATTACTTTGTGCAATCACGCTAGCCATCGTTGCATCTGCTAATCCACCACTCACATCATTGATGAAATGGGCGCCCATCTCAATCGCAGCCGCTGCGACGCTTGCCCGCATGGTATCCACGCTCACGGTAGCGCCAAGAGCAAGAGCTTCCTTTACTACTGGTAGCACCCGCGCCAACTCATCCTCTTCTGCCACTCTTTCGGCACCGGGACGAGTCGATTCACCACCAATATCGATGATATCTACCTCTTCTGCCAACATCTCTTCCACTCGAATAACCGCATCGTGTAATGAGAAATATTTACCGCCATCTGCAAATGAATCTGGCGTCACATTCAAGATTCCCATTACCAAAGTTTGGGTTGCCATTTAACTACCTACCAAGAATGAGACTTAAGGCCTCTGCGCGAGTAGTGGCATCTCGAAGAATGCCACGAACTGCACTTGTGGTTGTCCGTGCTTTCGGTTTTTTTGCTCCACGCATCGACATACATAAATGCTCGGCATCTATAATTACGATTGCGCCGGCAACTTCAAGAATCTCGACAAGCGCATCAGCAATTTGAGTGGTGAGGCGCTCTTGAACCTGAGGCCTGCGCGCAAAAAGATCGACAACCCGGGCTAACTTAGAGAGTCCAGTTATTCGACCCGACTCACCAGGAATGTAACCAATATGGGCAAGGCCATGAAACGGAGTGAGATGGTGTTCGCAATGTGAGTAAATTTCGATATCACGGACAATAATCAATTCTCTGTGTCCAGCGTCAAAGGTAGTAGTTAGTACTTCCTCTGGCGACATCCATAATCCTGCAAAGTTTTCACGAAATGCTCGAGCAACACGCGCCGGGGTATCCTTCAACCCATCTCGTTCGGGATCTTCTCCGAGCGCAAGAAGTAATTCTCGTATGGCCCGCTCTGCACGATCGTGATCAAATGGCGCATTAGCTTTACCTTCGAATGGCGATGTGAAAGAGATGGGAGTTATCTCATCCATTAGCTGGTTTCTCGGTTTTCTCGAAGATAACTGGTGGTTGTTTGGAAGGCTTTCGATCCTTTGAACCTGTCCAAGGTTTACGCGCTGGCCACTCCTGCACCTTCGCGAAGATTCTCGCTACCTCATCTTTTTCGAGAGTCTCACGCTCCATCAATTCCAAAACAAGATTATCGAGCGTCTCTCGATTAGCTACGAGGATTTCATAAGCCTCCTGATGGGCATTATCAATCAGCTCTCGTACTTCTTCGTCGACGATTCCTGCAATCTCCTCAGAATAATCTCGTTGATGGCCATAATTCATGCCGACAAATGGTTCGCTTGAGACTGATGCGAGTTTTATTGCGCCGATACGCTCACTCAATCCATATTCCATAACCATTGCGCGAGAGAGCGCCGTTGCTTTCTCAATATCATTCGCAGCGCCAGTAGTTGGATCGTGGAAAATCAACTCCTCAGCAGCACGACCTCCTAAGGTATAGGCCAACTCATCAAGCATCTGGTTTCGCGACTTGGAATATTTATCCTCGTCAGGAAGAACCATCGTGTATCCAAGTGCCCTTCCTCTTGGCATGATGGTGATTTTCTGGACTGGATCCGTGTTGGGTAGCGCATGAGCTACAAGTGCATGTCCGCCTTCATGATAAGCAGTGATTAAGCGCTCTCTCTCATTCATTAATCGACTTACTTTCTGGGGTCCAGCCATAACTCGATCAATCGACTCACCTAACGCTTCATTAGTGATTTCGTCGAGATTCTTTCGCGCGGTAAGGAGCGCCGCTTCATTAACCACATTTGCTAAATCAGCACCAGTAAAGCCTGGCATGCGTCGGGCAAGATTTAATAAATCAACATCATCTGCCAAAGGTTTGTTCCGAGCATGAATCTGCAAAATCGCTTCGCGCCCTTTCAAATCAGGACGGTCAACTGAAATCTGTCGATCGAAACGACCAGGACGTAACAGGGCAGGATCTAAAATATCCGGGCGATTAGTTGCCGCAATCATGATGACTGAACCATTTGCTTCGAAACCATCCATCTCAACAAGGAGTTGATTGAGAGTCTGCTCACGCTCATCATGTCCGCCACCCATGCCTGCACCACGATGGCGACCAACGGCATCAATTTCGTCAACGAAGACAATTGCTGGAGCGCTCGCTTTTGCTTGTGTGAACATATCGCGCACTCTGGCAGCGCCTACGCCCACAAACATTTCGACGAAATCTGAACCTGAAATTGAGAAAAATGGCACATTGGCCTCTCCTGCAACAGCGCGCGCAAGCAGAGTCTTGCCTGTTCCTGGCGGTCCATATAGCAAGACTCCTTTTGGAATCTTTGCGCCAAGCTTTTGGTATTTAGTGGGATCCACTAGAAAATCTTTAATCTCGCGGAGCTCTTCAATTGCCTCTTCAGCTCCTGCTACATCTGAGAATTTGGTCTGTGGCTTATCTTTCTCATTTAACTTTGCGCGTGATCGACCAAATTGGAAAGCTCTGCCGCCCCCCTGTGCTCGAGAGATTAAATAGAAGAATATAAACGCAATCAAAACGAAAGGAACGATCGTAAATAGAAGCGAGACAAGAAGTGACTGCCGGGTTACTTTCACGTTCCACTTATTAGGTGGAGGATTCTCACTTAGTATTTTCACGAGCTCTATCTCTTGATTTGCAAGATATGCAGCTTGTAATTTCGATGAATCTGAGATCTTTACACCGCTCTTAAGGACGACTCGAATTTGTTGATCTTGTGCTAGCAGGAGAGCTGAATCAACTTGGCTCGCTTTTATGGCACCAATGATTGTTTGAGTTTCGACCTCTTTAAATGACCTCCCAGCATTTGAAATTTGAGAGTAGCCAAAGAAAAGAAGTCCTGCGAGAAGAATCCAAGTAATTGGGTTCTTAAACGCCGATAAGAAACGTTTCTTCTTCATAATCGACTATGAATACATCTTTGGCGCTAGTACTGCTACGCAATCCAGATTTCGATATTTTTCTGAAAAATCTAATCCATATCCAACAACGAAAGCTGGAGGAATATCGAAGCCCACATATTTCACATCAACATGAACCTTGGCCGCATCAGGTTTTCTAAATACAGTGAAGATTTCAACAGACTTTGCCCCACGTGAAAGCAGGTTGGTTTGAAGCCAGGAGAGAGTCAATCCAGAGTCGACGATATCTTCAACAATTAACACCTCACGCCCAGTGATATCTCTATCTAGATCCTTCAATATTCGAACTACGCCACTGGACTTAGTACCTGAACCGTAAGAAGAGACTGCCATCCAGTCCATTTCAACATGTCGCTGCATTGCTCGGGCTAAATCAGCCATTGCCATAACTGCACCTTTAAGGACACCTACTAAAAGCAAATCTCGATCGCCATAATCCTTTGATATCGCAGTAGCAATCTCAACGATTCGATTCTGTATTTGCTCGCGCGTTGCAACTACCTCTGTGATGTCATCTTTGACTCGCTCTAGATCCACTGTGGCGCCACTCCCGTTCTGTTGCTACTCCCGTGAGAGCGCTAGTCTGCCCGACTCTCGGCGAGCTGTAACACCAGCGGGCAGGGCGACCGCTCCTTGGCCACGCCATTGGCCAATCAGAGCTTCCACCCAATCGAGGTGTTCTGCCGAGATTCGGGTCGCCCCCAAGCGCGCCAGCGCCCGACGAATAACCCGCTTCCGGAGCGCCACCGGCAACCGTTCGAGCAACTC
>JBIJBY010000111.1:0-4121 GCA_044344975.1 Candidatus Nanopelagicaceae bacterium | reverse complement strand
GTGACTTGCCATGAGTACTTCGCCGCTGTCAAGGATGATTCCAGTTGCTCTATTTTTTGAGGTGGTTATCGAACGAACTTCGCTGTTGAGGTGGATATTTACGCCAAGCTCCTTCGCGCGACGTTCAAGCGCTGAACTCAACTCTCCGATTCCACCTTCGATATGCCATGCCCCAAAAATCTGTTCGATATACGCAATCGTGAGTAATACTGCAGGTGCTTTTCGCGGATCAGAGCCGGTATATGTGGCATAGCGATCAACAAGGGTTATTAGCTCTGGCGAATTCAAGTAACGCTTTGCCATTGTCCGCAAGGAGGTGAAGGGAGAGATTATTTTGAGGCTACTAAGAAATCCAGGCCTGCGCAGTAGCGGCAAGAATCCCCGCAGTTCGGACTCTACAAATGGTTCTCGTGAAACATCCCACATCGCCTCTGCGCGATTCATGAGAGCGACCCATTCTTTTGCCCGCTCTTCTCCAAAAGCACTTTCAATAGCTTCGGCGACTCCGGCGCGGGAAGCATTGGGAAGCGTTAATCTCTTGCCACTTGCAAAGTGATAGTCGAAGGCAGGATCAACCGGGGAGAGCGTTAGCTCGCTCTCAAGTGGGGCGCCAGTTTTGAGAAATAGATCCCGATAGACCGCAGGGAGCGTTAATAGCGAAGGACCAGTATCAAATGAATACCCTTCAAAGTTTTCGACGCGACATTTCCCGCCCACAGTTGAGGAACGCTCGAAGAGAGAGACGGCAAAACCTTTCTTTACCAATCGAATTGCCGCGCTCAAGCCACCAAGTCCGCCACCAATAACAATGACGGTCTTCTCTTGTGACTGATTACTTTTGGCGCTCATAGCGCACGAGATTTCCACGTTAGACGATTCTTGCGCTTGAGCCACCATGAGCGAAGAATTAAATAACATAAGAGCGCAATCGCAATGGGATGGAAGAGGGTACTTGTCAGCGAAGATTGACTACGTATCGCAGCCATAATTCGTGAAATCAAAGCGGTAAGAAGGAGAAAAATTCCCCACTGCCAACCAAAAAGCGCTATGAAGAGCGGGAAAATATAGAGCGCAATCAAAAAGATAATGACTAGGAGCGCTCCGGAGAATGAACCAAAGGCAGACCAAAGTGATTTAGCGTAACCATCCCTGAGTTCTTGCCACGATTGATACATTCGACATTGGGCGATTGTGCTTCCATCAATAACATTTCCATAGTAACCACTTCGTTTCATTTGCCGCGCAAGTTGGATATCGTCAAGTACTTCTTCGCGAATCGCTTTATGTCCGCCAGCTTCAAAGTACGCGCGGGTATCCATAATCAAAAACTGTCCGTTTGCTGCTGTGAGTTGTGGTTTCAGGGAGCGCTCAGCAATGCGAAGTGGCAAGGTGGTAATCCAACTCCATTGAAGTAGTGGTTGAATCAACCATTCGCTGACGCTCTTTGCAATTTGCTTAGGATAGGGAGAGACAAACTTCCAATTGTATTTGTGAAGTGCGTTTATTGAGCGAGCCACCGCCATGGGCGTTAGTCGAACATCGGCATCTATGAAAACTAAGTAATCCGAATTTTTCGCAGCGTTAGCCAATTGCCAACAGGCGAAATTTTTTCCGGTCCATCCTTCGGGAAGTTCTTGCCCGTAGAGCAAGGTGAGATTCTCTTGTGTGGCAGCTATTTTTTTCACTATCTGATTGGTTTCATCGCTTGAAGCGTCGTCGAGAACAATTATTTGATAACTAGAAAGGTTTTGTTGCGCTATTACTGAGTTAAGACATTGAGCGATGTTTCGCGCTTCATTGCGTGCTGGAATAAGAATTGATACTTTGTCTTGGATATTCTCCTTATTCCCAGGACGCCTTAATAGCAGGCCATTGAGTATGGAGTGGAGCGCCAATACAAATCCAAGTACGAAAAGAATTGTGGTCACTGTCGATTAATCCAACGTTTAAAGAGGTAAGGGAAGAGGAATAGACCAAAGAAGAATCCGCCAACGAGCGCAACACCAGGGCGGGAAAAGAAAAAGATATTGCCGACTACGCCGGAGAACCAGGTCCAGATCAGGAGTGAATCACCGGCAGTTGTGTTTACGCCATTCTTTCTCCGCTCTCTAGGGAGAAATAGTTGCAAGAGAGCCATGAGCAAAATTCCTGACAGGAGCCAACCGAAGGTATTAGAGAGCGGAATCTCTGGTTGAAATGGCACATGGGGAGTGGTGTCATTCCATGTCCAACGCCCCGCACTCACCATCTGTGGATCAAGGAAGAGATCCCAAGACATCAATGCGAATCCGCCAACAACAATTGTCCAGCGAGGTGAAAGTTCTCGAGCAGCAATCAGAATTGGATGTGCGAGCATCATCCATGCAAATGGGATAACAAGTGGAATGCTAAAAAGGAATGCACCCAAAGATATGTCATACGAGTAACTTCCAAAGGGCCAACCTGTTTGCACGCCAATATGCTCAATAATCAAACCGAAAGTGAAGGTGATAAGAAAGTAGCGCGTGACATAGGCGCTGCCATGCGAGAGATAGGCATTAATTAGAGTTGCACAGGCAACTGCATAGACAGTCCCAATAGTGATGAGCCGAAGCGCTTCCCCTTCTAGTAGTGGGTAGGAGATTTGGAAACCAATTGCCACCGCGAGAGAGCCCCAGAGCAGGAGGGTATCTAATCGACTTGGGCCACGGCGATCACGTCTGCGTGGAGTGTAATTTCGGATGGACACGGAGTTAGTCTGCCGTATTGTCGAGAGCGATTCCATTAAGTGAGCCCGAAGCAGACTCCACTTCAAATCTGGCAAATAACTCCTCGCTGTACCAGCCGATTTCGGCTGTTGCTGTAATAGCACGATTATGTTCAAGTGATTTGTAAGCGAAATCCCGGAGCGATTTGCCATCTCTCCAGAGCGAGAAGGTTCCCTGCAAACCAATAGGTGCCTCACCGATTCCGATCGCTGTGATTAAGCCTGGGGCTCGCTCCAGCGCTTCGATGACTGGAGGAACAGCGCGCCAGAAAGTCAGATTCTTTGACCATTTAATTCGCGCACGGGTTATCGCCGCTATGACAGGTGCGCTCTGTTCTGAATTAGCGCGGGAAGGTTCATTTTTTAAGAAAGGTTCCTGCTTGGCCCATTGTCCGTGCGACGAGAGGGTGCGAAGGTCAAATTGTGCGCGCTCGCGCGAACGAGTGTTCCAGCGTTCGAGCAGGCGCGAACTTTTAACTTGCGAAATTGATTTTTCATCTCCAACAACGAGTAAGCCCCATTGCCAGAGATCGGCATCGCGAGGTGTAAAACTCTGACCCTTACCCGTACCTAAGAGTTTATAAAAAGTTAGCCCACTGAGCTTTCTCAAATAGAAGCGATCGAGCGCCATTCGAAAAAATGCGAAAGGGATTGCACTGGTATGAATTCGCCAGACGAAAAGAGTAATCTTCACATCAACACATTTCGTGATATCTCAAGCACAACATCGCGCGTGCTATCCCACATGGGCGCATGGCCGGTATCTTTTAGCGTTACCCAGCGAGTATGTGCAGGCGCAAGCGAGCGTTCTTGACAAGTTTTTGCAGGAAGTGCGCGATCTCTATCACCAAAAATAATTGTTACAGGTATTTCGTTTGATATCGGAGTATCAAAGCGTTTATCAAGAAATGCATCCCAAGCTGGGTAGTAGCCATCAGATTGCGCCATCGCGATAGTTGCATCGAGCATTGTTTGATAACCAATCTCTTGCCAACGCGGAGAGATTCTCGAAAATCCCAATTTCTGTGCAGGGCTAAGTCGGAGCGCAACGTGCGCAAATTTCGATGTTCCATTAGCAAGTCGTTTTGCCGCATCGGTTCCGGGGATGCGAAAGAAGAAGGGGTGGAGCCACAGACCAGCAGGAGCAAGTGCGCAGACTGTTTGAACATTTTGAGGAAAGTGACCGGCTAATTCGAGGGCAATCCAGCCACCGAGAGAGTTTCCAACTACATGTACCCGCTCTATTCCCTCGCGAACCATTTCATCGCGAAGATGAGTTGCCAATGATTTTGGATCCATTGCCACGCGAGGATCAAGTGGGTTGCCGCCATGGCCAGGAAGTAGGCAAGTGATAACTTCGCCCACCTCTTGTAGC
>JBIJBY010000110.1:0-4138 GCA_044344975.1 Candidatus Nanopelagicaceae bacterium | reverse complement strand
TCGTCTCGGACGCTCACTGCAGGGCTATGTAGGTGCGAAATGCTAAAAACAGGTGGAGTTTTAGGGGTGAGCGCCCTGGTGGCGAGCAATGCGAACCGCTCCACTCCTACTCCAATCAGTACCTCAGGTAAGAGCGCGGCCAGTTTCGGATCTAGCGCTACCAATCGTGGATGGCGATGGGTTTCCACCTCAATCCATTCTTGGAAAGTGGCTGCTATCTCCTTGTAGGCCTTGTATTGGAGTAGGCGAGCAAAGAGGAGATCGCGAGCCTCGAGGAGGGCTAAATCTTCTTCATCATCAATCTCACCCGAAGGGAGCAATCTTGCTGCCTTGAGATCCAGCAGGGTGGCCGCCACGACGAGAAATTCGGTTGCCTCGTCGAGCTTCCAGGCACCATCCATAGCTGTGATGTGAGCGATGTATTCGTCGGTAACGACGCTCAGCGAGACCTCGGTGACATCCATTTTGTGACGGGAAATGAGCTGAAGAAGGAGGTCAAATGGCCCTTCAAAATTCTCTAATCGAACAGAGAAACCAGGAATCCGCCCCTCACCCGCGTTCGCAGGGGATTCTGGGCTGGCAGTAGCTGGAGTCGCCTTGCCGCTCTCTACTTCAATCACAGGGGAACGGTATCTGATTACTGGCCGCGAAGTCTGCGAGCGAGGATGCTCGATTCTCCCTTAGCTTCGAGATCAGCGACGATAACAGCGACTGCTTCACGGACAATACGCCCACGATCGACTGCAAGACCCATATCCCCGCGAAGACTTAGGCGGGCCTGCTCCAAATCAAATAGCTCCTCAGGTGAGAGATAAACAGTGATTTTCTCTTCATGTCGCTCTCGACCAGATGGCGCAGAGGCGCTCCGCGAAACTCGACGACGAGCAGTTGTTCGAACCGGGGCAGCTTTATCGCTCCTCGATGAGGTGGCGCTGGTAGTGGTTTTACTATCAGAGCCACTCTCCCGCTCTTCGCTGGGCGCCGGAACTGCAGAGAGCGTGGTGGAAGTTGTGCGGAAAAGTTCTTCGGCACCAGGCAGGCTTACGCGTCGACTCATGATGATCCTCCTCGAGAGATAACCTCACGTGCCAATCGGCGGTAGGCGGCAGCCCCCGGCGATGATGAGGCATAGCTGGTGATGGGTTCGCCAGCTGCTGTTGTTTCGTTAAATCGAACAGTTTTGGATATGACTGTGTCGAAGACTTGCTCTGGAAAAGCCTCGTAAATTCGCGCTAATACCTCTTTGCTATGCGCTGTCCGTTCAAACATTGTGGCGACAATTCCAATAATTCGAAGCTCTGGATTAAGGCGCTCTTGAATTTTACTTGTGATTTCCTTGAGCAACTTGAACCCACGTAGCGCAAAATACTCGCATTGCAAGGGCACCAAAACAAGATCTGCGGCAGTCAAAGCATTCACGGTAAGCAACCCAAGAGAGGGTTGGCAATCGATCAGAATTACGTCGTAATCTGGTGCGACCGTGGCAAGTATTCGTTTCAGCGTCTGCTCTCGTGCCACCTCATTCACAAGGCCAATTTCTGCACCAGAGAGCATGATGTCGCTGGGGATGAGGTCCATTCCAGGAACGCTGGTCTTCAAAAGAACGTCATCTACCGTAGCGCTTCGATCCATGAGCAAGTTATAAATCGAGCTTTCCAGCTCATCAGTTACTACTCCCAAACCGATCGAGAGCGATCCTTGCGGGTCAAAATCAACGAGCAATACACGGCGACCCAATTCTGCAAGGCTTGCACCCAGACTAATCGTTGTCGTGGTTTTACCAACGCCGCCTTTCTGGTTCACCACTGCGATGGTCTTCGCGGGACCATGTTTTCCTTTGGGATCAATTTTCTTTACAGCCGGAATGTTCTTACTCCGCCCCTTCATCAACTCGTGGACAGAGACCACATCTTCGTCACGAGATGCTGAAGACGCTTTCGAATTTGTCGATTTAGCGTTCAAGCGAGAAACCTCTCTTTGCGATAGCCGGAGCCTAGGGGTCTGGCTATCGAGCTAGCAACCCTCGCATGCCGGCGGGGCACACAGGCTGGCTGGCTGGCTATTTGGTTATTTGGCCCTGGGGTGCGCCAGGAGATAGGCCTCGCGGAGACGGTCAATTGTTACCAAGGTGTAGATCTGCGTCGTCGCCACGCTCGCATGTCCTAACAGCTCCTGCACAGTTCGGATATCAGCGCCGCCATCAAGAAGGTGGGTGGCAAATGAATGGCGAAAGGAGTGCGGGCTTAACTCAGAAGTAACGCCGCCCTTTATGGCACAACTTCTGACGATCTCCCAGGCGCTTTGCCGAGATAACGGCGTGCCGCGCAAATTTAGGAAGAGCTTTCGCTCTCTTCGATCACTTTTTCCCTCAATTAACGCAGGTCGACCACGGACCAAATAATTATCTACAGCTTCTGCAGCAAAGGATCCCACTGGCACTACTCGCTCCTTGCCACCTTTACCTAATAATCGAATAGATTGAAGTGGCGATTTAATTTGATCGACGTCGAGGGAGATAACCTCGCTTACACGGGCACCGGTGGCGTAAAGCAACTCTACAAGTGCTCGATCGCGCAACGATTGTGCGCTCTCACCACTGCCTGCTCCGGAAATAATCCCCTCAATTTCATTTAGGGAGAGCGCCTTTGGCAATCTCCTACCGGGGGTAGGTGGGTGGATCTGCGCCGCGGGATCAACAGAGCGATTCTCTCGAGCAAGAAATTTGTGAAATCCTCGAACCGCAATAATTGATCTTGCAGACGAAGCGGGCGACAGTGGCGGATGATTGCCATCTCCATTTCGTAGATGAGAGAGAAAATCTTCAACATCTCGCTCACTCACATCCAACATTGATTTGCCAAGACTTTCTAAAAAATCTATATAGCGAAGTAGATCTCGTTGGTAAGCAAGCAGAGTGTTCCTGGATAAACCTCGCTCAACAGTTAGGTGATCAAGAAAGAGATCTACATTGGCTCGATTAAGTGAGGAATTCATGAGCGCCTCGAACTGGCATCGCGAGCGCATGTCCTACTTCTGGCGAGCAGAGATTCCCCTCGTGTGTTGCCAATCCGGCCTGAAGAGCTGAACTCTCAGAGAGAGCCTTCTTCCACCCTTTGTTCGCCAATTGAAGGAGATATGGCAGCGTTGCATTTGTTAGCGCCAGAGTAGAGGTTCGTGGAACTGCCCCCGGCATATTGGCTACGCAATAAAAGAGCGATTGATGAATGGTGAATGTAGGGTCGGAGTGAGTTGTTGCGCGTGAATCTTCAAAACATCCCCCTTGGTCAATTGCTATATCTACCAAGACGCTCCCTGGTTTCATCTTTGCAACGAGCGCGTTAGAGATTAACTTTGGGGCTTTATCCCCTTTAATCAAAACCGCACCAATTACTAAATCTGCCTCTTTCGCCAGTTCCTCAATTGCGCCACTGGTTGAATAAACCGTTTCAATTGCGCCGCCGAATAATTCATCTAACTCTTTCAGTCTTGCCAAGTTTCGATCGATAACGTGAACCGCCGCGCCCATTCCATGAGCAATTCGCGCAGCCTCAGTACCAGCAACGCCACCGCCCAAAATCAATACTCGCCCAGGACGAACTCCTGGAACACCGCCAAGAAGTACGCCTCGGCCGCCTGAGGCTTTCTGTAGCGCGTATGCGCCAACCTGAGGCGCTAACCGCCCAGCTACCTCGCTCATAGGTGCAAGGAGCGGCAACCGTCCATTTTCGGTAACTGTTTCATAGGCAATGCTTGTGATGCCGCTCTTAAGTAGAGCGTCGGTGCAGGGCTTCGAGGCTGCCAAATGGAGATAGGTAAAAAGTACTTGTCCCTTGCGCATTAATGGATATTCGCTCGCTTGTGGTTCCTTCACCTTCACGATTATTTCGGAGGAGCTCCAAATTTCAGCAGCGCTCTCAATCAGTTCCGCCCCAACGTTGCGATACTCCGCATCAGTAAATCCAGCTCCTTCGCCACCGCCAACCTCAACTAAAACGCGATGACCGCTTTTGACCAACTCGGCAGCGCCATCTGGGGTGAGAGCAATTCGAAATTCTTGAGCCTTGATCTCTTTAGGTACGCCAACAATCATCAGAGCAGTTCCTTTTTTTAGGCAGCGTGTGCGCCAGCACGAATTGCC
>JBIJBY010000024.1:0-14392 GCA_044344975.1 Candidatus Nanopelagicaceae bacterium | reverse complement strand
ATCGAGTTCGCACATATTTCAAAGCGGTGATTCCGTCGAGTCGGTGTGTTCCAGCAGGGAGCACTAAATGTGACTTTGGATCATTTATCTTCCGCTTTGTACAAATTTCAACTCCACCCAATGCATCTACCATCTCTTTAAACCCAAGAAAGCTCACTTCAATGTAATGGTTGATTCGAAGATCAGTCATGCTCTCTAAAGTTTGCACGAGAAGTGGTGCATCTCCTCGACCGAAGGTGGAGTTAATTTTCGAATATGACGGTGGGTGAACTTTTCCAGAGCTGTCAGTCCATTCAGGAACCAAGACAAATGTGTCGCGTGGAATCGAGACGATGGTGGCATGATCCCGAGATTTACTTATGTGAACCAAGAGCATGGTGTCTGATCTCTTGCCCGCTGCAACTTTTGTTGAACCTACCTTAAGTGCTTTTATTTCAGCTTTAGTTAAACCCTCTCGGGTATCAGATCCAACAATTAAATAGGTCACCGCTTTTCGCGCTACAACTTTGGGTCGTTCAGTCCGATCTTTAAAGACATCCACCCGCTTAATCTGAGAGGTGGCGGCGCCGAAACCTCCCCAGATGATGGTTGCAACCAACACGATGACCGCAGAGAAGAGCGCGAGAATCCGCTGGCGCTGGCTTTGGCGGGGGAGAATTCGCGCCAATCTCTCGAGTATCACGCTCCTAGCCTATGTGGATAGTACCTTCAGACCTTAATGACCACGCCAATATCTCTCCAGACGCCAGTCGCTGTGATCTTGCCTGTCTTAAATGAGCAGCGATACCTCGAGGCAACAGTGAGCGCAATTACCTCTCAAGATTACGAAGGCGAGATTGAAATAGTCCTCGCTTTAGGGCCTTCGCGAGATCAGACAAACAATGTTGCCGCAATTCTTGCGCAGCGCGATCCCCGAATAACTTTGGTAGAGAATCCCAGTGGCAAAACTGCCGATGCTCTAAATCGAGCAATCGCTGCATCACGCGCACCCATTATTGTTCGCGTCGATGGTCATTCCATACTCCCCGCCGGGTACATCCGTGAGGCAGTAGCAACTTTGGTCCGGACTGGAGCTGTCAATGTTGGTGGAATGATGGCTGCAGAAGGTGTAACGAGATTCGAACGAGTTGTCGCAACTGCCATGCGAAGTAAATTTGGAGTTGGCGGAGCAAGTTTCCACATTGGTGGCGCAGAGGGCGCTGTTGATACGGTTTATCTCGGTGTATTTTTGCGGAGCGCTATCTCAGATATAAACGGTTTTGATCCACATTTCATTAGGGCGCAAGACTGGGAATTAAACTACCGTTTACGTGAACGTGGCGGCTTGATTTACTTTAATCCGCGACTGCAAGTGACGTATCGCCCCCGCCCAAATTTACGCGCCCTTGCCAAGCAATACTTCGAATATGGAAGATGGCGGCGCGAAGTTGCACGAAATCATAAAGGAACAATCAACGCTCGTTACCTAGCTCCACCGCTAACTCTTATCGGTTCAGTTGTTGGTCTTGTTGGTGCGTTTATAGATCCGATCTTCCTTCTTTTGCCATTTATCTATTTAGCTTTCACGCTCTCTGGCACGCTAGTACTCTTGGTGAAAAATCGCTCCCTAGAGATGCTCCTTTTGCCGATTGTCCTGATGACTATGCATTTCTCGTGGGCTTGGGGCTTTATCACTTCTACAAAGCGAACTACTTCTAAGCGCTAGCGGTACTATTGAGCCTTAGTTGGAAGTGGTAGCGGAGACGAGAAGAGCAAAGGTGGGTATTTCGTGGCGCACGTCCAGGTTTATCAGCCGTTCCGCCGCGGAATGCCAAAGGTGCTCCCATATTTTGCTCAGGTCTGGCGCCGCAGATCCTTTGTGGCGGAGTACTCCCGCTCTGGATTACGGGCACAAAACTTTGGGTCGCTATTTGGACAGCTCTGGCTAATTCTCAATCCCTTGCTTCTAGCGCTCGTCTATTTTGTGTTAATCATTGTGATTAGCGGTGATGCAGATGGCAGACGCTTTGCGCACCTAACATCGGGCCTCTTTCTTTTTTATCTCGTGACAAATTCCTTGACTATGGGTGCAAAATCCATCACTAGTGGCGGAAAGTTGATCTTGAACTCAGCTTTCCCACGCTTTGTCCTGCCATTATCGGCAACTGTTATTTCGTTCTTCAAATTTATTCCGACTCTCGCAGTGCTCACAGTCATTGCATCGCTACTGGCGTCACCTTGGAGTATCAATCTCCTCTTCCTTCCACTGATTCTTACTTTGACGCTCATTCTTTCATTAGCTCTGGCGCTGCTCTTTGCAACTCTCAACGTTTATTTCAGAGATACCAAAAACTTTCTTCCTTATCTCACTCGAGCGTGGCTCTATCTATCGCCCGTGCTCTACGAATCATCTGCGCTCTCGCCAACACTTGCTCCCCTTAAGTTCATTAATCCGCTCGCACCATTTATTGATGCGTGGAGCGGCATCATCGTCAATAGCTCTGCACCAAGCGGTAATAGCTGGT
Organism: Candidatus Nanopelagicaceae bacterium; assembly: GCA_044344975.1. Classification (GTDB taxonomy): domain Bacteria; phylum Actinomycetota; class Actinomycetes; order Nanopelagicales; family Nanopelagicaceae; genus IMCC26077. The sequence continues at coordinate 11,888 of JBIJBY010000024.1, read as the reverse complement.
TCCTCATGATCAGTTGGAGTGTCGGACTTTTAATAATATCGCTATACCTCTTTTTGAGTAGGGAGCGTGAATTTGCTCTCCGTATCTAATGTATCCGACGAACATAATGCAGGTGATCGCGCGGTCACAATTACTGATCTAAATCTCACCTACATTACGACTGTTGAAAAAAAACCTACCTTCCGTCAAGCGCTAACGCGTACTGGGCGAAAAACTCGCGAGGTGCGAGCGCTGCAAGGTGTAAACCTGGAAATTCCATACGGGAGCGTTCTGGGAGTTATTGGTTCTAATGGTGCAGGCAAATCTTCATTAATGCGCGTAATTTCAGGAATTATTCCGCCGACTTCAGGGCGAGTAGAGATAGCTGGAAAGGTAAGCACATTGCTTGCTTTAGGAGTTGGATTTAATCCACGATTGACCGGGCGCGAGAATGTGATTCTTGGGGGTCTCGCAGCTGGCCTTAGTCGTGCAGAGATTGAAGAACAGTTCCCCGAGATTGCGGCCTTCGCCGAGATTGGGGATGCCATTGATTCACCGATGAAAACTTATTCATCGGGAATGTATTCTCGTCTAGCATTTGCTGTCTCAGTCGTTGTTGAGCCAGATATTCTGATCATCGATGAGGCGTTAAGTACGGGCGATGCAAAATTCAAGAAGAAGTGCTTGGAGCGAATTAAATCGTTGCGGAGCCATAATCGAGCAATAATCATTGTTAGCCACGCACTAGCAACAATAAACGATATTTGCAATGACGTACTTTGGTTGAACCAAGGCAAGATTATGATGCGCGGTGAGCCAAGTGCGGTTATCGCAGCATATAAAGAGTCGCTACAGGTTGCTGCCTCGCCATCTGCAGATGAAGATGTCTAAGAAGTCGCTGCGGTTCACCTCTGCATTACTTAGCACCCTTTTAATCTCTTGCCTAACTGTTCAACTCTCCAGTGCAGCCGAGATTCCGGCCCGCTTTGAGTTCCGGGGCGCTGGTTACGGGCATGGTGTTGGGATGAGTCAGATCGGTGCATATGGACAAGCGCTCGAAGGTAAGAGTGGTACCGAGATTGCAAGCTACTACTACCCAGGGACTACGGTTGCAGCGGTCGACGATTCACAATTTGTCAGAGTCAACATTGCAGACAAAGTTGCGACCGTTGGATTTAGTGTCGAAGCAGTGGCGGGAGCGCCGGCGCCAATGCTCGTTTACAAGGGAGATCTTCCGCCCGAAGTACCAGCGACAGATGCTCCTATTGCACAAGTCTCTGGCGGTGGTGAATTAATTTTTTCTGCGCTCAGTGGCACATTGATCAGTTCACTCGTAGATCCACTGACCAAAGAGAGTACAACGTTGCCTAGTGAACGTACATGGACTTTGCGTTGGTCGGGAACACCGAGTTATCCGGGCGAGATTAACATTGTAAAAATGCGACAAGGCTCAGTAGTGCGAAAGTATAAGTATGGCCAGATACAAGTGAAATTCATGCCACCAACCTCACCGGCAATCCAAGGCTCCATTATTGCAACGACAACTTTACGAATTCACTCGGAGTATCTTCGTGGGATCGGTGAAGTTCCATCATCATGGCCAAGCGCGGCGTTAGAAGCACAGGTGATTACGGCGCGTTCGTTCGCCCTATCAAAGGCAGGTATTTATCGGAAGAATTGCGACTGCAATCTCTACTCTTCAATTCAGGATCAAAATTTTGTTGGTTATTCGAAGGAGAGTGAACCGGTCTATGGGCAGAAGTGGATCGATGCTATTTCTGCTACCGAACCCGAAGTTGGCAAAGGTCTTGCCGTGATGTTTAAGGGCAAGGTTGTAACAACTTTCTATGCATCTTCGACTGGTGGCATGACGCAAGATGTAGCCGAAGTTTGGGGATCATCGATTCCGTATCTGACGCCAGTGCCCGATCCGTGGAGTTTAAACCCAACACTCAATCCCAGTTTTAGCGCGTGGGTTCGCCAGGTTACGCAATCAGAATTTGCAAAAGCATTCAAACTGCCTGATGTCGTGCGCTACGAAATCACAGCTCGCACAAAAGCGGGCGGCGTGAAGACGGTGGTCGCATTTAGCGCCAATGGGACAAGTTCTGAATTATCTGGTGAGAGGTTTCGTTCGCTACTTAAACTTCCATCGACATGGATTTCACGTTCGGTAAATAGGGTCAGCGCGACAAGCGCAGATTCGATGGCGATATCGGTAGCGCGCACGCTTTGGCCGAAAGCAAAGAGCGCAGTCTTGGTTAACTTTGAGCAAGATCCAGCGAGCGCCGTGATTGGGATTGCATATGGAAACCAATTTCAGCTTCCTGTTTTTAATGTAACAAAGAGAGATGTCAGCGCAGAAACTGCAAAAGAATTAGCGCGGCGCAAAATCACATCGGTAATTTTGATTGGTCGAGGCGAGCAACTTCCCACAAAAAGTGCGCTCACCAAGCGCAAATTGGCTCAACTCCGTTATGAAGGTAGAGATGAGATCGAGGTAAGTGAGAAGATCATAAAAATCAGTCCAGGTGATCCTTTGATCTTGATTGCGAGCGAGAGTCGTCAGATGATTGATGATGCAGCTCGTCTGATAGCTTCGAATCGACCGATCGTTTGGAGTGCGAATTACCAGCCATCGCAATCGCTTCAGAGTACGCTCGAGGAGCGAGCAGTAAGCGGAATTTTTTATGGAGAGATAGCTGAGTTTAAGTTCCCTACGCGAATTGTAGTGACTCGTTCTACTCTAACTTCACTCATCGCTTCCAGTTGGCAATCTCCTGTACTCATCGCAGATGATTCTCAATCAGAAGTTGATAGCGCGCGCAAATTAATTGAAACATTTCCGAACATTGCATCGATAACTGTTGCGGACCGCGATCTCTCGCTTACTCCCTTTCGAAACCTTAGTTAGCGTGGAGTACCGAATTTAATCCGCCCCAACTGCCTTCTTTGGGTAGCGCTTCGATTGAGCCACTCTGGGAATTTCTGCGGAAGAGCAAATTGTTTCCACCAGAAAGTTCGCGCGCTTTCACTACCTGGCCATCTGGGAGTGCGACCTTTGAGGCTGCGGTGAGGTAGAGCCCTGCTTCAACTACACAGTTATTGCCGAGTGAGATGCCAAGCCCTGCATTTGCGCCGAGCAAGGTCTTCTCGCCGATCGAGATGACCTCTTTACCGCCGCCGGAGAGCGTTCCCATGATGGAAGCGCCACCGCCAATATCTGAACCATCGCCAACGATGACACCGGCAGATATTCGACCTTCCACCATTGAAGCGCCAAGAGTTCCAGCATTGAAGTTGACGAAACCTTCATGCATAACAGTGGTACCACTTGAAAGATATGCACCTAACCGAACTCGATCGGCATCGGCGATGCGAACGCCACTTGGGATGACATAGTCGACCATACGAGGGAACTTATCGACGCCATGGATAGTCACTTGCCCGCGTTTCATTAACCGAGCCCGCGTTTGTTCAAAATTCTCATTGAGGCAAGGTCCAAATGAGGTCCAGATAACGTTAGGCAGTAAGCCGAATATGCCCTCTAGAGATTGGCCGTGCGGCTTTACAAGTCGATGGGAGAGTAGATGTAATCGGAGATAAACATCTGTGGTCGAAGCAGGGGCTTTGGTTATATCAATCTCGATTTCGATTAGTTTTCGATGTACATCTCGATCGCTATCGGCACCTTCAAGTTGCGCTAATTCCGTTCGCAAATTCGACGTATCTGCCGAGGCAAGCGCGCTGAGCGTCGGCTGAGGAAACCAGACGTCGAGAACCGTGCCTTGCGTCGTTATATTTGCCAATCCGATGCCTGATGCCATTTCCATGAGTAAACCGTACCGCTTTCCCCGTATCCTGAGCTGGTGCATATCGCTGTCTATTGCTCTGCTTCAGAGAATATTGCTCCGGAACATCTTGAACTCGCCGGAGAGTTAGGCGCCGCAATCGCAAAGCGACAGTGGGCGCTTGTCTGGGGCGGCGGTCAGGTCTCGATGATGGGGGCAGTATCGAGGGCTTGCCGGGAACATGGTGGCGAAACGATAGGTGTCATTCCGCAACGGTTAGCCGAGTATGAGTTCGCCGATCATCAAGCTACCGAACTTCACGTAGTTGATGACATGCGAGTACGCAAAGCGCTTCTTGATCAATTTTCAGATGCCTTTATCACCATGGCAGGTGGCGCTGGAACTATGGAGGAATTCTTCGAAATTTGGGTTGGTCGCTCGCTTGGTTTTCATGAGAAGCCAGTTGTCATCCTCGACCCAAATGATTTCTACGCCCCACTCCGTATTTTTATTGAGTACCTCGCCGAACAAAACTTTCTGAAACCGCATCAATTGGAGTACATAATCTGGACTAAAACAATCGACGAGGCTCTTGATGCCTGCATCCAGCGCGCTTAAAGATATCCGCGCTTTAAGCGCCTACAAGGGCTTTACTAAATTAGCGCTTGCACGTTTCGTCTCCAATTTAGGTAATGGAATCACTCCAATTGCGCTCTCGTTTGGTGTGTTGGGGCTACCAAATGGCACCGCCTCGCAGTTGAGTCTTGTTCTGGGCTCGCAAATGATTCCGCTTCTGCTTTTCATGCTATTTGGCGGGGTTGTTGGCGATCGATATAAGCGAAATAAGATTGTTGGTGGTTCCGACATCTTGGGTAGCGCCTTTGTTCTTGTGAGCGCCTCAAGTTTTATCTTTGGATTCGTATCAATACCTCTCCTCTGCATCATGGGTGCGCTCTTCGGATTCTTGAATGCGCTCTGGTGGCCTGCATTCTCGGGTGTACTTCCAGAAATTTTGCCGAAGGATCAATTACAAAGTGGTAACAGTGTCGTTGGGTTGTTAAGTAATTTCGGATACACCGCAGGGGCATTAGTTGGCGGCGCACTTGTTGCGATCGCCGGCTCGGGTTGGGCGCTAGCTGTAGACGCGCTCTCCTTTTTTATTGCTGGAGTTTTAGTTTGGTCGATCGACTTGCCACGGATCACGCGAGATGAGAGTGGAACGCTGTTCCATCAACTGAAGGAGGGTTGGCGGGAGTTTATATCGCGCAAGTGGGTTGTCTCAGTGGTTGTTGCCTTCACATTTATCAATCTTGCATATGAATCTACGATTGGCGTACTTGGCCCGCTCGCCACTAAAGAGAGTGGATATGGTCCTCGCGAGTGGTCTTTGGTTCTAGCAGCTTCAACCGTGGGAATGATTGTTACTGGCTTGCTCCTATTAAAGGTTAAATTGCGCAAGCCGCTCATCTCCGGGATTACGCCAATGTTCTTCATAGCCATATGGATTTTTTCAATTAGCTTTAGCGCCGATATTTGGATCCCGATCGTAATTGCATTCTTCGCTGGGGTAGCAGTTGAAATCTTCTATGTTGCATGGAGCACTTCGATGCAACATAACATTCCAGAGGAGTCTTACTCCAGAGTTGTTTCGTACGATGCATTGGGGTCATATGCACTTGCACCGCTCGGTTTGATTTTTATCGGCCCATTGGCTGAGCAAATAGGGACAAAAAATGCGCTCTACATACTCGCCGCTCTAGTATTTATTGCCACAGTGAGTGCGCTTTCCGTTCGAGAGGTTCGTCAGGTGCGAAATGAAACTTAAGTTCACATTTGAACTCGATGCATCTGTCGAGAATGTATGGCGGGCGATCGCGAATTGGCCTTCGCAGGGTGAGTGGATGTTGGCAACTCGCGTTGATCTTGTCGAAGATCACGAGGGAGTGGGCACCAAGATCGCGGCATTCACTGGCGCGGTGCCTAGTCGAGGTTGGTTCGGCATCTGGGACCTTATGGAAGTGACCCGTTGGCAGCCGCCACACCGGTGCGATGTGATTCATTATGGAAAGTGGCTGCGCGGCACAGGGCACTTTGAATTAGAGCCCATTGGCCCACGTCAGACCAGGTTTACCTGGAGTGAGGAGCTCACTGGTCTCTTAGCTAGCGTGCTCAAGCCTGGGCTGGCTATTGGGGTATGGCTGAGCTTGCATCGATTTGCCCGTCAGGTCAGAAGGTTCGAACCTTAAGGATTCTTAAAGTTTTCCAGGTACCTTCATCTCTATGAGCCCCTTTGTGGAGTTGCTGGAGCGGTTACCGGAGGAGGAGCGGACCATCCTCTCTCTGGTCTATCTGCAGAACCGCTCTCTGCCAGAGATTGCAGGGCTGCTGGGGGTGCCCGAACGGGCGGTTCACGCCGTTTTGGAGCGAGGTCGGGCACGGGTTGCCACCCTAATTTCCCAGGCTGGCGAGAGTGCGCGATAATTCTCTTCCCCCGCTAGCAAGGAGCCCGAGCATGGCAGCAATGAAGCCCCGCACCGGTGATGGCCCCATGGAGGTCACAAAAGAGAACCGCAGCCTTGTTATGCGCGTTCCACTCGAAGGTGGCGGTCGATTAGTTGTTGAACTCAATGCAGACGAGGCTAACCGTCTCTCTGAGTGCCTCTCAGCTGCAGTTGCGCTAGTTAAGAAATAAATTCGAGAGAGATATCGCCACGGCTCGCACTCGCTTCTCCCCGTTCCGAGATTTTCTTGAACGGGAAAGTTCCTCAGGAATTCTCCTTCTCGCTTCCGCTCTCCTTGGTTTGGTGGTTGCCAACTCGCCTCTCGCAGAGAAGTACTTTCAATTCCTTAACCTTTCTTTCTCATTAGAACCTTTGAAGATTGATCTTGAACTCACTATTTTGAAATCGATTAATTATGGGTTGATGACTATTTTCTTCTTTGTAGTGGGGCTAGAGATAAAGCGGGAGCTCACATCAGGCCATCTTTCTAAACTTCGCCAGGCAGCGGCACCATTTTTTGCAGCGCTCGGTGGGATGGCTATTCCAGCATTGATCTACCTTGCGATAGCAGGAGATATCGCTCCAGAGGGTTGGGCAATTCCTGTTGCGACTGATATTGCGCTTGCAGTTGGGGTGCTCGTGCTCATGGGTGCTCGGGCAACGTCCGCGCTCCGCTCTTTCTTACTTGCGCTCGCCGTCATTGATGACATTGGCGCCATTTTGATTATCGCCATCGTATTTTCCACTGGCGCAGTTATCTCATGGTTGGTGGCAGCGTTAGGAGCGGTAATTGCCACATTGCTCTTACAAAGAATTGGCGTGATGCGCGTGTACATCTATTTTATTGTTGGCGCACTCCTCTGGTTTAGCCTCTATAAAGCGGGGCTACATCCAACCCTTGCAGGTGTATTGATGGGTCTACTTACCCCCGCGACTGCCATTAATGATGGGAAACATCAGGATCTCGAAGATGGCACATTAACTATCGTCGAGAAGCTGGAAGGAAACTTCCATGGCTTCTCCGCCTTTATCGTCATTCCAATCTTTGCTTTTGCAAACTCTGGCGTTACGTTATCCGCGCAGACGCTCTCAGCTATCTTCACCTCACCTATCGCTTGGGGAATCATTTGTGGTTTGGCTCTGGGCAAGCCCATCGGTGTCATTACCGCTGCCAAAGGCGCTGCAATGATGAAGCTTGCACAACTTCCCGAAGGGGCCAGCACATCGGCCTTGGTCGCTGTTGGTAGTACGGCGGGAATAGGTTTTACCGTTTCGATTTTCATCGCGAAGTTGGCCTTCACTGATCCGGCGCTACAGGAGCTCGCAGTAACCGCCGTCATGGTCGGTTCGCTCATCAGTGGATTGATTGGTGTCGCGCTCTTTCGCTTGATACGGCGTTAATAGACGCTACGGTTAGCAAGTGCCGACGCAACACCCCCGAATCGTTCCCTTCACATCGAACTTCTTGCAAGGTGTTGATGTATTGGCCATGCCAGTAGTTAATGGCTCAGTGAGCTTTGAAGGCGGCGCAGAGATTAAAGAACTATTCAAATCAATAAAGAGCGCAACCGGTGATCAAAAGTTAACTGTCAATCTGATAAATGATTTAGCTACCTCTTACAAGCTCACTGGTAAAGCAGGAGAACTAGTTGAGATTCCGGTGAAATCAAAGAAACTTTCAACGATATTTCTTGTAGGAGTAGGAAGTGGTTCACGAGCGGATCTTGTTAAAGCTGGAAGCGCTATCGGGCGAAAGTTGCGAGGGACTTCGAGGAAGTGCGCCTCACTTTGTGGTGGCCGAGGAGAGTTAACTCGCGCCCACGCGCTGGCACTTGGGCTCTCGGCATACCAATGGAAGGTAAATGGAGTATCAGAAGCGCCAACGTTCGCATTAATCAGAAAGTATGATCACTTTGAAGCGCAAGAGATTCTTGCAGGGGTGCTTTTGACGCGCGATTTGATTCATACCCCGGCAAATATGAAAAGCCCACAATGGATGGCGTCTCAGGCAAGAAAAGTGTTGGCAAAATATCCGGTAGAGATAAAGGTTCATCAAGGCCCAAAGGCATTGAGCAAGTTTGGCGGATTAAGAGCGGTCGGAAATTCCTCACCGAAGCGACCACCAGCAATGATTGAGATTAGCTATAAGAAGCGAGCCAACTCGAGAAAGATTCCACATGTGGTTCTCGTTGGTAAAGGAATCATGTTTGACACCGGCGGTGTATCGCTAAAACGCCCTTACGAAAATATGGTGGCAATGAAAAGCGATATGGCTGGGGCAGCAGCAATTCTCGGCGCCATCCGCACAGCCGCTGCGCTGGGCCTTAACTGTCGAATTACCGGGTTACTTATGTGTGCAGAGAATTTGCTCTCTGCCACCTCGCAGCGCCCCTCCGATGTCATCACACACTATGACGGGCAGACTGTCGAAGTTATAGATACTGATGCTGAAGGGCGACTGGTACTTGCAGATGGTCTGGGATACGCCGTCGATAAATTCGATCCAGATTATCTCGTTGATCTCGCAACTTTAACTGGCGCTGCAACTCTAGGTTTAAGTCGCCATTACGCAGCGATGTATACGCGAGATGGCGCACTTGCCAAGCGATTAGCCAAAGCAGGGGATATATCCGGGGATCGGGTATGGCATATGCCATTAGTCGATGATTATGTCGAGAGCCTTCGCTCCGAAGTCGCCGATTTCAAAAATATTGCTGAGAAGCCAAGCGTCGGCGGTGGATCGATTACGGCCGCGCTCTTTTTAGAGAAATTTGTAGCTACTTCACGATGGGTCCATTTTGATATTGCAGGTGTGGGACGCAGTGATTCCGATTCAGGGGAGAATCCCAAAGGTGGCACAGGGTTTGGCGTTCGACTACTTACAGAGTGGATGAAGAGTCTATGAACGAACAACCTGAGAAGACGCGAGAGTTTATCGAGAACTTCATCGTTGAAGAGTTAGAAATCCAAAATGCACGCAATCGTGGTGCTGAACTCGGAAGCGATGAACCATCTTCAGGCAGTGGCGCTTTTCTACAAACCTTCGCTCTTGCACTTCGTGCAAAGAGCGTTGTGGAATTAGGAACCGGCACAGGCGTGGGCACTTTGTGGCTTGCTGGTGGAGTGGATGAGAACGGGACGATTACCTCGATTGATCGCGAGGCAGAACATATTCAACTTGCTCGCGAAGCATGTGAAGAGATGGAAATTTCGACACAACGAGTCCGACTAATTCACGGATCGCCGTATGACATCCTGCAGAAGTTAACTGATTCAGGATACGACATGATTGTCGTGCGCGATTTTTCAGGTGATTTATCCGAGTTGATTGATCACTCGCATCGCATCCTTCGTGCCGGAGGCGTAACCATCCTTGTGCATGCGCTACATGGCGGCAAAGTTGCCGATCTGGCGCAACGAGATGAAGTAACCGTTGCTCGAAGGGAGCTACTTCGAAATCTCCGTGCAGATCGTGAGCGTTGGACCTGCTCTCTGAATGGCTTGGGCGACGGCATCTTCATAGCCGTAAAAAATTAAGTGGCGAGCGCCAGCAAACAAGATAGAGTTTAGGCGTACTTTCAGCGCGCTCTCAGCTTTCTTTAGAGTTGCTTTGCCAGAGTATGTGAATATGAATCTTTACAGACGAATACAGCACGGGAGAAATTCATGAGTCAACCTGAGTGGTGGTCTCCTGCAGCACAGTACGGCCATAACCAGCCGCCTGCTCGACCACAGAACTATTACTTACCGCCAGGCGCGCAACAATTTCCTGACCCATTAAAGGGTCGGTCTAGTGGAGCTAAACGAAGCCATGGCGCGAAGGTAAGCGTTGGCCTTGCTGTGGGTATGGCTCTCATTGCAGGTGCTGTTGGTGGGGTAGCAGGAAATCTTGCAAATGGTACTTCGCTCTTTGATTCAAATGCTTCTTTGGTCGCAACAACAAGTGTGGTGGAGCGATCACCACAATCTATCTCTGCGATAGCAGCGCGAGTCTTGCCATCAGTTGTATCTATTTCGACAAGATCTTCTATGGGTGGAGGAACGGGCACTGGATTTGTCATCCGATCTGATGGATACATTCTCACCAATAATCACGTTGTCGAGAATGTACGACGAAATGGAACGTTAACCGTCTCCTTTAACGACGGAAAAGTTGTCCGTGGGAAGATTGTTGGAGTAGATCCTGCATATGACTTAGCTGTTATCAAAGTTGCGCGCACTGGAGTTCCGGCTCTTCAATTTGGAGATAGCGACAAGGTACAAGTGGGAGATACTGTAATTGCAATTGGATCGCCGCTCGGACTGTCAGGCACGGTCACATCAGGAATCATCAGCGCCAAGAATCGCGCGGTGACTGCCGGCGATGGCCAGAGCGAAGGCTCATTCATCAATGCGCTTCAAACAGATGCGGCAATAAATCCGGGAAACTCAGGTGGACCATTAGTCGATAAGACCGGCGCAGTTGTTGGAGTGAATTCTGCGATTGCAACAGTCGGTTCAGCCTATGGGAGTCAATCCGGATCTATTGGATTGGGTTTTGCTATTCCCATTAATCAAGCACGCCGGACAGCTGAAGAGTTGATTAAAACTGGAAAGTCTTCCTATCCAATCCTAGGAATTTCTGTCGATACATCCTTCAGCGATCCTGGAGCTCGAGTGGCAGCTGTCTCCCCAAATGGCCCCGCAGAGAGCGCTGGTATCGAGACTGGTGACATCATCATCGAATTGGGTGGACGAAAGATCACGAATTCAGATGAGTTAATCGTTGCCATACGCGACAAAGCCCCGGGAGACCTCGTCTCGATCACTTTGAAAAGAAATGATGTGACGAAGGTAGTAAAGGCGACTTTGGTCGCTGCTCAGGAATAACGTTACGATAGTGAAATGCTCGACATTGGCGCAGGGGAACTACTCGGGTTAGCCCTAGTTGCACTCCTGCTTGTCGGGCCAAATAAATTACCAACCTTTGCGGCCGATGCTGCGCGGTTTATTCGCAAGGTTCGTGGGTTCGCGCAATCAGCCACCAGCGATCTTCGTGAGAATTTGGGGCCTGGTTTTGAGGACCTCAGCGTGAGCGACCTCAATCCGAAAGCATTTATCCGCAAGCAAATGCGCCAAGCGCTAGACGATGAATCCAAGCTCGACAAAAACTCCGTCCGACAGGATCCACAGCTTCCATGAGTATCGAAGCGATTAGGAGCGCCTTAGCCACAGTCATTGATCCAGAGTTGCGAAAACCACTCACCGAGCTTGGCATGGTAAAGAATATAAATATCTCTGGAAGCACCGCAGAGATTGATATTTACCTGACGATTGCTGGATGCCCAATGAAAGATCGACTTTCTGAGGACATTAACAAGGCAGTTATTGGTATAGCGGGGATAACTCGTGTGGCTATTGGCTTCGATGTGATGAGCGACGAACAACGGAATGAAATCAAGAGAATAATCCGCGGTGGTAATGAGAAGTCGATCCCATTTGCTCGTCCTGACTCCTTGACCCGTGTCTTCGCCATTGCATCAGGTAAAGGCGGAGTGGGAAAATCATCTCTGACTGCAAACCTTGCTGTTGCACTTGCAGCGCGTGGGCAGCGGGTGGGAATTCTTGATGCTGACGT